>NZ_JBQQBP010000009.1:0-374369 GCF_052245875.1 Actinomadura sp. 3N407
GACCGCGCAGGCCAAAAGAGAGCCACACGACCAGCGTGGGCAGCCGCAAAGAGAGCGACGGCCCGGGCGCCTGGACCGAGCCTGGCCGGGCACCGGTCCTGAGGCAATGAAACAAGTAGCCGCGAAGTGAGTGTTAGGTGGGTAATTCGGGCAGGGCGAAGGCGGGTAGCGCGATCCAGCCTTCGGTCCGTGCGGTGGTCAGATGTTGCCGGGGCGGGCTGATCGTCTTGCCAAGGTTTGCCGCGCGTGCGGTGAGGGCGGCGATGACGGCATCGAGGACGTCGTCTGAGTCAAGGCACTGCTGCTCGCTGCTGTTCAGGTCGAGCCACGGCGCAGTGTCCTTGAGCTTCCCGACCAAGTGCTCGCGTTCGCGCTGCTTGTCCTTTCCTTTGTAGCTGCGGTGGGTGAGGTCCCAGAGTTTGAGGGAGGCCGCCGGGTAGACCTCGACGACGACGCCGGCGCCGCTGCGATCGACCGGCTGCCCTCGGTGTGCCAGTGCGGCGAGCAGGCCGGCGCATCTCATCGCGGTGTGGCCGATGCGGTCGGCGGAGACCCTGAGGGGCGGGAGTCCTGTTTGTTCGTAGGTCATCTGGTCGGTGACCCGGAGGGTGAGATCGCGGCGCCAGCCGAGCCCGGTCACGCCGTCGGGCACCTTGAGGTTGCCGGCCCGGTGCGCGGTGACAAAGTCGACGAAGGCGTCCGGCCAGCCGAACGGACAGTCGATGCCGGCCTTGTCGGCGCTGGCGATCGTATCCAGGATCAGGCCGTCGTTGGCGCGTGTTTCGACCTGGCTTACTCGGGCGATGCCGTCGGACCATTCGATGCAGGCCACGGCGGTCTTGAGCGGCTCTGCCGCCAGATCGACCCCTACCGTCAGCATCCCCTCACCGTAGAGCAGCACCTCGTGCCGGTGTGGAGGCCGGAAACAGTCGGCGGTCGATGAACGACCGTACTACTGTCGGCGTACTCCTTCGCGTGCAGACCTGGGTACGGATAGACGTGCAGAGGTGTCTCGGGTTGATGGGCTCCGTCCGTCGATGTGGGGGTGGGTGGTTTTCCGGGTGGCGATCCAGCCTGGTGCGGGCCGTTGGGTCGGCGGAGGCTTGTGGGGTGCTCGTTATCCGGTTAGATGCTGTTTATGACTGCTCATGAGGTGGCTCGATCGCTGCCCGACATCGATCGGCTTCGAGACCTGTGCCGAGCGATGTCCGTGCTGGAGGCGATTTTGAGCCCCGACTGGGAGAGCCGGTACTACTCCTTCTCTGCGGACTGGTCGCCGGAGGAGGAGGTGGCCTCGATGAGGAACGGCTCGGGGGATGAGTACTCGATCGTCTTCTCGGCGGCTGGTGCCTATGTTCGCGGGCTTGCTCACGAGTCGATGATGAGCCCGTATGTGAACGAAGGGCCTTGGCCGGGGGTTCTGGACTCGGTTCCGGAGGTCTTCAGGTCGTGCGTCCAGGAGCCGGCCTTCTGTGACCAGTCCGGGATGCCTTTGATCACCGCGTGTCTGTGGCGCGAGATCGGCGATGACCGCTGGCACGTGGGTGAGATCGACTATCCCGATGGTGAGAAGGATGCCGATGGAGCAGCCCGCCTCTTCGGGCTGCTCATCGATCCCGTCCCTGAGAGATTCCGGCGGTTCGCCGAGGACTACTACCAGGTCTCGGTCGATCTGGAGGCGGTGCGTCACATCTACTCGCTGCGGCCATTGCCTGAACGTGTGATCACCGCGCTGAATCCCGAGGTCACCTTGGCTGATCTGGCTGAGGACCTGGACGAGGCCCGGTATCGCGCTGAAATTGGTGAAGGCTGAGGAATGTCCACCGGCGCCGACCGAACGTGCCGCGGGTGCCGACGGGCTCGACTACTGGGTGTCAGCCGGTGGCGGCGATCTCGGTGTTGACGGCGGCGAGGCGGTTCTTGAGGCGGTAGCTGGGGCCGTTGATGGCGGTGACCTCGCAGTGGTGCAGGAGCCGGTCGAGGATGGCGGTGGGCCAGGACCTCGTCGCCGAACACGCCTCCCCACTCAGAGAAGGCTTTGTTGCTGGTCAGAAGGATCGAACCCTTCTCATACCTTTTGAAGATCATCTGGAAGACCAGGTTGGCCTCATCCCGGGCCAGCGGCAGATATCCGATCTCGTCGACCACCAGGACGTGCGGACGGAGATAGACGCGTAGCTTGGCGGCGAGCCGCCCGATGGCGTCGGCGGCTTTGAGTTGGCGGACCATGTCGTCCAGCGTGGTGAAGTAGACGCTGAACCCGGCCCGGCAGGCCGCGACCGCCAGGGCGACGGCGATGTGGGTCTTGCCGACTCCCGGCGGACCGAGCAGGGCGGCGTTGGACTTGGCCTTCACGAACGCCAAGGCGGCCAGGTCCCGGACTTTGCGGGCGTCCAGCTCGGGCTGGTAGGAGAAGTCGTAGTCGTCGAGGGTCTTATGGTGCGGCATCCGGGAGATGCGCAGCGCATGCCGGATCCGGCGTTCCTCACGGACGGCGAGCTCTTCTTCCAATGCCAGATCCAGAAAGTCCAGATAGCCCATCTTCGCCTCGTCGGCGCGGCCGACGAACTCGCCCAGCTGCTCGGCCAGGTGCGGCAGCCCGAGCTTGGCGGCGGTGGCGCGGATCCGGGTGGTGACCAAATCACTCAACGGATTTCAATCCCTCTGGCTCGTGAAGATCGGCTCGTGAACGTCTGCGTGGTCAGGTGAAGGGGCCGGTGCCGGTGATCTGGTCATAGACCGACAGCGGTCGCCGGTCGACCTCGACCTTGGCGGCGTCGGCCCTGGCCAGCAAGAAGCGCAGAGCTCCGGCCGGTTCCGGGCGCCGTCGGCGTGGGGCCAGGTCGTCGGCGCCCCGCCCGGCGTCACCATCTGGCCCGCCGGTGGTGGTGGCGCGGGTGTGCCCATCGGGCAGCCCGTTCCAGTGGTCGGGGTCGACCACCTTGGCGCCGCGGCCGACCGCCCGTGGATGCACCGCCAACAGGGTGATGCCGTGCTCGTCGGGGACGGTGGCGTGCAGGCTGACGGTGGCCGCCGACGCCCGTACCTCCACCAACTGCCGGGGAAACACCCGGGCCGCTGGAACGGAGTAGAGGTTGGCCTCGAAGGCGACCAGGCAGTCTTTGCCGACGTGCCGCAGATGCGGTCGACCACCAGATACGGGCGGGCCGGAGCCGGCCGCAGCGCGGCATGGTCGCGGCCGGCCCGCACCCCGATCACCTCGCCGTGGGTGCGGTGGACGGTGCGACGCCGCAGCGGCACCCACGACAGGAACGCCTTATCCTGCTCGTCCAGAGACGAAAACGACCGGTCGGCCAGCACGTGATCGCGGATGATGGTGACCTGCCGCTCGACCCGGCCCTTGCCTGTCGGGCGGTAGGCGGCCAGCACATCGATGGTGAAGTCGTAATGCTCTGCAAACGCCACCGCCTCGGGATGCAGCGGCACCGCCTTGCCCGGCGCGACGTGCCGCCGCACCACGGTCTTGGTCCGGTCGTAGACGATCGAGCCCGGCACCCCGCCGAAATGCTCGAACGCCCGACGGTGACACGCCCAGAAGGTGGCCAGGTCCTGGCTGGTGGTGAAGCAGCAGAACGGGTCCCGCGAATACGACAGCACCATGTGGAAGGAGTAGACCTTCGCGATGCCCATGTGCGCCAGGACGCCGCCCTCATCACCCCAGTCGACCTGGGCCTGGGCACCCGGAACCACCTCGAACCGGCGATGCAGCCCCGCCAGCTCCCCGAAAGTGAACCCCAGCTCCTCAGCGATCCGGGGGCGTGCCTCCTGCAGATACAGCTTCACCCGCTGATAGCTGCCGGCGAACCCGTACTCCTCAACCAGCCGCTCACAAATGACCGTGCCCTTGAGCAGCAACTCGGCCCGCAGCCACGCATCGATCACCGGAGCGTACGCCGCGATCATCTGGTTCCGCCGACTCGGCCGCGGAGCCGCCACCGGAGGCGCCGCCACCGGGCCGTCCTCCTGCAGGTACTTGCGCACCGTGCGCCAGTTCAACCCGGTCTCCCGGGCGATCTCCGAGATCGTCGCACCCGATTCCCGCAACGCCCGGAACCGGCGCAGCTCAAGCCACCGCTCAGCCTCAAGCACCACCGTGACCGCCCCCAACCCAGATGATCAACATCACCCGGAAGGCTTCACGACCAGCCGCCCAACGCCACTCCCAGTCGCGGAGGTCGTCGGCGAATCTGGTCGACAACCGGTCGAGGTAGCCGTCCGGGTTGTCGTTCCTGCTCCGGGCGGCCTCCTGCAGCTCGCTGAGCATGACCTGTTGGGTGCCCTGCGTGAAGTCCTTGCAGCCGAGGTTGTTGAGCCTGCCGATCAGTGAGTCGATGAGCTTGCCGATGCAGCCCCGCACACGGGGCTCGGGATCGTCGCGCCAGATGCCGTAGAGACGGACGGCGACCGCGCGTAGGGCGCTCTCGTTGGTCGGTCCCGCCAATGTCATGTTCACTAGCGCCTCGACCAGCAGCAGCTTGGCTCGTGGGCTGAGATCTGGCATCCAGCAGCCCTCCACCGCGCTTGGCCAGTGCAGGGACTGACAGGGGTTGAGGCGGGTCGAGTGGCGGCACAGCAGTTCGGCGGCGATGAGCTGTGCGTTGGACGATGGCGAACGCAGCGCCGCGTCGATGATGAGCACGGCGGTCTCATGGGAGACACGCGGATTCTTGGGGGACCACAGGTCGACCAGCAGGGTCACGGCGAGATCGGCGTTGTCGAGTTTGGTGAGCGCGAGGAGCCCGGAGGCCAGTGCGGCCGGATCGGATGAGGCCCCGTCGGTGGGGGCGATCAGCTGCCCCGCGCGCATCGCCGAGTCCAGCCTGAGCTGGCGGCTCTGTTCGGCTTGCTCTGTCTGCAGCCGGTGCTCGGTCTGGCGGTTCACCATGAATCCGATCAGCGATACCGACGCGGTCTTCAACGCCGCCGCCGAGGCGGCCGCGGCAGTGGTCCCCCGCCGCGTTGGCCCCCATAGGCCCCCCAAAGCGAAACCAGCGGTTCCCTCAATCCGACGGGATCAAGGGAACCGCTGGTCAGAGGCGGAGGATCGGGGATTTGAACCCCGGATGGGCTTGCACCCAAACCGCATTAGCAGTTCTTTTTCGGGCGTGCTATGTGATGATTCGCCATCCCGGCAAATTCACGTTCCCGCAGGTCAGCGTTCCCGCGATGCACCCTCGTCCACCATGATCCATTTCAGTTCGTGCGCACCTTGTGCTCACCAACCGCCGAAGCTGTCCAAGGTGACCACTCGCCATATGGGCACTCACCGTAATCACCAGGGCAGCTTCTGTCGCCGATTGAGATCCGGCCCACCGCAGGCGGTCCGGGAGAGTCCCGGCTCGGCAGCAGAAGAGGTTCCACGTCGGCCAGTAGAGCCATAGGTCCAGCACTGCGGCGGCTGCCGACTAGGTGCAGCGAAGACAGCCAGTGGTTGATCGTTGAGTCGACGAACCTCGCACTGCCGTCAGGCGACCGTACCTGCAGTACCTCGCCACGTCCCGGCACGGCGCCGTACTTCCAGGCCAAGTCGAGTACGCCGTCGTCGAGGTGCTTGGTTAGCCTGGTAACGGCTCGGATCGGAGAGTGGGGCATGGTGCGGGACGTCGACATCGCTCGATGGAGGTTGCGCAGTCAGCACCTGGTTCGGCCCCACGCCGGGTCGGCGGACGAGGCGGTTGGCACACTGCTGGCCGTCCAGGCGGAAAACCCGAGTCAGTCGGCTTGGGCGGTGGCCTCGCGCACGCGGAAACCCGACGGGGCCGACCTGGCGTCCCTCTGCGACGACGGAGCCGTCGTGCGCACCCACGTCCTGCGCCCGACGTGGCACTTCGTGCGGGCCGAGGACATCGGCTGGCTGCTCGATCTGACCGGCCCCCGTGTACGGCGGATCACTGGCAAGCAGCTGCGCGACACCCACGGCCTCGACGAACGCACCATTGACCGGGCCACCGCCGCCGTCATGGAGGCGCTGGCGAGCCGGGGACACCTCACCCGCACCCAGCTGGCAGAGGAGTCGCGCGAGCGCGGAGTCCAGGGCAGCGGGCACA
Organism: Actinomadura sp. 3N407; assembly: GCF_052245875.1. NCBI lineage: Bacteria > Bacillati > Actinomycetota > Actinomycetes > Streptosporangiales > Thermomonosporaceae > Actinomadura > Actinomadura sp. 3N407. The sequence continues at coordinate 6,069 of NZ_JBQQBP010000009.1, forward strand.
TGCTGATGATCCTGCTGGCCCACGCCGAACTGAACCGCCTGATCTGCAGCGGCCGAGTTGTCGACGGCGAACACACCTACGCGCTGATGGCCGAGCGCGTGCCCGCACCGCGGCGGCTCTCCCGGGACGAGGCCCTCGCCGAACTCGCGCTGCGCTACTTCACCGGGCATGGCCCGGCCACTGAACGGGACCTCGCCTACTGGGCGACGCTCACCCTCACCGACGTGCGCGCTGGCCTGCGGCACGTGCGCGACCGGCTCGACTCGTTCGAGCACGACGGTCGCACCTTCTGGCACGCCCCCGGAGAAGCCCCCGACCGGCGGCAGGACCCCGCGGCCCACCTTCTGCAGGTCCTCGACGAGACCTACCGCGGCTACCAGGACTCCCGCTGGGTGCTGGACGCCGCCGGCGTCGTGCCGCGCACCCGGGAGTCCGCGATCGGCATGGCCCTGGTCGACGGGCAGCTCCTCACCTCCATGCGGCGCACCATCGGCCGCGACCGTGTGCGCTTCGACCTGCGGCCCTACCGAACCCTTACGCCTTCAGAAATCGAAGCCCTGGACCAGGCCGCCCGGCAGTACGGTGAGTACCTGGACCTAAAGGCCGAGATCACCTTTCCGTGACCGCACACCTGGCCCTGGACAGCGGCCCCTCGACGCGCGGCCGGCGAGTTCCGCGCGAGAGACGACGGAGACTCCCGGCCTTGGCGCGCCCTACCGCGCCCTGGCCCACCGCGACCACGGCGCCGAGTGCGAAGACCCCGACCCAGGCCCCACGCGGGATGGGGTGGCGCATCCGCCAGACTGAGGCGGAGGCGCGCATGTTCGACATATGGAGGCGGTATGGGCTCATCCCGGCGATTGCCCCGGCGGATCTACGAGCGTGAACTTCTCCGGCTGCAGGAGCAGTTGATGGTCATGCAGGACTGGGCACGCGCCGAGGGGGTGCGCATCGCCGTGGTGTTCGAAGGACGGGACGCCTCCGGCAAGGGCGGCACCATCAAACGCGTCACCGAGTACCTCAATCCCCGCGTCGCCCGCATCGTCGCGCTCCCGACGCCGACCGAGCGGCAGCGAACCCAGTGGTACTTCCAGCGGTACGTCGAACACCTGCCCGCGGCCGGGGAGATCGTCCTGTTCGACCGGTCCTGGTACAACCGCGCGGGCGTCGAACGGGTCATGGGCTTCTGTACCGACCAGGAGTACAGGCGCTTCCTGCACCAGTGCCCGACCTTCGAGCGCATGCTCGTCGAGGACGGCGTCCTGCTGCGCAAATACTGGTTCTCCGTAAGCGACGCCGAGCAGGAACGCCGCTTCCGCAAACGGCTCGAAGATCCCATGCGGCGATGGAAACTGTCCGCCATGGACTTGGAGTCGATATCGCGCTGGGAGGAGTACTCGCGCGCCAAGGACGAGATGTTCGTCCACACCAATATCCCCGAGGCACCCTGGTTCGAGGTCGAAAGCGACGACAAGCGCCGGGCCCGCATCAACATGATTTCCCATTTGCTGTCGAGCATCCCCTACCACGAAGTGGAGCATCCACCGCTCCGGTTCCCCGAACGCCCGCCTTCCAAGGGCTACGAGCGGCCCCCGCGAGACGCGCAGACCCACGTCCCGGACCACGCGGCGACCCTCCGAGGCTGACGGGCTCCCGGGGGCCCGCTCGCTGAAGATCTCGTGGCGGGCTTTCCGCGCAGATGTCCGTAAAGATGATCTGCGCTTCCGGTCCGCTTCTGGCACGCCACGTCCGGATCCGGACGTCGTGGGGAGACCGCCAGGAATCGTCCGTGGCCTGCTCTAGCCTTACTGGGATCCGACCGATGAGGTTGGGAGGGCGGTTATGGCGGAGCGCTGGATCACGAAGAACGGTCGACGGATTCGCATCGATGACGGTGGCGGGGGAAAGGCCATCGCGGCCGGATTGGCCGCGATCAGATGGTGGGAAGTGGCGGAGTCGCCGGCGGCGCCGCGGGCGTGGGGGCGGGCGAAGCCTCCTCGGTGAGTGCGAAGACCGTCAATGCCCGCAAAGGGGATGCAAGGCGTTCCGCGCGTAAGGGGAATGCCGACAAGGCATGGCGGCGCCTGGGCATGCGGCAGGTCAGACGGTCGCTCGATCAACGGGACGCGGGGTGTTTGCGCGTCACTTGGGGGGAGGTGCAGCGAACCGTCATCCGAAATCCATGCACATCGCTGAATCGGAGGCTTTTCGCGATCGCCGACCGGAGGGGGAACACCGCCCTCGTCTCGGTCGCTTGGGCAAGGTTTCGCGACAGCGGTGACCGGCGACGGTTCCAGCGGGTGATCGATGTTTACGGTACCGGCGACATCAAACCGCTGGCCGCGAGCAAGCTCGGCTTGGCCGGTATTCGGTTCACCGGCCGCTATTACCATTCGATCCCTAGAAAGGCGCGGCTCACCGTCGCCGAAGCCGAGGCCGTCAAGGGTACTTTCAGCCCTGAAGTGTTGGACGGATTCGCCGAGATCGCCGCTGAACTGCCGAGCCCACCGAACAGCCGGAGGCGGCGCTGACCTGCCGTGGCGCAACGGCCAACGCAGAGACGGCTTCAGTCGAATCCAGCGTGGCCGACTCACATCCTCATGCCTGGCACTTCGGACAAGCCACTTCCCGGACCCGCATCACCCAGCCTACGGCCGCCCTCAGTACGGCCCCTTGACACAGAGGGGAGCCATGACCGCGCGGTCGCCGTGTTCATTAGGTTGACCTTGCCTCGGACGAGAACATGAATCATGTGGCCTGCAGGGGGTGCTGCTCCCGACGCCTGACCGAGGGCGGGTTCGCCGGCGTGGTATAGCGAGTGGCTCAAGCTCTGCAGCCGCTCCCGGAAACGCGACCACCTATGCCACGGGCCCCGACCCTGCAGGATGACTTCTATGCTCCGCGATGGCGTGCTACGGCACGTGCCGCTGGCCACCACCTACGTCCTGTAGGAGTGGCCCGAGTTCGATCCAATACTCACCCTGCCGTCTTGAGCAGCCACCCGAGCCCGGCTCCAGATCTGCCACCAACAGGACACCTGTGCGATCACAAACCCGGCATATGACTATAAATAGACACAAATCCCTTCCCTCTCAGAAAACCCAAACAGCGTGCTCTAAGTTAGAGCTATTTCCGAGGAGCCTCGGCTGCTTCCGTGCGCAAGTGTCTCCCAGCCCCGATCGAGACAAGGTTGATCATCGAGCACCGCAAGGAGTCGAACGTCGCCCTGGAGCACGGATCCGAGCGCTGCGAAATCGGCTGTTGCAATGATTGCGATCCGGCAGCCCCGACCGGCTGCACCTCGGCGTGCAACTGGTCGCCTTCCGCATCGTGCGGGAGGCCTTGACCAACGCCCTCAAGCACGCCGGCCCGCGCACCACCGTCGACCTGAACCTGGCGGCCGACTCCTGCCAGGTCCACATCGTCGTGCACGACAGCGGCCCGCCCGACGACGACCCCGCGCCGGCGGCCAACCGGCCTGAGCGCCGTTCTAACAGTCGCCTCAGGTTCGCTCAGTATGAAGAAGGCATCGCGGGCGACGCAGGTCTCGGCCTCGCCGGCATGGCCGAACGCGCCGCGCTCTACGGCGGCACGGTCAGCGCCAGCCCCGCAGTGGACGAACGGCTGGACGGTCTACTCGACCCGGAAAGGCAACCATTCATGATCACTGTGCTCGTGGTGGACGCCCAGCCGCTGCAGCGCTTCGGGTTTCGCATGCTGCTGGAGAGCACCCCCGACACCGAGATCGTCGGCGAGGCCGAGAACGGCGCCGAGGCCGTTCGGCGGACCACCGAGCTGCATCCCGACGTGGTGCTGATTGACATCCGCATGCCGGGCGTCGACGGGATCGAGGCCACCCGGCGCATCGTCGCCGCCGGTAGGCGTTCGCGGATCCTGGTGCTGACGACGTTCGACGTGGACCGGTACGCGCTCGCCGCGCTGCGGGCCGGGGCGAGCGGTTACCTGCTGAAGGACACCCGCCCGGAGGAGCTGCTCGCCGGCATCCGGGCCGTCGCTGCCGGGCACGCGGTGATCGCGTCGGCGCTGGCTCGGCGGCTGCTCGACGCGTTCGCCGACCGACTCGGCGATGACCTCTGCGGGCCCGTGCGGGAGGATCCCCGGCTGGGCTTCCTGACCGGCCGCGAGCGCGAGATCCTCGTCGCCATCGGCCACGGCCTCACCAACGGCGAGATCGCGCAACGGTTCACGTTGTCGGAGTCGACGGTGAAGACCCACGTCGGGCGGGTCCTCGCCAAGATCGGCGCACGGGACCGGGTCCAGGCCGTCATCCTCGCCTACGACCTGGGACTCACCCGGCCGATTTAGCGCTTCATCTCGCGCGTCCGTCGGGGGGCGCGACCGTAGTTCCCAGCCGTACCGCTCCGGGCCGATCCGCTCCGCGTGCATGTGTCCCAGCCCCGCGTAGACCTTCATGGGCTGCGGTACCGGGTAGTCGCAGGTTTGGGTGTTGCCGGGAATGGGTTTGCCGTTGCTGCACTGTTGTTGCAGCAGCTGGCCTTCGGTTTCGGCGACCTCGGCGTCGAAGCGGTTGGCGACATCGGCGACGGCAGCGGCCCGGTCGCCGGTCAGCCAGTTGCTCGAAGACAGCAACGTCCAGTTCGCCGTCGCGAACCACCAGCAGGTAGCCACCCGGCCGAGTCTGCAACCGCGGGACGGCTCGCCTGGTTCCTGCAGCTGTCTGCGCAGGCCCGTGACGTAGGTGCGGATGTTGGAGTCCGGCGCGCTCGGTGGGTTCTCCCAGACCGCGTCGGTGATGTAGGTGACACTGGAGGTGAGATTCGCTTGCGACAACAAGGCCGCCAGCAGGCTCCGCTGACGGCGTCCGAGCAGTCCTACCGGTTTCCCCGCCTGGCTGACCTCCAATGATCCGAGCATTCTGAAGTCCATGGTCTGTTCCCCCGAACATGAGTAATCGACACAACCTGTCCCTCCGGCACCGCAAAGCCGCAGATATGCGGAATTAGAGTCCGGTGACACCGCTCCCGGCCGCACCGAACGGTAGCTGCGTCCTTCACATCCCCAGTGAGACACGTACGCCCCCAGTGCAGCCGAGTGTCACAAGCTATTCACTAGCGGAATCGCCACCAGCGCCCATCCTGTTAGCCAAGATTTGCCGAGTATTCCAAGTACGAGAGATGGGATGCGCGGAACCCGCCCGGTGCGGCTAGCTGATCCTTTGTGGACGGAAATATCGGGTAAACTTATGCGGTATGTATCGCTCAACTTTGGCGGTATTTCCGGCGCCATCCCTTTGGGTGCTTGACACCGGGCTTGGGTCTGGTTATGCGGTGGTGACCTGCCCGTCGACGACTTGCACTGGCACGTTGATCAGGGGTTTTGTTGCCGGCCCGCCGGTGACTTGGCCGTTGCCGTCGAAAGTGGAGCCGTGGCATGGGCAGCGGAAGCCGGAGCCTGTGGGCGTGATGGGGCAGCCCTGGTGTGTGCAGGTGGCGAGGAATGCCATGAAGGTGTCGGTCGAGGGGCGTAACAGGTATGCCGCGGAACCATTCGGTGTGGTGAAGCTTGTCGACGAACCGACGGCGACGGCAGAAACCGCAGCGATCACTGTCGGGGATTTCGTTCCCGGGTCTGTTGGCTGGCTTGGTTTCGGGTTGGTGGTGGTGCGACGGGTAAGGGCGATGACGCCGCCGCCGAGGGTAGCGGTCGTCGCGGTGATCAGGCCGCCCCAGAGCAGAATGCGTCGCTTGACGTCGTCTGGGGTGGAGTTCGGCTGGCGACGACGGCGTATCGCGGCGCGCAGGCGGGCCGTCGTGGAGAACAGGCCTGCGTCGCCGGCAATCAGCAGCGGGGTCCAGGCGGCTGCGAAGACGATGTCGGCGCCGAAGTAGTACGGGCGGGTCGTCCAGCTCACGGTGAGGAAGAAGCTGAGCGCGAGGAGAAACCCGCCGAGTGCGGCGATGCGGGTGAACAGCCCGAGCAGAGTACCCAGCCCGACAGCGACCTCGCCGAAGGCTATAACCAGGCCGGTGACGGTCGGGTGTTCGGCCGCGAATGACACCAGCGGGCCGATCGGGGAGGTTGTCGCGGCGTGCAGCATCTGAGCGTGGACGCCGAGGGGTGAGGTGTGGTCCAGGTAGTGGGTGTCGAGGATTTTGGAGAGGCCTGCGTAGAGGAATGTGCCGCCGAGGAAGACGCGTAGCGGCAGGAGTGTCCAGATCGGTGTCCGTAGTGGCGCATCGGCCCGTGGCGTTGCTTTGCCGGGGGAAGGCGTGGGGGACAAGAGAAGTCGCCTTTCATGTCGCAGGTGTGGCGATGAGAATCCCGGTGCACATTTCGTCGCTGGTGCCGTCGCCCCACACGACGTATCGCGGCGGGAGTTCTTTCAGCTGCGGCAGGCGTTTGCGTAGCCCGGCGTCGTGGGTGCAGGTGACCCGGACGTTGTCTCCGGCCTTGAGGACGAAGGGAGTGCCCAACTGCTCGTATTTCTGGTCGTCGAAGTTGAACGACGGCACGTCGAGAATGGTGTGGGCATCGGCGGGGCCGGGGTTGACCTCGACCTTCATGGAGCGTCCGAGCAGGTGATCGACCGCTCCGCTGCCGGGTCAGCTGCCCACGTCACCGCCCGTCCGACCGCCACGACGCCGCACGGGTGTGAGTTCAGTGCGGGCGTGTGTGAGCTCAGAGCTGTATTCGGCTTGTCGACCTCAGTGAGCTCACACACGTTCGACGCTTCGTCAGGACTTGCGGGGGGAGACCGTCATGATGCCAATGCACATCTCGTCGCTGGTGCCGTCGCCCCACACGACGTATCGCGGCGGGAGTTTTTTCAGCTGCGGCAGGCGTTTGCGTAGCCCCGCGTCGTGCGTGCACGTCACCCGCAGGGTGTCTCCCGGGCCGATCTCCACCGGCGACGGCAGCTTCATCAGACGCTGGTTGTCGAAGTCGAACTGCGGCACGTCCAGCACGACCTTGGCCTTCGGTGTGCCCGGGTTGAGTTCGACCTTTATGGCCCGCCCGAGCATGTGCATGTGGCCGAAACCGGCGAACAGCGTCATTGGCGCCTCCACCTTATGGTCGCAGGTCTGGGTGTCACCGGGCTTCGGCACGCCGCCCGGGTTGCACTCCTCCACCTGACGGTCCGCCATCTCGCCGACCTCCGGCCCGAACCGCTTCGTCACGTCCGCGATCGAGGCCGCCCGGTCACAGAGCGGACCCGACTCGTCGGCGGCGCAGGGCAGGTCGATCGGCGCGTCGAGCGACCACGTCTCGAGTTCCCGGGTCTGCGGCGTGCCGTCCGTCAGCCGCAGCCGCACCCCCGAGCGGTCCGACCCGGCCGGCTTGCCGTCGGTCGCGAGCAGGTTGTAGTGGATCTGGAGGATGAGCAGGCTGCCCGGCTCCAGCTTGTAGCCGGCGTCCTGGTCGAGCAGCGTCTCCGTGGCGCCCGGCGCCCAGGTGTCCACCCATGCCGCCTCCCCCTCTTCCACCTCAGCGCCGGCCACGCCGGTCCCGCCGAAACACTGCCAGCCGAGGCCGGGGGTCTTCGCGTCCTGCTCGCGCACTGCGGCAGCGCCACCCGGCGGCACCGCGTACACGATGGCGTGGTGTGCGATGGCGACGTTCTCCGGCGTGAACTGGGTCCCGGTCAGGAACGCCGCCTTGGTCAGGCCCGGATCGATCATCTGGCACCGGTACTCGTCCGTGCCGCCCTCCGGCGGCGCGGGCCTGTATGCCTTGGCCATCTTCAGGTCGACGAACCTCTCGCCGGCGCGCAGCGGCTGCGGTGGAGCCGACGACCCGCTCGCGTGCGCGCCGTGCGATCCGGTCGCGGCGGGCGCCGCACTGTTGTCGGCGTCCGACCCGCAGGCGGCGACGACAGCGAACGCCGTCGCCAGCGCCATGGTGGTCGCCCTGAACCTCCACAGTGGACTGTCAGGTTTCGTCATGGCCTTGACGCTAGGCCTGATTCCGTCCTGTTTCGTCGTACTGCGGTCCTCATCCGCGGGAGGGAGGCGGTACTGCGGTACTACTCTTCGGAGCACCGTTCGACACCTTGCGAATATTCGAGGTTGGGTTGTCTGGGCGCTGTGTGGAAGTCTGATGCAGTGGAGCCTGCAGACAGTCATTTATGTGGGCTGGAAAGTGAGTTGCCGCCAGGGAAGCTTGATGTTGTTCGTTAGTTGCTGCTCGACGGATTATTAGATGTACTTCGTCGGAGTGGGGTTGGGGGTCTGTGGTTAGGGCTTGGATTGCTTGGCCGAGTGTGCTTATCGCCTCGTGGCCCTTTGCTTCTGCTGCTGTGTAAGCCTTGGATAGCTGGTGTGCTGATGCGGGGACGCGTGGCATGTGGGTCGGGTATTGCCGTTGTTTGTTCAGTATGCCCAGTACTGCTGCGTCGTTGATTGCGGCGCGGTGGTTGGCCGCGAGGGTGTTGCAGGCCTCGATGGCTTTTAGGGTGACTGTGGCGATGCGGGCTGCTTGGGCGAGGTCGGGTGCTAGCTCTTCGGGTGGTTTCATTTGGTAGGAGGCGCGGGGGCTTGGTGTCCAGGCTGGGTCGGCGTGGATTAGGCGGCCGAGGCGGAGGATGAGGTCGCTTGCGTCGGTTGCCGGGCCGTTGGCGGGGTGGCCGTGGTGGTTTGTTTGTTCGTCCCAGCGTAGGACGATGTCTCTCCATTTTTGCCGGTTTGTTTTATGGCTGTGGTTGCTTGTTGGAGGGCTGATCGGTGGTCGGGCTCGTTTTGTTCCTTCATGCGGTAGATGAGTTGCTGAATGGTTTTGAGGTTGAGGTCGCAGATGATGGTGGCGGCTCTGGCGAGGTAGCGCCATGTAGTGACTGAGGTTGCGGGCTGGGAGTTACTCAGGCGTTGGATGCTGACGTTGATACCGCTGAGGGTTTGGGTGAAATCTTCGCCGACTTCTGGTGGGGTGCGTTCTGGTGTGCCGTGGAGTGGGACAGCGATGATGGCGGGTTGGGTCTGATTTTCGCTGTGTATGCGTGACAGGACGGCGGCGCGTAAAAGTAGGGCGCTGGCTTGGTTTGCGGGTGGCTGCGTGCGTTGGGCGAGGTGGGCGACGGTGGCGGTGTGGGTGCTGAGTTGGTGCAGGAGGGTGCGGGCTGAGTCGGGGGCCGTGATGATGGCGGCGGTTGCGGACGGGGTGTGGTCGTCTGAGGTGGGGAAGTGGGTGGATAGCAGGTCCAGGCCGCAGCCGAGGGCGATGGAGGTGGCGCGGAGTTTCTGGGCCAGGACCGACTTTGGCGTTTCTGTGGCGGCGGGTCGGCCGAGGATCTGTTCGGCTTGTTTGATGAGGGTGCTGGCGCGGTGGGCGGCGTCCCGCACGCCGGTGGTGTGGGGGTGCGGGGCGCCGAAGCCGTTGGCGATCTGGTCGTGGTAGCGCGCGAGGACGTGGGTGAGGCGTGCGAGTTCGGGCGGAATGGTGCGTCGGCCCAGGTCGCGGGCGAGGTGTTTGGTGTGGAGTTGGTGTTGTAGGTCGGTGAGGTGTTCGGTGGCGAGCGCGGTCATCTCCCCGAAGGTGACCACGGCGGCTACCGCAGGGCTTCTCGGAGTCGGCCGGCGTGCAGGGCGGCCTGGAGGCAGGCCATTTTGTCGTCGGGGTCGCTTGCCAGTTCGGCGGCCCGGACCAGGCTCTGGGAAATCTTTCTGGTGAGTTCGTAGAGAGCGTCGGCGGTGGCGTTGACGGCGGTGTAGTCGGTGGGTGTGGCGGTGTGGAGGGAGGGTGCCTGGCGAAGTGCTTGGTGGGCTTGGACGGCTTCGCCTTCGGCCATGCCCCAGGCGATGAATCCGTCGGGATTCTGGGCGGCGTAGGAGGTGATGACTCGTTCGGCATGGGCCAGGTCATTGAGGGCGCTGGTGAGGATCTCGGTGAACCAGCCGCGCCGGACGTCGTCGTGTTCGCGTTCGTGCGTCATCAGGTCGTCCTCCGATTGGGCGATGGGGCGGCGAAGTGTGTCCTGCTTGCCGGGCTGGGGCGGATACGGGCGTGGGGACGATGGCGCGTTGCGTGACTGGTCATGTGAGTTCTCGTTTCGTCAGGCCGCTGGGGTTGAGTTCCTGGCCGACGACGGGGCTCGTCCAGCAACCCAGAGCATCGATTCGGGGGTATGTGGGTGAGTCTTCGACAAACCGGACCGATCCCGGGCCACCAGGCACGGGAGGTCCTGGAGGTGGTCGTGGTCGCGGAGGCAGGGCTACTCCCCGGTGGCGGCGAGCAGAACCAGCAGGATCACGGTGCCCAGGGCGACGAAGGTGGAGATGGTGTCCAGGCCGAGCAGCCCGATGCCGTGCCGACGTCGCCAGCCGCCATAGGTGCGGATGTCATTTCCCACTGCCGCCGCCTCCTTCACCGACTGCGCCGGTCGGGCCACCGCCACCGCCCGCGGCGCCCGTGCCGCCGGTGGCGGCCCAGCGGACCGCGTCTTCGCCGCGTTGCTGTTCCTTCTCCGCTGTCTGGATGAGGGTGGGGCCGACCGGTTCACCGTGACCGCCGTCGGGTGGCGCCCACCCGTGACCGCCGCCTTGCGGGCTCTGACCCGTCCCGGAGTGGCTGGCGCCCGCATGGCCACTTCCTGATGGGGCGCTCGGGTCGGGGGTCTCGTGGCCGGGAGTGCCGGTCGGTGCCTGCCCGCCGTGCTCCTGGCCGGGTGGGGTGGGCGGCTGGCCCGTCTGGCCGTCTTCGGGCGGGGGAGTGTCCTGGTCGCCGAGCTGCTGGTTGAGGTAGTCGGCGTGTTCGCCAGCCGAACCGGACTGTCCGCCTCCGGAGCCGCTCGTTCCGCCGTAGGCGCGAAGCGCGCCGATCGCGGTGGCACTGCCCATCAGCGCGCCGAGGACCCCGCCGCCGCTACTGGCCTGGATACCCCCGGTCGTCCAGGTGAAGAACTTCAACAGGACGGGAAAGGCGATCAGGCTGAGCAGCATCATTGCGAACCCCATGAGCAGGGCATGCAGGCCCTGGCCTTCCCCTACCAGCGCGAACGAGGTCGCATACACCGCTGCCGCTGCGGGCTTGTAGAAGATCAGCGCGAGCATCCAGCCCGCGACCCGGGGGAACCACGACTTGGTCGATGAGGTGATCATGCCGGCCGCCGCCAGCGGCAGCAGACCCGCCAAGATGACCAGCGCACCTCCGCGGAACAGCAGCAGGATCGCCTGGACGATGCCGATGAGCAGTGCGAACAGGCACAGGGTCAGCACCAGCGCGGCCGGCGTACCCGATGGGAAGGTCACGATCTTGGTCATCCGCTGGGCGAAGTCGCCCTGCGAGGACGCGCTGAGCACCCAGCCGCACCACTCGTCGCCCCACTGCAGCAGCAGGTTCGGCACGGTCGCGCCGATCGCGGTGACCGCCGCCAGCACGACCAGGCCACGGCCGGCGTCGAGCAGCGGGTTGGCCTTGTGGGTCAGCGCCATCCTCGCGGCGACGACCAGGAGCGCCATCACCGCGACTGCGACCGTCAACGGCTGGACGAGCAGCTGCAGGTAGCCGATCGCCGACTCGTCCTCCAGATCCGGCGAGGGCGTCTCCACCCACCAGGACGCGGTTTTGGAGATCAGCCAGCCGACCGCCGCCTGGAACGACTCGGCCGCCTCATCCAGCACCTTCCCGCCGATCATGCCGGGGATATCGGGGATCGAGGGGACGAGCGGGTTGCCGCTGTCGTCGTTGTCGACCGGCTGGACGCATGCCGGATCCGTGACCGGGGAACACGGGTCGAGCGGGAACATCAGCCACCCCCGCCCGGGAACCGGACGTAACCGTCCGGCGACTCGACTGGTGCTGCCGCTCCGGCCCATGTTCCGCCGGGTGGGGCGACCACGCGCCAGTCGTTGTTGTGCCAGTGGAGCTGGATCCGGGTCGCGGCACGTACGGTCACATCGCTGTCGCCCGGACCGGCCGACACCAGATCCACGCTCGCCGCCACCGGGGAGTAGCCCTGCCAGCGGAATCCCTCCAGGACCACATAGCCCCGGCCCAGCGCGGCACCGTCTGGACGATCGCCGCGGTGACGCTCATAGGTTTCCCGCGTCGCTGCCAGCAGGGCTTCGGCGTCCGGGCCGATGACCTGCTGGTCGATGGTCGGCTCGAACACCTCCGGGCCCCACTGCATGCTCGCCCGCACCGTGATGTGGACTGCGGCGAGCAAGGCCCCGGGCGGTGTCCGGGCGAAACCACGCGCCAGTTCTCCCTCGACTTCCCGTGGCCCGTCCTGCGCCGAGTAGGGGAGAACGATGCCGTGGAAATCCCGCCACGACACGTCGGCCAAGGACACCTGCGGTGCGCTCACCAGCTGCCCCAGCTGCACAGTTGTTCGCACCGGGGTCGGCGTTCTTTCCGGCGGCTCGGTCCTGAAGGCCACCGGCACGACCAGGCCGATCAACGTCCCACCGGCGATCACCGTCGCCGCGATGACCCAGCTACGCCGCCACCACGCAACACCCTCTTGGCGTCGGCTCATTCGAAGAACACCCCGACGATCGGCGCGGCTGTCGCAGCCAGGCTGAGTCCACCGAGCACCCAGGGGATGCCGGTCGCGCCATCAGCTGCGAACGTCGATCGGTTCTTACGTCCGATGGCCATTTGGCCCGCGCAGATGAACAGACCCGCGACGCCGCAGATCAGCACGCCCCACTTGCCCCACGCCAGCAGCGTGTTCATCTTCTGATCCAGCCCCGGCGGCGGCTCCGGAGGCGGGTCGGGCACGTCGACGTCGGCGTGCGGTAGCAGCAGCGAGAGGCTAATGAGCGAGGTCAGCAGGATCACCACCTCCTGCTGGTCGGTGGGGCGGCCAGACGGCGGAGCTCATCGAGGGCTTGGCGTGCCTTGCCCGGCAGGTCGACGAGGCACGGGTCGTCCATCAGCCGCAGCGCCCGCACGCGCGGCATGCGCACCACGCCACCGACCCGCCCTTCCAGCAGCGCGAACCGCGCCGTGGCGTCCCGCGGCTCCGGACCGCCGTCGCTGACGATCGCCAGCGCCGACACCCGCTCATCCCAGTCCCACAACGCGCCGATCGCGGCCGTCGCGTCCTTGGCCGCCACCGCCGTGTTCCGCACGACCAAGACCATTGGGCGGCCCTTGGCGCGCAGCGGCGAGCGGCCCACCTCCAGCAGCGGCTTGATCGACCCCATGTCCCACGCCGCCGGCAGCAGCGCAGTCAGCGTGGACGTCCCGGCACCGCCATGCGCGCCGACCACGACCACCTCCAGGACCTCCCGTGCCTGGTGGCCCGGGATCGGTCCGGTTTGTCGAAGACTCACCCACATACCCCCGAATCGATGCTCTGAGTTGCTGGACGATCACCGTACGTGGCAAGATTATGGAGCGCAAGCATCGCCAAACAATTTCTTGAAACGCCACCACGCGTCAGAACGTGCTTCCGCAGCACCCATCCACCACACTGGAAGGACGAACCGTGACCGCTGACCCAGGAGCCCCCGCGATGACCGAGACACCCGGCCGCGACCCCGACGTCCTCACCACCGCCGAACTCGCGACCAAACTCGGCCTGTCGCCCCAGACCGTCCGCCGGATGGCCAACGCCGGGCAGATCCCAGCCCTCAAGACCGGCAAGGACTTCCGGTACTCCTGGGAAGCAGTCCGCCAGGTGCTGCGGCAGCCCCACCACCAATCCGGGGAAGCCACCGATGACTCAACCGAAGAACCGGAGCCCAGCAAGGGCGCCGGCTACCGCGCCCAACGCCAGGCCCGCGCCGGCGCCGACTAACCGCCTCAATCCGCCGCAGCGGCCCACCGGGTGAAGGCCGCGGTCACCGCTTGCGCCGCCGCTCTTCTCCTGCCGCTGGCGCTCGTCATCCTTCTCGCCGGGCAGAACTCCGCCGTCGGCATTGGCTCAGGGCTGGCCGGGGCCCCCACCGCCCTCGCCCAACGCGACATCCCGCCCGCGTACCTGCGCTGGTACATGGACGCCGCCCCCACCTGCCCCGGGCTGCCCTGGAACGTCCTGGCCGCCGTCGGCAAGATCGAATCCGACCACGGCCGCTCCACCATGCCCGGCGTCCACTCCGGCGAGAACTCGGCCGGAGCCGGCGGCCCCATGCAATTCCTCGCCGCCACCTGGGCCGCCTACGGCGCCGACGGCGACCACGACAGGAACAAAGACCGCTACAACCCCGCCGACGCCATCTACGGCGCCGCCAACTACCTGTGCGCCAACGGCGCCGGGAAAGGCGGAAAGCACCTGCACCGGGCGATCTGGCACTACAACCACGCCGACTGGTACGTCCGCAAAGTCCTCGACCAAGCCACCCGCTACGCCACCCCCACCACCAGCCGACGCGGCGCCATCGCCGTCCGCGCGGCGCTGCGGTGGCTCGGCACCCCTTACTCCTGGGGCGGCGGCGGACCCTCCGGCCCCACCTACGGCATCGCCCACGGCGCCGACACCAAAGGCTTCGACTGCTCCGGCCTCACCCAACACGCCCGGGCCCAAGCCGGCGCCCGCCTACCCCGCGTCGCCGCCGCCCAATACCACGCAGGCACCCACATCCCCCGCACCAGGCTCCAGCCCGGCGACCTGCTCTTCTTCGCCACCAACCCGGCCAACCCCGCCACCATCCACCACGTCGGCATCTACTACGGCCGCGGACGCATGATCCACGCCCCACAAACAGGCGACGTCGTCCGCATCGCCCAATTCACCGGCAACCCCTACCGCGAACGCCAATACATCGGCGCCACCCGCCCCACACCACCCACCACCGAAACCTGACCGGAGACGAACGCTTGCACCCACACCACAACCCCAAACGACACCACGCCCCCAGCCCCACCCCTCCAACCAGAAACCAGCACCCACCAGGCACGTCCCCGACGAAGAAGACGAAGCAGAAGCCGCCCTGCGGGCCGATCCGCGCCTTCAGCTACGGCGGCGGCTGGCAATCCACCGCCGCCCTCGTCCTAGCCGGCCAAGGCCACATCGACTTCTCCACGTTCCTGTTCGCCAACGTCGGCGACGACTCCGAACAGCCCGCCACCCTGCGCTACATCCGCGACCACGCCGCCCCCTACGCCGCCGCCCACGGCATCGACCTCCGCGAACTGCACCGCACCCGCCGCGACGGCACCACCGAAACCCTCTACGGCCGCCTGATGCGCGAAGGCTCCCGATCCATCCCCATCCCCGTCCGCATGAGCAACGGCGCCCCCGGCACCCGCTCCTGCACCGCCGACTTCAAAATCCGCGTCATCGGCCGCTGGCTCAAAGCCCACGGCGCCACCCCGGCCAACCCCGCCACCATCGCCATCGGCATCAGCCTCGACGAGATCCACCGCGCCAACGCCCGTCGACACGAACCCTACGAACGCATCGTCTATCCGCTCCTGGACCTCGGCATCCGCCGCACCGACTGCCCCCGCATCATCCGCTCCGCCGGCCTCCCCATCCCACCCAATCCGCCTGCTGGTTCTGCCCCTTCCACCGCCTCACCACCTGGCAAGACATGCGCCGCGCCCAACCAGCCCTGTTCACCAAGGCCTGCCACCTCGAAGCCACCATCAACAAACGCCGCGCCCACCTCGGCAAAGACCCCGTCTACCTCACCCGCTACAACGCCCCCCTCGCCGACGTCACCCCAACAGCCGACACCCTCCCCTTCGACGACGGAGACGGCACCTGCGACGCCGGCTGGTGCTTCACGTAATCCAGACAACGCATCACGCTCGCCACAGCAAAGCGCTCACCTTCAATCTCAGGAGTTCGATCATGAAGCTGATGAAGTACGCCGAAGTGCCGGATCTCCCCACGGTCGTCGACATCGTGACCGCCGCTCATGCGCTTGGTCTCTCCCGCAGCCACGCGTATGAGCTGGCGAAGCGTGGCGACTTCCCCTGCAGGGTCATTCGTGTCGGTACCCGCTACCGGGTGCCGACGGCAAGCCTGCTGCGACTGATCGAGGTTGAGGACGTTGCAGCCTTAATAGGTGCGAAGGACAGCCGAAGGCTCTGATGCTTCCTTCGCCTGCCCCGTGCCTGCGCTCAGCTCGGCACGGGGCAGAGCGCCCGGCTGACCGAAGCGGCAACGCGCCGCATTTCCGAATTGCATCTATTCGTCCTATTGGCGACGTCGTTTGACGGCGCCGGATGTCAGTGTTAGCACTGTCAGTGTAAATGCGGTTACAGAGAGTCCTCAAAGGATGGTGATGTCTTGAAAGGGGCCGTGTTCAAGCGGTGCCGCTGCACCAACCCCGAGACCGGCAAGCGCTATGAGACGAACTGCCCGGATATCAAGAAGAAGGGCCACGGGACCTGGTGGTTCCGTTACGAGGCCCCCGCCTCGGCCGATGGCAAGCGGCGCCGACCACGAGTCGGCCCGTTTCCGACCAAGGAGGACGCCGAGAAGGAGCTCGTGAAAGAGCTCGCCAAGATGGGGGCTGACGGACACGCCTCGGACCATCGGATGACGGTCGGGCAGTGGCTCGATCGATGGATCGCCGGCAAGGTCGATCTAAAGAGTTCCACGCTGAGCAGCTACCGCGAGGCAGTGGACCTGTATCACAAACCGGGACTCGGGCACCTCCGGCTCGTCGACCTACGCGCCCACCACGTGAGCGAGCTCTATGCGGCCATGCTTCAGATCAATCGGCCGCTTCCGGAAGGTAAGAAGCCCAGCGAGATGCTGCGTCGGCTCCTCGATGCCCGAGCCGACTCCACGAAGAAGAGCAAGGAGGGCGAGGAACGCTGTAAGAAGCAGACGAAGCCTCTCTCGCCCGCACGTATCAAGCGAGTACACGCCGTGCTCAGCTCGGCTATGGGGTCGGCCGTTAAGAAGAAGTACCTCACGCACAATCCGGCCGAGCATGTCGAACTTCCTCGTCTGCCGCGCCGGAAACCCCTCGTATGGACGTCCCCTCGCATCGCCCGCTGGGAGGAAAACGGAAAGCTCCCGGCCCCGGTCATGGTGTGGACTCCCGCGCAGACCGGCGCCTTCCTCGACTTCATCCACGAGACGGAACGGCAGTACGCGCTGTTCCACCTCGTCGCTTTCCGAGGGCTGCGGCGAGCTGAGGTGGCCGGGCTGCCGTGGAGTGACGTCGACTTGGACGGGGGAATCCTCGCGATTCGCGAAACGAGGCCAGACGATGACCTGGAGCCGGACGACGCCAAGTCCGACGCTGGGGACCGTGCGGTCACGCTTGACGCCGCCACGGTCGAGCACCTGCGGGCCTGGAGAACCCGGCAGAAGAGCGAGAGGCTCGCGGCCGGCCCAGCCTGGGTGAACTCGGGGCTGGTGTTCACACGTCCTGACGGCTCGCCGCTCCGCCCTGAGTGGGTCTCCCAGCGGTTCGAGCTGCTCATCACGCAGTACACCGCCATCAGACGGCGACACGAGGTCCAGAAATGGGGGATTCCTCAGATCGCCAAGCGTCACCGGGTTGGCGAGGCGAAGGTGCGAGCCGCACTCGCTGGAGGACCGCTCCCTCCCATCCGGTTCCACGATCTCCGGCATGGCGCGGCCACGCTGTCCCTGGCCGCGGGGGTCGAGATGAAGGTGGTCAGCGAGACGCTGGGGCATGCGCGGTCGTCCTTCACCGCCGACGTCTACGCCTCCGTGGTCCCTCAGGTCTTCAAAGCCGCCGCCGAGGCGGCCGCGGCAGTGGTCCCCCGCCGCGTCGGCCCCCCATCGGCCCCCCAACGCAAAACCAGCGGTCCCCTCGACCCGAACTAGATCAAGGAAACCGCTGGTCAGAGGCGGAGGATCGGGGATTTGAACCCCGGATGGGCTTGCACCCAAACCGCATTAGCAGTGCGGCGCCATAGACCGGACTAGGCGAATCCTCCAGTAGCCGTCAGGCGCAAACAGGCTACCGGTTCGGCGCGCCTACCGGCAAAGTCTGGCCCGTGGGTCTCAGCAGCATAGTCCGAGACACCGTGGCTACGCTAAGACAATCGGCCGGACGTTCCGCTCCCGGGGCCGCAGGAGCGAACCGCCGATGGTCAGCCGCCCAGACGGAAGCCGCTGAAACCGCAGGCCTCGGCCAGGTCGTTGCCGTGCCGCCGCATGGCGGCGGTGTTGGGCTGGCGCGGGCTCGTGCTGCCGGAGCTCATCTGCCGCAGCAGCGTCGCCGTCTCGTCCAGGTCGCCCGCGAACGCGACGGCGGCGGTCTCGACGTCGCCTCCGGCGCTCCGGCCCTCCGAGCGGATCGCGGAAGCGGTCTCGGAGAACTTCCGAGCAGTCGAGTCGGCGCCGCCGGACGACGTCAGGCCGCTGGTGGAGAAGCTCCGCAGCTCCCTCTCGATGTTCTTGCAGGCGGTCTTCTTCTTGCCCCCGGCGAGGGCGTCGACCGCCCCGCAGCCCGTGGAACCGAGCATCAGGCCACCGACGACGACGACGCCGGCCAGCTTGGCGGCAGACATGCGCATGAAAATTCTCCTTCAGGGGGTTTGGGCTTCGAACGGAGTCAAACCTCGCAGGTCGCTCCCGTCTCGATCACCCTTTTGGCGTACCTCCCCCACAAAAAGTTCCGTGACTCAGGTCACACCCACGCCCCAGCTCGTCTAGCACAACCGATTCGCGGACGGGTCCGTGGAGCCGGTACAGTTGTCCCCGGCAGGCACCCGTAGCTCAACGGATAGAGCATCTGACTACGGATCAGAAGGTTAGGGGTTCGAATCCCTTCGGGTGCGCAGCAGTGGGAGGCCCCTTCCGATCTTGGAGGGGCCTCTTGTGTGTGCCATGGGAGCCACGGGGTTCGTTCTGCATCCAGAGAGCGCCGCTCATGGCCTCAGCCGCCCGCTTGTCGTCGACGAGCAGATGCCCAGGACGTCTTTCGTGATGCCTGGGTGCACCCCGTACGCCACGTCCGCTTACTTGGCCATCATCGACCCCCGAGGTCTGTCCGTGCGGGGAGGCTTGGCGGCGCTGGGCCTGCCTGCTAGCTGGATCGTCGTGCCGGTGGGCTTGCGTGATGGGGGCTTTGGGGCCCCAACTGGCCCTGGGTTGGGGGATCGCGATGACCTTGGAGTGTCGCGTGGTCCCGGCAGGACGTGGATGTCCGGCGGCTCAGGGAAGTGCGGGTCTCGTCAGTTGCGCTGTGGGTGTCGGGACGGTGGCTTGTTGCGGGCGGTATGTGCTGCCTGATCGGGGCGTTGGTCCTGCCGGGCTTCGGTGAGCTGGTGTGCCGCTTGTAGCTGGTCAACTCGCCGTGCAGGGTCCTCCCAGTACTCCGCGTGGTCCTCAGGCGGGGTCTGGCGGTGGGGGTGTTTCGTTCGGGTGTGTTGGGAGGGTGATGCGGACGGTCGTTCCCCTGGACGGGGCGGAGAACAGGTCTGCGCGGCCGCCGTGGGCGGCGGCTATGGCGGCGACGATGGGGAGGCCGAGGCCGGTTCCGCCTGCGTTCTGTCCGGCGCGGTGGAAGCGTTCGAAGGCGCGGGCGGCGTTGTCGGCGGACATGCCCGGGCCTTCGTCGGTCACTTCGATGACTCCCGGTGCGAGACGGATGGTCGCCGGTGTTCCGGGGGGTGTGTGGGCACAGACATTGGCCAGGAGGTTGGTGAAGACCTGGCGGATCCGTGACTCGTCGACGTTCGCGACGAGGGTCTCCGGGGCGTCCAGTTCGATGGGGCGGTCGGGGGCCGTGGCGGTCGCGTCGGCCACGGCGTCGCGGGCCAGGACGACCAGGTCTGTGGGGACGGGTTCCAGGGACGCCTCGCGGTCCAGGCGGGCCAGTTCGAGGAGGTCGGTGACCAGCCTGTTCATGCGGCGCGCCTCGTCCTCGATGCGGCGCATCGCGTCGGGCAGTTCATCGGGGCCGAGCGCGCCGTGCCGGTACAGCTCCGCGTAACCCTGGATGGCCGTCAGCGGTGTGCGCAGTTCGTGTGACGCGTCGGCGGCGAAGGCGCGGACGCGGGCCTCCGAGCGGCTCCGGGCCCAGAACGCCTGCTCGATCCGTTCCAGCATCACGTTGATGGCGGCGGCGAGGCGGGCGGTCTCGGTGCGGTGGCCGGGTTCCGGCATCCGGGCGCGCAGGTCGCCGCCGGCGGTGATGGCGTCGGCGGTGGCGGCCATGCGGCCGAGCGGGCGCAGGCCGCGGCCGATCAGCCTGCGTCCGAGCAGCGCCAGCAGCGCGAGGAGGATGATGCCGGTGGCGATCTCGGAGAGCACCAGGTTGCGGACGGCCGAGTGGATCTCACCGAGCGGGGAGGCCACGATGATGACGCTGTTGCGCCTGGGGCGGGCCACGGCGCGCAGACCCGGGAGGGAGAACGGGGTGCGTGTGCGTGCGTGCGCGTTCAGTTCGTCCCGGTTGAGCCGTTCCACCTCGGTGACGGCCCGGCTGGGGTTCGGTGCGTCGCCGCTGAGGACGCGCACCCGGTTCGCGGGCCCGACGACCAGCACCACGAACTGGGCCGGGGCGACGCCCCGCTCGGGCAGCCCGGGGCGGAGGAGGCGTGCCACGGCGTGGTCCGGGACGGACTGGAGCTGCTCGTCCACCCGGTGCATCAGGTAGCCGCGCAGGACGAGGGCGCTCACCAGGCCCATGACCGCCAGTCCCGCGAGGGTGATGGCGAGGAGGCCGGTGAGCAGCCGGGCGTTGAGCGTCATGGCCGCAACGCGTAGCCGACGCCGCGCTGGGTGTGGATGAGGGGTGTGCCGAGCGGGTCCAGTTTGCGGCGCAGGTAGCTGATGTAGGTTTCCACGACCTGGGGGCTGCCGTGGTCCCAGCCCCACACGCCCTCCAGGAGCTGGGCGCGTGACAGCACCATGCCCGCGTTGCGCATCAGGTAGGCGAGCAGGCGGAACTCGGTCGGGGACAGGTCCACGGCGACGCCGCCGCGCCGGACCGTCCAGTGCGCCTCGTCCAGTTCCAGGTCGGCGACGCGCAGTACGGCGTCGGACGGGGGCGGGGCCGCGCGGCGCAGGACGGCCCGCACCCGCGCGATCAGGGCCTCGATGGAGAACGGCTTGCCGACGTAGTCGTCGCCGCCGAGGGTGAGGCCGGTGACGGTGTCGGACGGGGTGTCCCGCGCGGTCAGGAAGATCACCGGGACCTGGTCGCCGTCGGCGCGCAGCCGCCGGCAGACTTCGAAGCCGTCCACGTCGGGCAGCATGACGTCCAGCAGGACGAGGTCGGGCCGCTCGCGGGCGGCGGCGCGCAGCGCCTTGTCGCCGGTCTCCGCGGTCACGGTCGTGAAGCCGTGGAAGCGCAGCGCGACCTCGATCAGGTCACGGATGTTGGCCTCGTCGTCCACGACGAGGACGCGCCTGCCCTCGCTCATCGGCTCCCGCGAATCGTCGGTTCCGTGGCTCCGAAAATACCGCGCCTGCGCCGGCGGCGGTCTTGAACCGGTCAGTCCTTCGGGACCCGGATGAACCTGGCGGTGCGGGTGTCGCCGGAGCGTTCGCCGGCGACGCGGATCTCGTCGCCGTCGGCGAGGTCCTTGATGGTGGCCTTTTCGCGGTCCTTGCGTATCCGGGTGTCGCCGTTGGCCGTCCACGTCCAGGAGACGCCGTCGGCGCTCTTGACGGTCAGTGTCGTCGACGACAGGGCGGTGATCTCGCCGCGCTGCCAGGTGACGAGGCGGAAACCGTCGTCGCGGCGGACGGTGGCCTCGCCGTGGACACCGTGCCCGCCCAGGTGACCTCGCAGGCCGTGGCCTCGGCGGAAGGGGCGGTCTTCGCCGGGGTGGTCCCGGCGGGGATGGTTCGGCTCCGCCTTGGGGGACGCGGACGGCGAGGGGTCGGCGGCGAAGGCGGGGACGGCGAGGTAGAGGCCCAGGCCGAGGAGGCCCGCGGCGCTCACACCGGCGGCGAGCGTCGTCGTGTGTCTGGTTCGCATGGAGATCATGTAACCCGGGGCCGCTGGCAGAAGTCCGCGCGGATCCTGGGAGAACCCTGGGAATCGCCGCCGGTTTCAGTGCAGGCCGTCGAGCATGGCGCCGATCAGGTGGACGGCCTCGTCGCGGGCCCGCGGCGGGTCGTCGGCGTCGGCGATGGAGAGGGCCAGTTCTGTCAGCGCGCCGTAGAACGCGGCCGTGGTCAGGGCGATGGGGTGCGGGCCGGTGCCGCCGAGGAGGGCGGTGAGGCCGTCGGTGAGGATGGTGCCGAGGTAGCGCTGGTCGAGTTCGCGCCAGCGTTGCCAGCCGAGCGCGATCGGGCCCTGGAGGAGGACGATCTCGCGGTAGTCGGGGTCGGAGCAGATCTCCAGGAAGGCGCGGACGCCCTCGGCGGCCTTGTCGCGGGGGGTGTTGTCGCGGGCCATCGCGGCGGTGATCCGTGCGGCGGCCTGCGCTTCGAGGTCTTCGAAGACGGCTTCGAAGAGGCCCTGCTTGCCGGCGAAGTGGTGGTAGAGGGCGCCGCGGGTGAGCCCGGCGGCGCGGACGAGTTCCTCGGCCGAGACGCCGGTGAAGCCGCGTTCGGCGAAGAAGCGGCGGCCGGTGTCGAGGAGAGCGGCGCGGGTGCTTTCGACATAACGTTGCCGCCGGTTCTTGACCTGCTCCATCCGGTATGTGTAACACATACATGATGTATGTCGGATGCAGTCTGCATGAGGAGCGGTGACATGGTCGATGTCGCGATCGTCGGGGCCGGGACGGCGGGGCTGGTCGCCGCCCGCGACCTCGTCCGGGACGGGCACGAGGTGGCCGTCCTGGAGGCCCGCGACCGGGTCGGCGGACGGCTGCTGAACGGGGAACTGCCCGGCGGCGAACCGATCGAGGTCGGCGGCCAGTGGGTCGGGCCCGGCCAGGACGGGGTGCTCGCCCTGATCGGCGAACTCGGGCTGTCGACCTACCCGACCTACGACCGCGGGAAGCACATCGCCGAGATCGGCAGGACGCGCGGCGAGTACACCGGCCGCATCCCCCGCCTCTCACCGGTCACGCTCGCCGACATCGCGCAGGGGCAGGTGCGCGTCGAGCGCATGATGCGCGGGATCCCGGCGGACGCGCCGTGGACGGCCCGGCACGCGGCGCGGCTCGACGCCCAGACGTTCGACACGTGGATCCGCCGGAACCTGCACACCGGCGGGGGCCGCGCGTTCATGCGGCTGATCACGCAGGCGGTCTTCTCCGCCGAGGCCGGGGACATGTCCGCGCTGTGGGCGGGCTTCTACATGGCCGCCGCCGGCGGCCTGGACCCGCTGATCGACACTACGGGCGGCGCCCAGCAGGACCGGGTCTCCGGCGGGTCCCAGCGGATCGCGCTCGCGCTGGCGGACGAGCTCGGCGACCGCGTGTCGCTGAACTCCCCCGTCACCGAGATCGACTGGGAGGACGGCTCCGTGCGGCTCCGCACGCCGGCCGGGGAGATCCGGGCCCGCCGCGCGATCATCGCCGTCCCGCCGCCGCCGGCCGGACGCATCCGCTACACCCCTGGCCTGCCCGGTGACCGCGACCAGCTCGTCCAGCGCCTGCCGATGGGACGCGTCATCAAGGTCAACGTCGTGTACGACGAGCCGTTCTGGCGCGAGGACGGGTTCAGCGGCCAGGTCAC
This sequence comes from Actinomadura sp. 3N407, assembly GCF_052245875.1. Lineage (NCBI taxonomy): Bacteria > Bacillati > Actinomycetota > Actinomycetes > Streptosporangiales > Thermomonosporaceae > Actinomadura > Actinomadura sp. 3N407. The sequence goes on from NZ_JBQQBP010000009.1 coordinate 29,515, forward strand.
CAGCGCGCGGCGCCCGTTCGGCATCACGTTCGACAACACGCCGGAGGGCGGCACGCCGGGTGTGCTGGTCGGGTTCCTGGAGGGACGGCACGCCGACATCGCCGCGCGCCTGACCGCCGAGGAGCGCCGCGCCCAGGTCCTCGCCGACCTCGCCGGATACTTCGGGCCGCGGGCGAGGAAGCCCGTCGCGTACATCGAGCGGGACTGGGCCGAGGAAGAGTACTCGCGCGGATGCTACGGCGCGTTCGCCGCTCCCGGGACACTGACTCGTTTCGGCCCGGCGCTGCGCAAACCCGTGGGGCCGCTGCACTGGGCCGGGACCGAGACGGCGACCAGGTGGGCCGGGTACATCGACGGCGCCGTCGAGTCAGGCCACCGCGCCGCCCGCGAGGCGGCGCTCACGACGGCCCCTTAGCCGTCGTCGCGCCGCGCGGCCGCCGTCACGTCGGGCGGGGGAGGCTCGGCTGCTCTGTCTCGCGGGTTCGTCGTGCCAGGCGGGGGTGCTAGTCGGAGGCGGTCAGGGTTTCGAGGACCTGCTCGCCGTATTTGGCGAGTTTGTTCTCGCCGACGCCGTTCACACGGCCCAGTTCGGTGAGGGACGAGGGGAGCGCGGTCGCGATCTCCCGGAGTGTCGCGTCGTGGAAGATGACGTAGGCGGGGACGCCCTGCTCCTTGGCGATGGCGGCGCGCCAGGCGCGGAGACGTTCGAAGATCGGCATCGTCTCGGCGGGGAGTTCGACGGGGGCCTTGCGGTCCTTGGCGGTCTTCGCCGCCTTCGTGGCGGGACGTTCCGGTTCGCGGCGCATCATCACCTTGCGCTGCCCGCGCAGGACATCGGCGCTCGTGTCGGTCTGGAGCAGGGTGCCGTGGTTGCTCTCGACGGCGATCAGGCCCTGGGCGAGGAGCTGCCGGACGACGCCGCGCCATTCGACCTCGCGCAGTTCGGCGCCGACCCCGAAGGGCTTCAGGGAGTCGTGGTCGAACTGGATGACCTTGGCGCTCTTCTTGCCGAGCAGGATGTCGATGATGTGCCCGGCGCCGAACTTCTGCCGCCGTTCCCGGTCGAGCCGCACGATCACCGACAGGACCTTCTGCGCGGGAACGGTCGCGTCCCATGTTTCGGGCGGTGTCAGGCACGTGTCGCAGTTGCCGCACGGCTCGCCGGACTGGCCGAAGTAGTTCAGCAGCTGGACGCGGCGGCATTCGACGGTCTCGCAGAGGGCGAGCATGGAGTCGAGGTGCATGGCCTGGCGGCGGCGGAACGCGGGGTCGCCCTCGCCTCCGTCGATCATCTTGCGGAGGTTGACGACGTCCTGCAGCCCGTAGGCGAGCCAGGCGGTGGACGGGAGGCCGTCGCGTCCGGCGCGTCCCGTCTCCTGGTAGTAGCCCTCGACGGACTTGGGCAGGTCCAGGTGGGCGACGAAGCGGACGTCGGGTTTGTCGATGCCCATGCCGAACGCGATGGTCGCGACGATGACGAGACCGTCCTCGCGGAGGAAGCGCGACTGGTTGGCGGCGCGCGTCTGCGCGTCCAGGCCGGCGTGGTACGGGAGGGCCTCGATGCCGTTCTCGGTGAGGAACGCGGCGTGCTTCTCCACCGAGTTGCGGGACAGGCAGTACACGATGCCCGCGTCGCCCTTGTGCTCGGTCTGGAGGAGGCGCAGGAGCTGGCGCTTGGCGTCGGTCTTCGGCTCGATCCGGTACTGGATGTTCGGGCGGTCGAAGCTCGCGACGAAGTGACGCGTCTTCGACCCCGGGCCCTGCTCAAGTTGGAGGCGGGTCGCGATCTCGCTCCGGGTCGCCTCGGTGGCGGTCGCGGTGAGGGCGATGCGCGGAATGTCGGGCCAGCGTTCGTGCAGGCCGGACAGCATCAGGTAGTCGGGACGGAAGTCGTGCCCCCACTGCGACACGCAGTGCGCCTCGTCGATCGCGAACAGCGCGACCGTCCCGCGGTCGAGCAGCTCGACGGTCGAGCCGAGCTTCAGCCGCTCGGGCGCCAGGTAGAGGAGGTCGAGTTCGCCGGCGACGAACTGCGCCTCGACGACGCGGCGTTCGTCGAGGTCCTGCGTGGAGTTGAGGAAGCCCGCCTGGACGCCGAGGGTCCGCAGGGCGTCGACCTGGTCCTGCATGAGGGCGATGAGCGGCGAGATGACGATGCCGGTGCCCTTGCGGACGAGCGCGGGGATCTGGTAGCACAGCGACTTCCCGCCGCCGGTCGGCATCAGGACGAGGGCGTCCCCGCCGGAGACCACATGCTCGATGATCTCGCGCTGGCCGTCCCGGAACGCGTCGTACCCGAACACGCGCCGCAGGGTGTCGAGGGTTTCCGGAGTCTCGGGGGAAGCCATCGGCCCATACTATGAGCGGCCGCCGACGCCCGCCCCCGGGAACGCTCACCTGTGGACAACCTCCACCAGCTCCGGGGTCACCTCGTCCAGATCATCGGCGACGTGCGCGGCGAGCTCCAGCGCGTCGGGCGCGGGCGGGTGCGCCGGGCGCGGGATGGCGATCACCGTCATCCCCGCGGCGTGCGCCGAGCGGAGCCCGTTGCTGGAGTCCTCGATGGCGACGCAGGCGTGCGCGGGCACGTCCAGCTGGGCGGCCACGGTCAGGTAGCCGTCCGGTGCGGGCTTGCCGCGGTCGACCTCCTCGGTCGAGACGGTGGCGCGGAACAGCCCGCCCACCCCGAGCTTGCCGAGCACCAGGTCGATGAGGGCGCGCGGCGACGAGCTGGCGAGGCCGAGCTGACGGTACTCGGCCATCCGGCGGACGGCGGCCTCCGCGCCCGGCAGCAGCGGCAGCCCGGCCTCGTACCGCTGGAGCATCTGGTCGATCACCTCGTAGGCGGCCTCCTCCGCCGTGACGCCGTCGACGAGGTCGGTGGCGAGGTAGCGGGCCCACTCTTCGGTGCTCATGCCCATGAGCCGGTCCTGGGTGCCGGGGAGCCAGCGTCCGCCGCGGTCCGCGACGTACGCGCGCCGCACCTCCTCCCACACGGGCTCTGAGTCGATCAGGACGCCGTCCAGATCGAACACGATGGCCTGCACGGGCATGGGGTCCTCCCGGTGTCTCGGTGCGCCCTCCCGGCAGTGATCACTATCCGGTGCGCTCGGAAGGGAACCTTGCGCAGCAGTTCGGACGAATACCCTCTGACCTGGATTTATCCGACGAATGCGACATGATCCAGTTTCAGTCTGGCATGGTGGTGAACCTCCGTCCCCCCTCCGGAGTCACAGCAGAGGAGATCTGCCCATGGTGTTCCTCGGTTTCCTGCTGGTCGCGGCCGGCATCGCCGCCGGAGCCGGTGTCGTCCTCGACAACACCGGCACCACCGAGCTCGTCGTCTTCGGCCAGACCGTTCCCGGTGTGAACGAGCAGTGGCAGGTCTTCCTCGCCGGCGCGGCCGTGGCCGTCGTCTTCTTCACCGGAATGCTGCTCACCTTCGTGGGCGCCGCCCGCCGCCTGCGCACCCGCCGCGACCTGCGCGACCTGCGCGAGGAGCACGAGGAGTCGCTCACCACCCTCGTCGCGGAGAAGCGCCGCCTGGAGCGCGAACTCGCCCAGGCCCGGCAGGGCTCCCGCCCCGGGCCGGCGCCGTCGGGCCCGGCCGGCCCGGCAGGCCCGTCCCGCCCGGCGGGCAACACCGGGCCGCTTCCCCGGCGCGAGCCGGCGACCGCCGCCGTCCAGGGCACCCGGGTCGCGCCGCGCGCGAAGAACCCCGGAACCTCGCCGTTCTTCACCCGGAACGACTAGCGGGCACCAGGCCGTGAGGGTCGTCTCCCACGCGGAGCCGGCCGGCTCGTCCTGGATGATGACGGGAGCATCCGCCTTAATCGCCGCATAGAGGGACGACGGGCGCCACCCGGCCGGACCATGATCGTGGTGTGCGGATACTTCTCAAGGTGGGCATCACCGCGGTGGCCCTGTGGGCCGCCACGGTGCTGATCCACGGCATCTCGGTCGACGGCGACACGGCGGGCCGGCGGGCACTCACGCTGGTCGCCGTCGCCGTCATCTTCGGCCTCGTCAACGCCGTCATCAAGCCGATCATCAAAACCCTCGGCTGCGCCTTCTACGTCGTCACGCTCGGGCTGATCGGCCTCGTCGTGAACGCCCTGCTGCTCTGGCTGACCAGCGGGCTCGCCGAGCGGCTGGACCTGCCGTTCCACGTCACCGGCTTCTGGCCCGCGTTCTGGGGCGCCATCGTCGTCGGCGTGGCCGGCTGGCTGCTCCACCTGTTCGTCCCCGACGACAAGGACTGACCCCTCAGCCGCCGAGCAGGTGGGGGGCGGCGGTCGCGGCACGTCCGAACGGGCCGTCCTCCGGCCTGCCGGACGGGGCGCCGGCGTACTCCCGGTACGACGGCGGGCGCGAGCCGGACGCCCCCACGAGGACCCAGCGGCGGGCCCGGACGGCGCCGATGAGGAACTCGGCGTCCGTGACCTCCCCCGCGTCCGCGACGATCAACGCGTCGAACTCCTCGTCGCGGGCGGTCAGGCCGACGCCCGCCGGGGTCCCGATGACGAGGTCGGCGGTGCGCAGCAGCACCTCGCTCCCCGCGGCCAGCCCGCCGTCCAGGTAGCCGGTGAGCTGCTCGATACGGGCCATCGCGCGCCGCTGATGCGCGGGGACGACCTCGGGGTCCTCGGCGGGATCCGAGCCGCAGATCTCCACGACGTTCTCCCGCGAACGCGCCTCGGTGCGCTGGGCGGTCTCCAGATCGGCCTCGCGGCGGGACGTCTCCTCGGCGGCCTCGGTCGTGCGGCGTTCGAGCGCCGCCTCCGCCTCCGCGGCCCGTGCCGTGGCGGTCTCCGCGTCCGACCGGGCCCGTTCCGCCGCCGCGAGGGCCTGTTCGCGGGACGTCCGGGCGGCGTTCACCCGGTCCTCGATCTCCTGCGCGGCCTGGTGCGCGGAGCGCGCCCGCATGCCCGCCTGCGTGGCCCGCTCCACCGACTCCGCGGCCAGCCGCGCCTGTTCCCCGTGCTCGGCGCCCGCGGTCTCCCGCTGCGCCGCCAGCCACGTCAGCTCCGTCCCCAGGCGTTCCTGCGCCTCCTGCGCCGCCTTGAGCCGTGCCCCGCCCTCCGACACGAACGACGCGAGGCCCCGCCGGATCCGCTCCGCGTTCTCCGCCGCGTCCTTGGCTTCGCGCGCCCGCCGCGCGGCCTCGTCCGCCTCCCGCGTCCTGGCTTTGAGCTCCGCGCGCAGGCTCTTCCACTCCGACGGCGGCGCCGCCACGTGCAGCCGCTGCCCGAACGACATCTTCCGGCGCACCGCCGACAGCGCCGACTCCGCCGAAACGAGCCGGTAGTAGGCGGCGTGGCCCTCGGCCGCCGCGTCCGCGTCCGCCGCCGTCAGCCGGTGGGCCTCCTCCGCCGCGCCGGGCAGGGCCTGCCGCGCCTGCGCCAGCTCGTCGGTCAGGGACGCCTCGGCCTGCCGCGCGGCCTGCAGCTCGGCCTGCGCGGTCTTGGCGCGCTCGTCCATCTGGACGCACCGTGCGTAGGTGGCGTCGGCCGTCCGGGTCAGCGCGTTCGCCTCCGCGGCCGCCTCGTCCGCGACCGTCTGGAGCCGTTCCGCCTCCGCGCGCGGACCGGTCAGCTCCTCCTCGGCCTCCTCCTGGACGGCGGCGAGCCGTTCCGCCTCGGCCCCGGCCTCCTCAGCGGCCTGCTCGGCGGCAGCCGCCGCGTTCCGGGACTCCTCGATCGCGCCCGCCAGAGCCGCCTGCTCGGCCTCCAGGTCCTCGCCCCGCCGCAGATGCTCCGCCTGGACGGACTTCAGCGCCGCCGCGTCCCGGGGCCACTGCTCCAGCCACATCAGCCCGCGCCGCATCAGGCGCGCCTCCGTGTCCCATGAATGCCGCCACGCCTCCCCGACCGGACGCAGCGCCGCCGACCGCACCCGCGTCTCCGGCGCGGACGGCCCCTCCTCCGGGACGACGGGCTCCCCCTCCGGCAGCACGGGCAGCGGCTCGACCCTCGTGACCGCCGACGAGCCCTCCTCCGCCTTCGGGTCGGGCCGCCCTGCCACGGGCTTGAACTCGACCGTCCCACTGGAACCGGGCTCCCTCACCGGCGGCGCCCCGACGGCCTCCTCGTCCACCGGCGGCATGGCCCGCGTCTCCACCGAACGGGCCTCCGCCGTCGCCGGACGGGTCTCGATCAGCAAGGAGAAGACCTCGGGATCGCTCTCCACGCCACGCAGCAGCTCGGCGGCCCGCTCCGGAGTGGGAGCGACCACCAGCGCCCGGCCGTCCGCCGCCGCCAGCTCCTTCACGATGTCCCGGACGGCCCTGTTTCCCTCCCTTGTGTCCCCTTCATCCGTCTGGACGAGCCGGACCGCTTCCGTCCCCTCCTCCAGCGAACCGGGCGCGACGAGGAACCGCGCGAGCACCTCCCAGTCACCCGTGACCCGCTCCTCGCGCAATGCGCGCAGGGCCGCGATGTGCGGCGCCCAGCCGACCGGCGGGACGTCCTCGGGCACCTCCCGCAGCCGCTCGTCGAGCCGCTCGTAGAACCCGGTCAGCGGCCCGTACACGTCTTCGACCAGCTCGGGCCCGCCCCACCCGTCCTCGGCGGCCTCCATCCCGAGCGGCGGTGTCGGGTCACGCTCTTCGTCGACCCCTTCGAGCGGGATCGTCTCGAACGCCGCCCGAGGATCCAGTCCGGCCGCGGCCTCATCGTCGTCGCCGACCTGCGCTTCCGCTTCGGCTTCAGCCTCGGCCTCGTCCGCCAGGGTGATTCCACCGCCGACCGGAATATCGGACACGGTCTCCGTGCCGCCCGTAGCTTCGCTCGGGGGCGCGGCATCGCCAGGTACGTCGTCGGCCGGCCCCTCGGCGTCCTCAGCCGCCAGCCCGGACCCGGGCTCGGCGTCGGCCGGCTCTTCCGGCGGGGCGTGCGCCGGGACGTCCTCGGGCGCGTCGCTGTCGGCCGGTGAGGTGGACGTGGGCTCAAGGTCGTCCAACGCTCGGTCGTCGGCTCGTGGGTCGGGCGAGGGCTTCGCACCGGCCGGCGGTTCGGCGGGCTGCTCTTCGGCGGGGACGCCCTGGGACTCGTCCTCGCCGGTGGCGAGGAACTCCGCACCGGTGGACGGCTCGACGGCGGACGCTTCGGCGGTCTCGGCGCCGGCGGCGGAAGGCCCGGCGGTGTCGTCCGCCGCGTTGTCCGTGGTGCTCTCGGGGCGGGGGACGGTGATCGTGGGGACTTCGGAGGCCGGGACGTAGGCGGGCGTGAAGTGCCCGTCTTCGACGGTCTCAGGGCTCTCTTCGTCAGGCCCGTTGGTTTCTGATGGCTGATTCACCGACGTCATCCCGTCCCAGATCGACCGCCCGGGGCCGTAATTTCCCATTCTGCGCCGGACTAACGTCTCACAGGTCAGTGATCATCGGTGCCCGGCCAGCGCGGCGTGATGATCTTCACCGTGACGGGGCTCCGGGTCGGGGTGCACCAGGGCGCCGGACAGGCGGGGGAGCGCGTGCAGGAGGCTGTGCTCGGCGTCCACGGCGACCTGGTGCGCGCGGACGACGGTCGAGGCGGGGTCGACGACGACGTCGCATTCGGCGCGGAGGTGGTGGCCGATCCAGCGGAGACGGACGTCGCCCACGGCGAGGACGCCCGGGGTGGCGGACAGGGCGGCCTCGGCACGGTCCACAAGGGCGGGGTCGACGGCGTCCATGAGGCGGCGCCAGACCTCGCGGGCGGTCTGCCACAGGACGGCCAGGATCGCGAAGGTGATGAGGAGGCCGACGACAGGGTCGGCCCAGGGTGCGCCCAGGGCGAGCCCTGCGGCTCCCAGCAGGACGGCGAGGGACGCGAAGCCGTCCGTGCGGGCGTGGAGGCCGTCGGCGACGAGGGCCGCCGAGCCGATGCGGCGGCCCACGCGGATGCGGTAGCGGGCGACGAGTTCGTTGCCGATGAAGCCGATGAGGGCCGCGCCCGCGACCGCGGCCAGGTGTTCCACAGGCTGTGGATGGGCGAGGCGGTGGACGGCCGCGTACCCGGCGGCCAGGGCCGATGCGGCGATGGCGAGGACGATGACGACGCCGGCGAGGTCCTCGGCGCGTCCGTACCCGTAGGTGTAGCGGCGGGTCGGCGGGCGCCGGCCGAGAAGGAACGCGATGCCCAGCGGGACGGCGGTCAGGGCGTCGGCGGCGTTGTGGAGCGTGTCGCCCAGCAACGCCACCGAGCCGGTGAACACGACCACGACGGCCTGGAGGACGGTGGTCGCGCCGAGGCCCGCGAGTGAGATCCACAGGGCGCGCATGCCCTGGGCGCTGGCCTCCATCGCGGAGTCCACCTTGTCGGCCGCCTCGTGCGAGTGGGGCCGCAGGATGTGGGGCAGCCGGTGCTTGAACGGCCGCCCATGCCCATGCCCATGCCCGCGCCCATGCCCGTTGCCGTGCCCGTGTCCATGATCGTGGCCGTGTCCGCTCATATGGCCAGGATGACCCGGATATCCCGTTGCAGCACCTCGCCACCTGCGCCGTCGTCGCAGGTGCGCGGCCTGCGTCAGTGCGGGTTGGTGGCCAGTAGCTCCGCCAGGAGGTCGTCCAGGGTGACGATGCCCGCGAACTCGTTGTGCGCGTCGTTGACGACGGCGAGCGGGGCCCGGGCGCGGCGCATGCGGCTGACCGCGTCCAGGACGGTCGTCTCCGCGGTGAGGACGGTCGCGGGGTGGGCGAGTTCGTCCGCGCGGCGTTCGCCGTTCGGTTCGGTGATGGCCGCCCGGACGTGCACGATCCCGGTCATCGCGCCGTCGTGGTCGCGGACGAGCAGCCGGTTGTGGCCGCTGGCGGTGGCGGTCCGGCGGATCTGCGCGGCGGTCGCGTCCGCGCCGATCGTGGTGACGGACGTGGCGGGCACCACGAGATGCCCGACGGTGGCCTCCCGCGCCGAGATCGCGCGGCGGAGCAGCTCGTGGTCGTGGCGTCCGATGAGGCCGAGGCGGCGGGACTCGCCGACCAGGTGGGTGAGCCGGGCCGGGTCGGTGTGGCTGTCCAGCTCGTTCTTCGGCGTGACGCGGAAGAGCCGCAGCAGCGCGTTCGTCGTCGAGTTCAGCGCCGACAGGATCGGCCTGGACACCTTGGCGAACGCGCGGAACGGCAGCGCGAGGATCAGCGCCGAGCGTTCCGGGTGCGTGATCGCCCACGACTTCGGGGCCATCTCCCCGATGACCATGTGCAGGAACGTGACGACGGCGAGGGCGGTGCCGAGCGCGATGGCCTTCGTCCCGGCGTCGGGGACGCCGAGCGCGTGCAGCGGCGGTTCGAGGAAGTGCTCGAACGCGGGCTCGGTGACGATCGCGAGGCCCAGCGAGCACATCGTGATGCCGAACTGGGCGCCGGCGAGCATCAGCGACAGTTCCCGGACGCCGGCGAGGGCGGCGACGGCGGGCCGGCTGCCCTTGGCGGCGGCGCGTTCGAGCTGCGGGCGGTTCGCCGCGACGAGCGCGAACTCGGCCGCGACGAAGAACCCGTTCCCGACCAGCAGCAGGGCGGTGATCAGCAGTGTGGTCAGCGGGTCCACGACGCCTCCGAACCGGACGGCACCGTGTCGTCCCCGGCGGCGGCCGGGGGCGGCATCGAGGACGGCGGGCCGGTGACCGGCGGACGTTGCGCCGGGGCGGCCGACGGCGTCCTGATCAGGATCTTCTCGGCGACGCGGCGGGCCACGCTCATGACCTCCAGCTCGACCGAGCCGGCGTCCAGGTCGACGGTGAGGCGGTCCCCGGGGGACGGCAGCCGGCGCAGCTCCGCCATGACGAGCCCGCCGAGGGTGTCGTAGGCGTCGCCTTCGGGGAGGTCGAGCCCGGTCAGCCGGCCGACCTCGTCGATGCGCATGCCCGCGTCGACGAGCCAGGACCCGTCCGGTCCGGAGGTCGGGGCCTCCTCCCGCGCGTCGGTCTCGTCGGCGATCTCCCCGACGAGTTCCTCGGCGACGTCCTCGAAGGTGAGGATGCCGGCGAGGCCGCCGTACTCGTCGACGACGCAGGCGAACTCCTCGCCGGAGTCGCGCATGTGCTCGATCACCCCGTACAGCGGCTGGCTGCCGGGGACGAGCAGCGCCGGCCGCGCGACGCGGCGGACGGGGGTGGCGGGGTCGAGCGTGTCGTCGGCGACTTCGCGGACGCCCGCGACGCCGATCACGTCGTCGACCTCCTGGCCGTAGACGGGGTAGGCGCTGTGCCCGGTCTCGCGGATCAGCGCGACGAGGTCGGTGACGGGCGCGGTGCCGGGCAGCGTCCGGACCTGCGGCCTCGGCACCATGACCTCGTCGGCCGTGAGGTCGCCGAACGACAGCGCCCGGTCCAGCAGCCCGGACAGGTCGGCGGGCAGGTGCCCGGCGCTGTGCGACTTGCCGATGATGTCGCCGAGTTCCTCAAGCGTCGCGCCGCTGTGCAGCTCCTCGACGGGCTCGACGCCGACGGCGCGCAGCAGGCGCTCGGCGGAGCTGTCGAACAGCCGGATCAAAGGCCCCGCGACCGCCAGGTAGACGAGGGTGGACGCGGCCAGCGCGCGCGCCAGCGACTCGGCGCGCGCGAGCGCGAGGTTCTTGGGGAACAGCTCGCCCAGCAGCATCTGGATGAGCGTCGCCAGGACGAAGCCGGTGGCGAGCGCGATCGCGCCCGTCGCGCCCACGGGGACGCCCATGACCTCCAGCAGCGGCTGGATCAGCTCCGCGAGGGCGGGTTTGGCGATGAACCCGACGACCAGGGTCGTCATCGTGATGCCGAGCTGGGCGCCCGACAGCATGAACGAAACCCTGCCGATGACCTTCAGTGCCCGTTTCGCGGGAACGTCGCCACGTTCGGCTGCCTGTTCCAATGTCGCGCGGTCGGCGGCGACGTAGGCGAATTCCTGGGCGACGAAGTATCCGGTGGCGGCGGTGAGGAGGATCACCGCGAGCACCCCCAGCACCGCGGTCAACATGGGGCACCGGGTCTATGACTGGGGTCCGACACTGCGGACTCACCACTCCTCTCGTAGACGTGCTAACTCTCGTAACGTCACCACTGACAACGAGGTTCCCGGTGCACAGGGTACGGGTCCGCGGCCGGACGGTCCCGGCCGGATGTGCCCGGTGCGGCCCGTCCAGGGGAGAAAGATGCTTGTTTCGGCTAGTGTCACGGATCACACTTGTATGAGAGCGTACGTCCGATAGTGGACCGGTCCGTGCTCCCAGACCGGTGTGCCGGGCATGCTCGGGGGGACCGTAGGAGAGCGATCGCGGGGCAGACGTTGGACCAGAGCGGGCCCGGGGCCGCCGCGCCCATGAGCCGTGAAGGCGTCGACCATGCCCTGCGGACCCTCCGGCAGGAGCGCGACCGCATCTCCGCGTCTCTTCTCGAACTCGACGGGCACGACGGCAGCCGCCTTCTGGAGGGCGCCCGCCTCACCGGGGAGACGTGGCGTCGCTGGGAGGAAGCGAAGGCCGTCATGGCGGGGCTGTGGGCGCTGTTCGACGCCTACCAGCGCGTCCTGGACGCCGCGTCGGAGCTGCGCGGGCGGTCGCCGCGTCCCGACATGGCGACGCTGGTCGATCTGTCCGGGCTGCTGTCGGGAACGTCGGTGGAGCTGCCCGACGGGGAGATCCCGCTGCGCGACCGCACGCTGCTCGGCCCGCAGGAGGAGCGGGTGACGCTGGACGACGCGGTCGCGATGATGTCGGACGCGTACGAGTTCGTCGCGGGGGAGGTCGCCGCCGCCGACGCCGCCTGGACGGCACTGCTGCTGCCGCTCGAAGCGGTGGAGGAGAGCTGGCGGGAGACGGCCCGGCTGGCGCACTCCCTCGACGGCACCCGGCATCCCGAGCTTGACCGGGTCGGACGTGAGCTGACCGCGCTCGGCAAAGTGATCCGCACCGATCCGCTGTCGCTCGTCCGGGACGGCGGCGCCGACACCGGCCGCCTCGACCGGGTCCGCACCATCTTGACCTCGCTGGGCGACGAGCTGGCGGGCGTCGCCCGGATGCGCGACGACTACGCGGACCACGTCGCGCGGGTCACCGCGTCCATCGAGGAGGTCGAGGGGACCGAGCGGCGCGCCTGCGAGGCGCACGCGATGGCCCTCGCCAAGATCCAGTCGCCGAATCTCCCCGAACCGTCGCGGGGGCTGGGCGTCGCGCTCCGCGACCGGCTCACCGCCCTGGAACGGCTCCGGGAGGCGGGCCGCTGGGTGGAGATGGCCGGGCGGTTCGCCGAGCTCGAACGCGCCGCCGACGAGGCGCTGGAACGGGCGCGCGGCGATCTGCGTCTCAGTGCCGGTCTGCTCGACCGGCGGGGCGAGCTCCGGGGACGCCTGGAGGCTTACCTGGCCAAGGCCGCGCGCCTGGGCCTGGTCGAGGACGAGCGGCTCACCGTGCTGTACGGGGAGGCCCGTGACGTGCTGTGGACGGCGCCCTGCGATCTGCGGAGGGCGACCACGGTGCTCGCGGAGTACCAGCGAGCGATCAGGGCGTGCGAGAGCGAGACGGGGTCCCGGCGATGAACCGATGCACCCAGCCCGGCTGCGCCGGCGAGGTGGAGGCCGACGGCTTCTGCGACGTCTGCGGGATGGCCCCGGCCGCGGAACCCGCCCCCGCCCCGGTCGCACAACCGGCCCCGGTCGCACAACCGGCTCCGGCCGCACCCTCAGCGCAATCCGCACCCTCAGCGCAGCCCGCACCCTCAGCGCAGCCCGCACCATCGGCGCAGCCCGTGCCGTCTCCGCAGGCGCCGCGGCCCGGCAGCCCGGCTGCGCAGCCCGCCCGGTCGGTGCCGCCCGCGCGGCCGTCCGCGCCGTCCGGTCCGTACACGACCCCGCCGGCACCCGCCGGCCGGCCGCCGGCGCCCGCCGCGGTGACGACGCGGACCCCCGCCGCGCCCCCGACCACCAGGCAGCCGGGCTCGTCCGGCCCGTCCCGCCCGAGCGGGCCGAGCGGCCGCGGCTCGGCCTCCGGCGACTCGGCGGGCAGCGGGCGGGGAACGATCGGGTCCGGGCGCACGGCGTCGCGCGGCGGTACCCGGGGGACGGGCTCCAGCGGCGCCAGCAGGCGCGGGATGCTCGGCGCCGGGCTCGTCGAGGTGCCGCCCGTCCCCGCCCGCGACCCCGCCTCGGCGATCATGGAGACGCCCGAGGTGCCGGAGAACCGGCGCTACTGCAGCCGCTGCGACGAGAAGGTCGGGCGGAGCCGGGGCGGGCGTCCCGGCCGCACCGAGGGGTTCTGCCGCAACTGCGGGCACCCGTTCTCGTTCACGCCGAAGCTCCGGGCCGGCGAGATGATCGGCGGCCAGTACGAGGTGCTCGGCTGCCTGGCGCACGGCGGGCTCGGCTGGGTCTACCTGGCCCGCGACCACAACGTCAGCGAACGGTGGGTCGTCCTCAAGGGCCTGCTGGACACCGGGGACGCCGACTCGCTGGCCGCCGCGACCGCCGAGCGCGCGTTCCTCGCCGAGGTCGAGCACCCCAACATCGTCAAGATCTACAACTTCGTCCGGCACGACGACTCCGGCTACATCGTGATGGAGTACGTCGGCGGCCGGTCGCTGAAGGACATCCTGCTGAGCACCCGCCGCGACCACGGCGACCAGGCGGCGCTCCCCCTCCCCCAGGTGATCGCGTACGGGCTGGAGGTGCTGAGCGCCCTCGGCTACCTGCACGGCGTCGGGCTGCTGTACTGCGACTTCAAGCCGGACAACGCCATCCAGTCCGAGGAGCAGCTCAAGCTGATCGACCTCGGCGGGGTGCGCCGCGCGTTCGACGTCGACAGCCCGATCTTCGGTACGCCCGGCTACCAGGCGCCCGAGATCGGCTCGCAGGGCCCGTCGATCACGTCCGACCTGTACACCGTGGGCCGGACGCTGGCCGTGCTGAGCTTCCCGTTCCGCGGCTACACCGGACGGCATCTGCGCAGCCTGCCGCCCCGCGACGAGGTCCCGCTGTTCCAGCGGCACGAGTCGTACCACCGGCTGCTGCGCCGCGCCACGCATCCGGACCCGGCCCGCCGCTTCCAGACCGCCGCCGAGATGGCCGAGCAGCTCACCGGCGTCCTGCGCGAGGTGCTGTCGGCCGAGGACGGGCGCCCGCGGCCCGCGCCGTCGCCGCTGTTCGGCGCCGAGCAGCACACCGCAGGCGCCGAGATCACCATGCCGTCCGGCGGGGACGGCGGCGCGGCGGGGCCCATCCTCGCGCCGCTGGAGCCGCCCGCCGCCGCCGCGGCGCTGCCCGTCCCGCTGGTGTACGGCTCCGACCCGGCCGCCGCGTTCCTGGCCGGGCTCACCGCCCGCGACCCGGGCGACCTGGCGGCCGCGCTGAGCGCCGCGCCGGTCGCGTCCCGGGAGGTACGCCTCGCGCTGGTCCGGGTCCGGATCGAGATGGACGACCTGGACGGCGCCCGGCGGCTCCTCGAAGAGATCGCCGCCGAGGTCCCCGACGACTGGCGCGTCGACTGGTACCGCGGTGTCCGCGCCCTCGCGGGCGGGCGCGGCGCGGAGGCCGCCGCCGTCTTCAACGACCTGTACGACCTCGCGCCGGGCGAGCAGGCGCCCAAGCTGGCACTCGCCTTCTGCCACGAGATCCTGGGCGACATGGCGAACGCCGACCGCTTCTACGAGAAGGTCTGGCGCACGGACCCGACCCATGTGAGCGCCGTGTTCGGCCTCGCCCGCGCCCGTCTCGCCGCCGGTGACCGCCAGGCCGCCGAGCGCGTGCTGGACTCGGTTCCCCGTGTTTCCAGCCACTACCTCGCCGCGCAGCTCGCCGCCGTCGCCACCGCCGTCCGGGGTCGCCGTCCGGGTGAGCTGAACGCCGCCACGCTCGTCGAGGCCGGCCGGCGCCTGTCGTCCCTGCGGCTCGACACCGAACGCACCGCCGCGTTCGCCGCCGAGCTGCTGGAGGCCGCGCTGGCCTGGGTCCGCGCCGACCGGACCCCGGCGCCGCCGGCGGGCTCCCGCCGGCAGATCCTCGGCACCGACCTGGACGAGGCGTCGCTGCGCGCGAAGCTGGAGGACACCTACCGCGTCCTCGCCAAGCTCGCCGATGGCACCGAGCACCGGCACGCGATGGTCAAACGGGCCAACGCGGTGCGCCCGAGGACGCTGTTCTGACGATGGACGCGGACCAGCACACCCACATCGGGCTCTGCCGCACCTGCGGCGAGCCCGTCCACGAACACGACCGCTTCTGCGAGGAATGCGGCCGCCCCGACCCGACGACCGCGCCCGGCCCGACGACCGTGCCCGGCCCGACAATCGTGCCCGGCCCGACGACCGTGCCCGGCTCGGCGACCGTGTCCGATGCGCGGCCGTCGCACGGCCCTGGGCACGTGGCCGGGACGGGCGTGTGCACGGACTGCGGGGACGGCGCCGTCGGCGCGGACGGGTACTGCGAGCAGTGCGGGTTCCGGCAGCCGAGCGGGCGGGAGCACGTCGAGGCGGAGCTGGGCGGGTTCGCGGCGGCGGTGAGCGACCTCGGGCTGCGGCGCCGCCGGAACGAGGACGCGTTCGCGCTGGCGGCGCTGCCCACCGGGGCGTGCGCGGTGGTGTGCGACGGTGTCGCGACCGCGCCGGGGTCGGAGGAGGCGTCGCGGCTGGCCGCCGACGCCGCGGTGGCCGTCCTGGCGGGACGCGTCTCGCTGGGCACGGACGCGGGGGAGGCCACACGCGAGGCGGCGGTGCGGGCGGGCGAGGTCGTCACGGGGCTCGCCAGGGACTCGGAGTCCGCGCCCGCGTGCACGTTCGTCTCGGCCATCGTCGACGGGCCGGACGTCACCGTCGGGTGGATCGGGGACAGCCGGGCGTACTGGCTGCCGGCCGGGGCCTCGTACGGCAGCGCCCCGCGCTTGCTGACGCGGGACGACTCGTGGGCCGCGCGGATGGTCGAGCGCGGGGAGATGGGCGCGGCGGACGCGTGGGCCGACCGGCGGGCGCATCTGCTGACCGCGTGGCTGGGCGCGGACGCGGGCGCGGTCGAGCCGCGGCTCGCGGCGTTCCGGCCCGCCGCCCCTGGGCTTGTGCTGCTCTGCAGCGACGGACTGTGGAACCACCTGCCCGAGGCCGCCGACCTCGCGGCCGTGGCACTGGGCGCGGACGGCGCGGACGGCGCGGGCGGTCCGGACGGGCCGCTCGGCGCGGCGCGGCGGCTGCTGCGGGCGGCGCTCGACGCGGGCGGGCACGACAACGTCACGGTGGCGGTGCTCCCCTGTCCGCCGCCAGAACCGAGCAGGGAGCCGGGCAGATGAGCGATTTCCCCGAGTTCGCGGTCCGCGTGGACCAGAACCCCTACCTCCCGGCCGGGGGGCGGGAGATGCACGCGATCGTGACCGTGGAGGCGCGCTCGTCCGGCGGTGGCGGCGGGGGGACGGGCAGCGGACGGGTGCCCGCCGCGGAGATCATCATCATCGACACCTCGGGGTCGATGTCCTACCGGGGCAAGATGGCCGCCGCCAAGAGGGCGGCGCGGGCGGCGGTGAACGTGCTGCGCGACGGGGTGCGGTTCGCCGTCGTCGCGGGCGCGAACCAGCCGCGCATGATCTACCCGCAGGGGGAGCGGCTCGCCGAGGCCAACGACACGTCCCGGCGGAGCGCCGCGCAGGCGGTGGGGCGGCTGGAGGCGGCCGGCGGGACGGCGATCGGGTCGTGGCTGCGGCTCGCCGACCGGCTGTTCACCGGCTACGAGGACGCCGTCAAGCACGCGATCCTGCTGACCGACGGCAAGAACCAGCACGAGACGGCCGAGGAGCTGGACGCTGCGCTGCGGCAGTGCTCGGGGCATTTCCAGTGCGACGCGCGCGGCGTCGGCACCGACTGGGACGTCGCCGAGGTCCGCAAGATCACCTCGGCGCTGCTGGGCGGGTTCCTCGACGTCCCCGACCCGGCGGACCTGGAGGCCGACTTCCTCGCGATGACGCAGGCCGCGATGAGCAAGGAGGTCGCGGACGTGTCGCTGCGCGTGTGGACGCCGCAGCAGGCGGAGCTGCGGTTCATCAAGCAGATGGTGCCGGCCGTGGAGGACCTGACCGGCAGGCGCGTCGAGTCCGGGACGCAGACCGGCGACTATCCGCTGGGCGCGTGGGGCGACGAGAACCGCGAGTACCACGTGTGCGTCGAGGTGCAGCCCGGCGATGTGGGGCGGCAGATGCGGGCCGCCTGGGTGAAGCTCATCGCCGGTGACCAGGTCCTCGCGTCCGGGAACGTCCTGGCCGAGTGGACCGACGACGAGGCCAGGTCGACGCGGATCAACGGGCGCGTCGCGCACCACACCGGGCAGTCGGAGCTGGCCGACGCCATCCAGGAGGGCCTGGAGGCGAGGCGGGGAGGCGACGAGGACACCGCGACGGCCAGGCTCGGACGAGCGGTGGTGCTGGCGCGGGAGGTCGGCAACGAGCAGATCTCCGGCCTGCTGGACCGGGTCGTCGACGTCATCGACCCGGTACGGGGCACGGTGCGGCTGAAGCGGGAGGTGTCCAAGGCGGACGAGATGTCGCTCGACACCCGTTCCGTCCGGACCGTTCGGACCCGCCACGGCGACGAGGCGCGAGGAGGCTGACGCTCATGCCGGTCTGCCCGAGCGGGCACACGTCCGAGGCCACCGACTACTGCGACGTGTGCGGCGACCTCATGGACGGCGCGCAGCGCGCCGAGTTCGCCGCGCCCGCCGCCGCGCCCGCGCCGGAGTCCGCGCCGGAGGCCGAGGCGGGGCCGGACAAGGCCGCGTCCCCCACCTGCCCGCACTGCGGCACGCCCCGCTCCGGACGCTTCTGCGAGGTCGACGGGTACGACTTCGAGACCGGCGCCCTCCACACCGCCCGGCTGTCGGTCGCCCGCGCCGCCCGGCCGAGGCCGCTGGTGCCGTCGCAGCGGACGAGCAGCCCGCGGCTCGCCCCGGCGGGCCCGTCGGCGCTGATCGCCGCCGACCGCGCCTACTTCGACATGGTGATCGCGCAGATGGGGCCGGACGCGGCGGCGCTGGCGTTCCCGCCGTACAGCCCGGAGCGCCGCGTCCCGCTGATCGGCGACCAGGTCCGGATCGGGCGGCGCAGCACGTCCCGCGCGATCCTCCCCGAGATCGACCTGAGCGCGCCCCCCGAGGACCCCGGCGTCTCGCACCTGCACGCCGTCCTGCTCGCACAGCCGGACGGAACCTGGCACCTGGTCGATCCCGGTTCGACCAACGGCACCACGGTGAACGGCGGAACGGAGCCGATCGAGGTGAACACGCCGGTGCCGATGGCCGACGGCGACCGCATCCACGTCGGCGCCTGGACGACGATCACCCTGTCCCTGCAGGAAGGCCCGTCATGACGATGACTCCGTCTCGCAGTTCGCCGGCAGGGCCGCCGCCCCCCGCGCCGAGGCCGCCCGCGTCGCCGGCGCCCGCGGACACCGGGCGGCCCCGCGCGGGACGCCTGAGGACGTTCGTGCGCGGCCGGTGGCTCCGGACCATCCCCGGCCGCATCGGCACCCACGTGGTGCTGTGCCTGGCCGCCATCCTGGTGCTGCTGGCGGTCCTGACCGTGGCGATCGGGAACGCGCGCGACTCCGTCCAGACGATCGGCCACGACGCGGGCCCGCAGGTCGTCGCGACCGGCACCCTGTACTTCGCGCTGAGCGACATGGACGCGCAGGTCTCCAACATCCTGCTGATCGGCCGCGACCACGACCTCGGCATCGGCTACGACGAGTCGCTGAAGGTGTACGAGCGGCGCCGCGCGGAGGCCGACGCGGCGGCGGTGCAGGCCGCGCAGCTCGCCGGCAGCGACGAGGCACTACGCCGCACCGTCCAGGAGGTGCTGGACGGCCTCGGCAAGTACGAGCGGCTCGTCGGGCGCGCCATGGAACTCGACGCGCAGGCCGATCACGCGCCGGGGGAACTGCCGCAGGAGGTCGTCGACGCCTACCGGCAGGCGACCGACCTGATGAAGCTCCAGCTCCTGCCCAAGGCGTACAACATCACGCTCGACACGGGGGCGCAGGTCCGGCAGCAGTACGAGACGAAACGCTCGGCCGTGCTGGCGGGACGCACATGGGTCGCCGTGACCGGCCTCGTCGTGCTGCTGTTCCTGATCGCCACGCAGCTCTACCTCGCGCGGACGTTCCGCCGCGTCCTGAACGTCCCGCTGGTGCTGGCGACGCTCGCCGCGCTGGCCCTCACCGCCGTGGGGGCCAGCCTGCTGACCGCCCAGGCCGGGCACATGCGGAAGGCCAAGGAGGACGGATTCGACTCGATCCTCCAGCTGTCCCGGGCCCGCGCGATCAGCCACAGCGCGTTCGCCGACGAGAGCCGCTACCTCCTCGACCCGGGACGCGCCGACACCTACGAGCAGACCTACCTCGACAAGTCCCTGTCGGTGATCTACCCGGACATCGGAGACAAGCCGGTGAACCTGGCGAACTACTACGCGGGCCTTGAGGGGAAGCTCGGCTCGTACAAGGCCGGGCAGGACAACGTCCCGTTCCTCGGCTTCTTCGGGGACGAGGCGCGCACGGCGGAGCGGGGCCGCGAGGCGGACGCACTGCAGAGGACGCTCCAGGCGTACCGGACCGTCCAGCGCAACGACGCGCGGATGCGGCAGCTCGCGTCGTCCGGGGACCGGGCCGCGGCCGTCGACGTGCGGATGGGCCGCACGTCCAACGCGATCAGCGACTTCGGCGCCTACGACAAGGCGCTGAGCGAGCTGACGGCCGTCCACCAGGACGCGTTCGACGAGGCGATCGACGACGCCGACGGCGGGCTGCGCGGCTGGAACGCCGTGCCGGCGGGCGGCGCCGCCGTCATCGCCCTGCTGATCCTCGCGGGGGTCCGCCCCCGGCTGGCCGAGTTCCGCTGAAAGGGAGACGAGCATGCGCGCCACCCGTGTCATCGCCGCGGCAGCCGCGTTCCTGGCCGCCGCGGCCGGGCTGCCGGCCTGCGGCCTCGGCGGCACCGAGGAGGAGACCGTGGCCGGCAAGGACTCCCTCGTCATCGGTGTGAAGGCGGACCAGCCCGCCCTCGGCGTGAAACGCCAGGACGGCACCTACGAGGGCTTCGACGTCGATGTCGCCACCTACATCGCGGGGAGGCTCGGCGTCCCCGAGGACCGCATCACGTTCAGGACGACGAACTCGTCCGTCCGCGAGGAGGCGCTGGCCAAGGGCACCGTCGACATGATCGTCGCGACGTACTCGATCACGGCGCGGCGCAAGATGAAGGTGACCTTCGCCGGCCCGTACTACGTCGCGCACCAGGACACCTTCGTCCGCGCCGACGCCACCTCGATCAACGACGTGCGGGACCTGAAGGGCAAGCGGATCTGCGAGGTGACCGGCTCCAACTCCTGGCGCCGCGTCATCGAGGAGCGCAAGGTCGCCGCGCAGCCCGTCACCGTCGGCACCTACGGGGCCTGCATGGACGCGCTCGCCGCCGGGAGACTCGACGCCGTGTCGACCGACGACCTGATCCTCGCCGGGTTCGCCGCCGGCCGCCCCGGCCGCATGATCAACGCGCCGTTCACGGACGAGAAGTACGGCGTCGGCCTCAAGAAGGGCGACCTGAAGGGCTGCGAGGTCGTCAACCGCGCCATCACCAGCATGTACCAGGACGGCACGGCCGCGCGGCTCCTGAACAAGTGGTTCGGGGACTCGGGCCTCAAGCTGAACCCCCACGTCCCCCAGTTCGAGGGCTGCACGTAGTTCATTGCAGTTCCCTTGGCGTCGGGCGCCAGGGCGCCCTCCTTCGGCGGGGACTGCGGTGCGATCGCTGCATCGCTTCGGCTCGCCTTGCGGCTCGCTGCGCGATCAGGTTCTCGCTTCGCTCGAACCCGCCTTCGGACGCGATCGCGACGCCTCAGGTTGTTGCGTGGTCGCGGTTGCGACCTCTGGCGTGCGTACTCGTCAGGGACGCGTGGTGGTGGGGAGGGCGACGATGGCTTCCCGGAGGGTGTCGTAGATCGGGATGAACTTGTCGATCCCGGTGATGCGGAAGACCCGCTGGACGCGCGGCGGCAGCGCGACGAGGGCGACGGAGGTGCCGCGCTCACCGGCGCGGCGGTTGGCGGCGACGATCGCGTTCAGGCCCGTGGAGTCGCAGAACGTGACCTCGCGCATGTCGACGACCAGGGGTTCGCCCGAGTCCACGACCTCGAACAGGGCCTCTTCGAAGCGCGTGCGTGACACCACGTCGATGTCGCCGTGCACGCGTACGAGAGTGCACCGGTCGTCGCGCATCAGGTTGATGTCGAAGTCCATGGTCACCTCACGCCCCATCCGGTGGTACCCGGCCATCTCAGGTGACTCCTCAGGATTGCGCACCCGTGCCCGCATTCCAAGCACTTCCCGGGAAAAGGACCAGGTCGCCCCGGCGGTGCCCCGGACCGTAACATGCCCGAGACGGCCGTCCGGTCTCCGGTGTAGACCCTACCTGACGGATCGTCCGGAGCGTCCGGCCGCGTCCCGGGAGATCCCGGAAACGGGTCAATAACTTACTGAAGAGAAACTTACTGTATAGTAAGAAATGGTGAATAAGGCCGCTCGCATCGGTCTTGACCTGCGGTTGGGCAATTCCTGACCCGACCGGCGGACAGAAAGGCGGGCGCTGACTCGGGCCCGGATCGACGCAGACGTTACAGTGTCGGTGGCGAATTCGGGAGGCTGGATGTTCTACACGTTCATGACGCGCGTGGTGCGTCCGATCCTCTGGCTGCTTTTCCGTCCGCGGGTCGTGGGCGGGGAGAACGTGCCGAGCTACGGGCCGCTCATCGTCGCGAGCAACCACCTGTCGTTCATCGACAGCTTCATCATCCCCCTGGCGGTGCCCCGGCCGGTCACCTACATCGCCAAGTCCGACTACTTCGAGGGCGGCGGGCTGAAGAGGAGCTTCGTCCGATGGTTCCTCACCAACCTCGGCCACGTCCCGGTCCGGCGCGGCGCCCGGCGCGCCGCGATGGGCGCGCTGGAGCAGGCCGCCGAGGTCCTCGACAACGCCGGCGCCTTCGCGATCTACCCGGAGGGCACCCGTTCGCCCGACGGGCGGCTGTACCGCGGCCGCACCGGGGTCGGCTGGCTCGTCCTGGAGTCCGGCGCCCGCGTCCTGCCCGTCGCGCTGGAGGGCACCGAGAAGATCCAGCCGCTCGGCGCGTCCATGCCGCGCGTCTTCGGCCCCCGCCCCACCGTGCGGATCGGCCCCCCGATGGACTTCTCCCACTACGGCGACCTGCCGCCCGCCAAGGCCCGCCGCGCCATCACCGACGAGATCGTCGAGACGATCCAGAAGATGTCCGGCCAGGAGTACGCCGCCGAGTACAACGAACGAGCCGAACAAGGCTGAACCGGCGGGAACGACGAGTCGGCCGGTTCGCCCCCAACGCGTGTCGTCCGGGGCGACTCGCACCCTCTGCGCCGTAAGGTCACCGCCATGGCGCACAGGCTCCTCCCGATCATGCTGCTGTCGACGGCCGCCGCGGTCTCCGCATGCGGTGACGCCGGTGAACGCGCCCGCCCCGTCCACGGCACCGCCCCCGCCGAGGTGGCGGGCGTCGGCTACACCTCCGACCAGCTCGCCCAGGCACTCCTCACCGAAGTGCCCGGTTACCAGAAGGCCGGAGAGCCCGACTCGGGCTCGTACGGCACGCTCAAGGCCATCCAGAACGCCGCCAGGCTCCAGCGCGCGGCCGAACTGGACAAACCCCGCTGCGGAACGGGCCGTCCCGGCGGCACCCTGCCCGGCGACGTCCCCGCGGCGCTCGTCACCTTCGCCAAGCGGGGGCAGACCGTCACCGAGACCCTGATGGGCATGTCCGCCGCCGACGCCGAGAAGCAGGTCAACGCCCGCGTCCCCAGCGGCTGCCTGAGGTTTCGCACCAAGGTCGGCTCCCAGTGGTCGCAGCATCGGGTGGCGGAGTCTCCGAAGGGCGACATCGGCGAGGGCTCCCGCACCGTGGGCGTCGCCACCACCAGCGGCGACACCCGCGCCCGCACCTGGTACGTCGTGGTCCGGGGCCGCCACTACCTCGCGACGATCACCGTCTACGGCCCCCGGGCCACCCGCGCGGAGGCCGAACGCCTGGCCCGCGACTCCCTGGCCCAGGCCGACCGCATCCTGCCGTAGCCCGTCCGGAACCCCCGGCCGCGCCGGGGCGGATCGCCTCGGTGGCGGCCGTCGGCCGGGGTTCATGACCGGCGGATCCGTCCGTGGGAGCGTGGGTCGCTATCCGTCTCATCCACCGGATAACGTTCGCCTTACGTGCGCGGAGAGCGGCTTCGAGCATTCCAGTCCAGCGTGGGGGTTTTGTCTTTTGATCGGCAGGGAGGGCCGGGTGACCGGCAAGATCGGGCCGGGGCTGGTCGGGGAGGTGATGATCCCGATCCGCGGCGGGGTCGAGGCCTTCTACGCCCATCCTGTGGACCCCCGCGACGAGATCGGCGTCGGGGTGATCGTCGTGGTGGTCGAGTACCAGCCGCCCCGCACGGTGTACGTGGCGGCCGCACTCGGCCAGTAATGAACCGAACGCCCGTTTCCCGCGTCTACTGGGAAACTCTGCGGCGCCCGCCCCGCGGTCGGCCGCCCCATAAATGAAGAGGAGGCCGTATGCCCGTACTCGCCGTGGCCATCGCAGCCGTCGTCGCCTTCGTCCTGCTGATCATCTTGTTCAAGCTGGTCTGGCGGGTCGCCGAGCCGAACGAGGCCCTGATCATTTCCGGGCTCGGCGCCAAGTCCAAGCCGATCGACGGCATGGACAGCCTCGGGTTCAAAATCGTGACGGGCAAGGGGACGTCCGTCCTGCCGGGCTTCCAGGTGTCGCGGCGGCTGCAGCTCGACAGCCGCGCCGCCAACCTCGAAGTGAGCTGCGTGACGCAGCAGGGCATCCCGGTCAAGGTCCGGGGCGTGGTCATCTACAAGGTCGGCGACGACCTGGTTTCGATCGCCAACGCGGCGCGGCGCTTCCTTGAGCAGCAGGCCTCGATGGACGGGGCGATCCACGAGCTGTTCACCGGCCACCTGCGTTCCATCATCGGCAACCTGACCGTCGAGGACCTCATCCTCAACCGCGAGCGTCTCACCAGCGAGACCCGCAGCTCCGCCGCCGACGAGATGAGCAAGCTCGGCCTGGTCGTCGACTCCCTGCAGATCCAGGAGATCGACGACGAGACCGACTACATCACCAACCTCGGCCGCCCGCACGCCGCCAAGGTCGCCTCCGCCGCCCGCATCGCCGAGGCCGAGCGCAACCAGGAGGCCACCGAGCGCGAGCAGGAGACCGAGCGGCAGAACGCCGCCGTCATCCGGGACACCGAGATGAAGAAGGCCGAGTACGAGGGCCAGGTGCAGCAGGCCGCGCAGCAGGCCCGGCAGGAGGTCATCCTCAAGGAGACCCGCAACGCCGAGCTCGAGGCCGAGCGGACCGAGAAGCGGCTCGAGAGCGAGATCCGCAAGCCCGCGGACGCCAAGGCGTACGAGCAGGTCAAGCTGGCCGAGGCCGAGCGCGAGGAGCGCATCTCCTACGCCCAGGCCGCGGCGACCGAGGTCCAGCTGAAGGCGCAGCGGGAGTCCGAGGCCATCCGGCTCCTCGGTGAGGCCGAGGCCGACGCGACCCGCCAGAAGGGTCTCGCCGAGGCGGAGGCGATCAAGGCCCGCGCGGTGGCGCTGGCCGAGAACACCGACGCCGTCATCGCCCAGCAGCTCGCCGAGCAGTGGCCGCAGATCGTCGAGGCGGGCGCCGGCGTGTTCGGCAACGTCGACAACATGGTCGTGCTCAACGGCGCCCAGGGCATCGAGGACATGCTCGCCAAGGCCCTCACGCTGGGCGGCACCGGCCTCGGCCTCGCCCGCCAGCTCCTCGGCAACATGAACGTCCAGAACGGTCACGGCGGCCAGAACGGTTCCGCCCCGGCGGCCCCGGCCGTCCCCGTCGACGCCCCCAAGGACGACTGAGCGTCCGTCGTCGTGAGGCCCGGCCGGCATCCGGCCGGGCCTTCGTGATCTTTGGGTCCGGAGTGACGGTCCGGGCGCGTGCGGTGGGTCACTGCGGCTAAGTTCGTTTCATGTCCGTCCCGCGGCTCGCCGTTTCCGTCGATCTTGTCGTGCTCACCGTGCGGGAGCAGCGCCTGTGCGCGCTGCGGTGGCGGCGTGACCGGGCGCCGTACGAGGGGGCGTGGTCGCTGCCGGGCGGATTCATCCAGCTCGACGAGGACCTGCCGGCCGCCGCGTCCCGGCTGATGGCGGAGCGGGCGGGCCTCGCGGACGTGCGGATCCACCTGGAGCAGCTCGCCACCTACGGGTATCCCGACCGGGATCCCCGGCAGCGGGTGGTCAGTGTCGCCTACCTGGGTCTGGCGCCGGATCTGCCCGCGTCCAGCCGGGCGCAGGTGCTGTGGACGGTCGCGGACGATCTCGTCCACCACGACCGGGCCGCGTTCGACCACCGGCGGATCCTGTGCGACGGGATGGAGCGGGCGCGCGCCAAGCTGGAGTACACGTCGCTGGCCGCCGCGTTCTGCCCGCCCGAGTTCACCGTCGCGGAGCTGCGCCGCGTCTACGAGATCGTGTGGGGGACGAGCCTGGATCCGCGGAACTTCCACCGGAAGGTCACCGGCGCCGACCGGTTCCTCATCCCCACCGACCGGACGACGACGCGGGACGGCGGCCGTCCCGCGCGGCTGTACCGGCGGGGCGACGCGGAGCAGCTGCGCCCGCCGATGCTGCGTCCCCGGGTTTCTTGACCAGGGGTGATTTCACGGCGTCGCGGGACGGTTGCTAGTTTCGCACGCTATGAACGGTGACTCGCCCGAAGTGCTCAGCCTGCTCGTCAGGGACATCGGGGAGGCCGGCGTCGCGGAGATGGCCGGTTCCCCGGGCCTGGCGGCCGCCGTCGACCAGCATGTCGCCAGCCTCCGGGAGGAACTCGGGCAGCCCGGCGAACAGGAGCTGATGGAGTACCTGCGGCGTTTCGCCGAGGGCGCGTTCAAGCGCGGCTGGTGGCCGGACGACACCCACGACTGGGAGTTCGTCCGTATCGTGGCGGTTTGCTGGATGATGCGGCGTACCGCGTGATGGAGGGCGCTGCGTAGGCTGGGGCCATCACCCCTGCAAGATGGAGGACAACGGTGTCCGAGGCAACCACTCCGCGCTTCCGCTCCGTCCTCGACCGGTTCGTGGCTTACAAGCCCGGCAAGGTCGTGGTGTCGCCCGAGAGCCGCTCGTTCAAGCTGTCGTCGAACGAGTCGCCGCACGGCCCGCTCCCGTCGGTCGTGGACGCGATCGGCGAGGCGGCGAGGAACGTCAACCGCTACCCCGACAACAACGCCACCGCGCTGACCGACGCGATCGCGTCGTTCTGCGGCGTCCCCGCCGACCAGGTCGCGGTGGGCTGCGGCTCGGTCGGGGTGACCCAGATGCTCCTGGAGGCCGCCGCCGAGCCGGGCGCCGAGGTCGTGTACGCGTGGCGGTCGTTCGAGGCGTACCCGCTGCTGGTGTCGCTGTCGGGCGCGACGGGCGTCCAGGTGCCGCTGCGGGACGAGACGCACGATCTCGCCGCGATGGCCGACGCGATCACGGACCGGACGCGGCTGATCTTCGTCTGCAACCCGAACAACCCGACGGGCACCGCCGTCCGGCGCGCGGAACTCGAGGCGTTCCTCGACCGCGTCCCCGCCGACTGCCTGGTCGTGCTGGACGAGGCGTACCGCGAGTACATCCGCGACGAGGAGGTCCCGGACGGGCTCACGCTGTACGGCGACCGCCCGAACCTGGCGATCCTGCGGACGTTCTCCAAGGCGTACGGGCTCGCCGGCCTGCGCATCGGGTTCCTCGTCGCGCACCCGGTGGTGGCGGGCGCGATCCGCAAGACGTTCCTGCCGTTCAGCGTGAACTCGATCGCGCAGGCCGCGGGCATCGCGTCGCTGGAGGCGACGGACGAGCTGCTGGAGCGCGTCGAGGGGACGGTGAAGGAACGCGACCGCGTCCGCGGCGCCCTCCTCGCCGACGGCTGGACGGTCCCGCCCACGGAGGCCAACTTCGTCTGGCTGCGCCTCGGCGACCGGACGATGGAGTTCTCCGAGGCCTGCGACGCCCAGGGAGTGAGCGTCCGCCCGTTCGCCGGTGAGGGTGCCCGCGTCTCGATCGGCTCCCCCGAGGAGAACGACGCGTTCCTGGCCGTCGCCAAGGGATTCCCTGTTTGATTGCAGTGCCCTTGGCGGTCGTGTAGTCGGCCCCCGGTCTGGGGGCCCTCCTTCGGCGGGCACTGCAGTGCGACCGTTGCATCGCTTCGGCTCGCCTGGCGGCTCGCTGCGCGATCAGGTTTCTCGCAGGCTCGAAACCTGCCTTCGGTCGCGATCGCGAGTGTTGAGGCCGACGGTTGGGGTCTCCCGCTGGGGGGTGGGTCAACTTGTCTTGGCGGGACCTAGTTTCTCGACTATCAGGCGGTAGAGCTGCCTCGGGCGGCCTGGCTGCGGAGTGCGGTTCGGGGGCAGTGGCCAGGCGAGACCCTCCTCGACGAGGGTGCGCAGGAGGCGGCGGGCGGTGCGGGGGGTGACGCCCAGCATCTTTCCGGCGTTCTCCGCGTCGACGATCAGCGGCTGCTCCTGGTCGCCGAGCTTGTCGGCGAGGCGCGCGAGGATCTCCAGGCCCTTGGGCTTGGCCTGCGGAGGGGTGCGCGGCGGTGTGCGCGGCGCCGGGACGAGGGCCCGGCCGTCGCGGTCCAGGGCGAAGCCCTGCGCACGCTGGGAACTCTGCGAGCGGGCCAGCGCGGCGCGGGCGTGGTTCTCCGCCTCGTGCGCGGTGCGGCCCATGCCGATGCCGACCTCGATCGCGAGGCCGAGTTCCTCGCGGACGCGTTCGACGAACGGCGGCGTCCGGAACCCTTCGGTGGACGCGGTGACCGAGCCGCGCGTCGCGATGACCAGGTAGCTGTGGTCGTCCAGCGGCCACACCGACGCGTTCATCCGGTGCGCCTCCTGGAGCAGCACCCGGTGCAGCGCGAGCTTCAGTTCGTCCCGCCAGTAGCGCGGCGTGACGCGGCGCGGTGTCTCGCGCAGCGTCGGTACGTCCACCAGCACCACGACGAGCTGCGACTCCTCCAGCCGATGGTGGGCGCCGAGCAGCGCCGCCGTCTGCAAGGAGCTGCGGATGGCCGCGCCGGTCGGGCGGACGCGGAGGGTCGGCACGCCGGCCATCTCCATCCGTTCCGCGGTGGCGTGCACGCAGGTCATCGCGACCGTGGTCGCGCCGCGCCGCCACAGCCGCTCGTGGAAGGCGGCGAGCGTGCCGGGGCCCGCCGCCTCTTCGCGCAGATGCACCTGCTCGGTGCCCAGGCTGATCTCGGAGTACGCCTCCTCGACCTCGGCGCGGCCGAGCACGTCGATGCTCACCCTGGCCGGGTCGAAGCGTTCGTCGAGGGAGGCCCGCAGCAGCGCGCCCTGCAGGGCCGCGCCGTTCAGCGGGACGTACGTGGCGGGCATGGTGAGCACGCCCGCCTTGCGTGCGAAGTCGTAGGGGACGGGGCTGGCGAACAGGCACACGTCCACGCCCGATCCCAGCCGCACGACCTTGTCGGCCGCCTCCTGTTCGTCTCGGTATGCGGCGGCCACCAGCCGGCTCGGTACCGGTGTGGGGCCGTGGCCCATGAGCATGACCCTTTCGACAAGGTCATGCGGGCCTACGACGCCGATCGTGAGGTCGGGGGTGACCGACCCCGTTCGTGCGGCCGTCATCGATGATCGCTCGCTTCCGGTCCATCCTCTCGGCGGGGGTCCGACCCCGACCACGCGTTCGCGCACGCTCCGCCCAACGGTTGACTCATGGCTTGTCGCCCCTGCTTTCTGACCCAGCACCGCAGTTCCCGTGCGATTCGCCTTCCCACAGCCCCCACCCACCACCCTGAAGCGGAAGAAAGCTGCTTCCACAGCCCCCACCCTGAAGCGGAAGAAAGCTGCTTCCCGCAACCTCATCCGCCCGGGGGCGGAAGGAGACGCCTTCTCTGGCAGATCGGGTCAGGGCGACGTTGTGTGACGCCCGGACGCGAAATCGAATCAAGAGTGCGGCGAAAAAGTAACCTACGGGACCCCCTGGTCAGTAATTTGTCACCATTCGGCCAGCCTTGATCCTGCATCTTCGGGCGTCCGAAGTTGAAAAACAAGACCCGAAAACACGTCTGGGGGCCTCTCCTGACGCCGTCACGCACTGGAGAGACCCCTACGGTGTCCGTTTGGTTTACACGCGGGCCGAAACTTGTCCGTCCCGGTGTCAGCCCGCCTGGAAAGACGAGTGATCCGGTGTTGCGGCCGCGGCGATCGGAGCCGGTGATTTTTTACCGCGTTACGGCCTGGCCGAAGCGGACCGTTCCAGGTGTTTTCTCCCCAGCTCAACGGGCCCGTCGTGGGGGACCGGGGGACGCGGTGGCCCAGCGATCCGTAGTCAGCTCGTCACGCATTGCCGAACCACTTCACGACTCCGCGTTACAGTGCCCGTCAGGTGTCACTCCGGAGTTGGTCAGGACGGGGCCACAATCGGCCGAATCAGGCCGTGCACCGCCCGGCGTCCGGTCGGTGCACGGCCTTCCGGCGCCCGGTCAATCGGCCTCGCGGACGATCTCCGCGCCGAGCTGGGACAGGCGCTCGGCGGTGTGCGCGTGACCGCGGTCCAGGTAGTAGGCCGAGGTGATCGTCGTCTCGCCCTCGGCGGCGAGGCCGGCCAGGACGAGGGCGCTGCCGCACCGCAGGTCGTGCGCCTCGACCTCCGCGCCGCGCAGGGCCCGCGGACCGTTCACCTTGGCGCGGTTGCCGTCCACCTCGATGTCGGCGCCCATCTTGCCGAGCTCGTCGGCCAGCTTGAACCGGCCGTCGAAGATCCGCTCATAGACGTAGGACGGGCCGTCGGCCAGGCAGGACAGCGCCATGATGGGTGACTGCAGGTCGGTGGCGAAGCCCGGGTACTCGTCGGTGATGACGTTGATCGGACGCAGCGTCCGGTCGCGGCGGACCTGGAGCACCGCGCCCTGCTGGTGGAACTCCACGCCCATCTGCTCCAGCTTGTCGGCGGCGACGCCGAGATGCTCCAGGGTGGCGCCGACGAGGCTGAGGTCGCCGCCGGTGATCGCCGCGGCCATCACGAACACGCCGGCGTCGATCCGGTCGGGCATCACGGTGTGCTCGACGGCGGTCAGCTCGTCCACGCCCTCGACGGTGACGAACCCGGTGCCGCCGCCGCTGATCTTGGCTCCCATCGCCTGCAGGATCGCGATGTTGTCCAGCACCTCGGGCTCCAGCGCCGCGTTCTTGATCAGCGTGGTGCCGTGCGCCAGCGCCGCCGCCATGATCAGGTTCTCGGTGCCGGTGTGCGACGGGGTGTCGCAGTACAGCGTCCCGCCGCGCAGGTCGCCGGCCTTGATGTGGATGATGCCGTCGCCGTTGTCGGCCACGTGCTCGGTGACCGTGGCGCCCATCCGCTTGAAGCCGTTGTAGTGGAAGTCCAGGTTGCGGCTGCCGAGATTGCAGCCGCCGACGCCCTCGATGATCGCCTCGCCGAGCCGGTGCAGCAGCGCCGGGACGAACAGGAACGAGCCGCGGAACTGGGACGCGATCTCCGCGGGCAGCACCGGGCTGCTCAGCGACGACGCGTCGATCACCAGGGTCCGCTCGGTCTCGTGCAGCTCGGCCTTCGCCCCCACGGCCCGCGCGAGCTCCACCGCCCGCCGCACGTCCTCGATGATCGGCACGTTGCGCAGGACGGTCCGTCCCTTGGCGGCCATCAGCGAGGCACCGATCATCGGCAGGACGGCGTTCTTCGCGCCCTGGACGAAGACGGTGCCGTGCAGCTGCCTGCCGCCGCGCACGCGATAGCGAACCTCGTGGCCCATGCTCATGCCGCCATACTCCTTCTCGGGTGCGGGTTACGTGCCTGCAAGTGGGAGCACGAGGGCCGAGCGCGCCGAACGGTGTCCCCCCTCTGCGCCAACGCGACCCCAGTAAACCATCGGCCCGGCTGTGTGGTGTCCGGCCCGCGCCACCGTGGCGTAGGTTCTGTTCGTTGAGACACCCGAAGCACCCCGAAGGTTCGCCTCCCGCGGAAGATTCCAAGGTGAGCGAAGGGGCGGCGCGGCGTCCGCGGTGGAGTCTATGGTGATCATCCATGGATGAATCACCCGGATGGGACGCCATCGACGGCGCCCTGCGGCCCCTCTACGGGGATGCGAGCCCACTGCACCTTGGAACCGTCCTCAAATGGTCGTTGGGCGGCCCCGACCCGCTCGACGGCATCAGCGCCTACCCGCGGACGGAACCCGTCCCGCACTGGCACTTCGTCTCGTACGGCATGACCGAGCTGTACGAGAAGGAGTCCGAGAATCCGGACGAGTCGGGCTGGGGTTTCGAGTTCACGTTCCGCGTCGCCCGCGACCCGGCGGAGGCGACTCCGCCGATGTGGGCGCCGAACCTGCTGCAGAACCTCGGCCGGTACGTGTTCAAGTCGGGCAACTGGTTCGAGCCCGGCCACCACATGAACGCCAACGGGCCGCTCAACGCCGACCGCGACGACTCGCAGATCCGCGCGGTCACCTTCGTCGCCGACCCGGAGCTCGGGGAGATCTCGACGCCGCACGGCCGGGTCCTCTTCCTGCAGGTCGTCGGGCTGGCCGAGGACGAGTACGAGGCGCTGCGCCAGTGGAAGGCCGACGAGCTGATGAAGGTGCTCGCGCCGCACATGCCGCTGTTCGTCACCGACATCGACCGGTCGTCCCTGATGGCGCGCCCCGATGTCGCCCGGGCCGTCGAGGAGGGCAGTGCGCGGGACGGTTCCAGCGGCGGCATGCTGTACGTCCCCAAGGTGGAGTGGGAGCGCGCCGCCGGATCGACGACGCTGCGGCTCGGCGCGTACCAGGCCCCGCACATCGCCGAATCCCTCCGGGGACGCCTCCCGTTCGGCCGCGAGCTGATCCTTCAGAGCGACGACGCCAGGATCACGTTCTATCCCGGTGACGCCTACGCCGTCGAGGAGCCGCTGGAGGGCGTGCTGGACGTGCATGTCCCCCTGACCGCTCTGGACGATCTCACGGCCGTTCTGCGTCCCGTGGCGGGGAGCTCCGCCGTCCCGTCGCTTCCGGGCCTCACCGTGGAGATCGTCCCGACCGTCATCAAGGACCGCTACGGCAACGAGACCGACCAGGTCGTCGGCTGAGTCAGTGCGCTTCCAGGATCTCCACCGGGTCGCCGAGCGTGAGGGTGCCGAGCGTGCGGGGCACGCAGTTCTGGCCGAACTGGATGCCGCGGTCGCGGGTGCGGTAGGCGGCGAGCGTCCGCAGCGGCTCCCGGCCGCGTTCGGCGGTCTCCTGGTCGGTGGTGGTGATGACGCATCGCCTGCACGGCTTGACCGCCTCGATGACGGTCTCGCCGACGCGCAGGAGGCGGGCGGTGTCCTCGGCGAACGCGCCGAGCCCCTCGATGACGAGGCTGGGGCGGAACCGGTTCATCGGCAGCGGCTCGTCCAGGCGCGCGTTGAGGTCGGCGAGGGACTCGGCGGAGATGAGCAGCAGCGGGTACCCGTCGGCGAACATCACCTCGCCTTCGCCCCGCGACGTGGGCCTGTGGCCGGTGAAGCGCACCATCCGGCAGTCCTGGCCGAGCAGGGACGAGAACCACGCGGCCGCCTCGTCGCCCTGGTCGACGCCCTGGCATTCCTTCCGCTGGACGACCACGTCCACGACCTCGCCGTCACCCGTGGCCTTGTGGACGAGCGGTGAGGCGTCCGGGACGTCCACGGTGAGGATCTCGCCGTCGTAGGACGGCCGCATCAGCGCCATCTTCGCGAGGTCCCGCTGCGACAGGAAGCGGCCCTCCGGGGTGACGAGCATGAACTCGCGGTCGAACGGCAGGCCCGTGGCGGTCAGCTCGGCGCTGTGCAGAGCGGTTCCGCCGCCGCTCTTGAGCGGGTAGGCGTTCAGTTCGGTCAGGGTCGCCGTCAAGATCCCTCCCGTCAGGCCGGCGAAGGGGTCATTGGAGGTCGGTGAGGCGGTCGAAGACGGGCCCCAGGCGTTCGACGAAACGCTCGGGGCGGCACACTTCGTCCAGGCGCGCCTCGTCCAGCGTCAGGTCCGCCTCCGTGGCGTGCTTGCGCAGCGTCTCGCGGAACGGCGTGCCGCTCTCCCACGTCTCCATCGCGGCCTTCTGGACGAGCGGGTACGCCTCGTCGTCGCGTGACATGCCCGCCTCGACGAGTTCCAGCAGCACGGTCGAGGTGTAGATCAGGCCGCCGGTCGACTCCAGGTTGGCCTTCATCCGCGCCTCGTCCACGACAAGTCCGGACATGAGGCGGTTCGTCAGGTTCAGCATGTAGTCGAGGGCGACGGACGCGTCCGGCAGCGCGATCCGCTCCGTGGACGAGTGCGAGATGTCGCGCTCGTGCCACAGCGGGATGCCCTCCAGAACCGGGACGATCTGGGCGCGCACGATCCGTGCCATCCCCGCCAGCCGCTCCGAGATGATCGGGTTCTTCTTGTGCGGCATCGCCGACGAGCCCTTCTGGCCCTTGCCGAACGGCTCCCACAGCTCGCGGACCTCCGTGCGCTGGCCATGCCTGACCTCCAGCGCGATCGCCTCGCACACCGTCGCCATGATCGCCAGGGCTGAGACCCACTCCCCGATGCCGTCCCGCATCACGACCTGCGTCGACACGTCCGCGCTCGTCAGGCCGAGCCTGCGGGCGACGTGCAGCTCGATCGCGGGGTCGATGTTGGAGTACGTCCCGACCGCGCCGGAGATCGCCATCACCCCGACGGCCTCCCGGGCGCGCCGCAGCCGGTCGCGGGACCGGGCCATGGCGAACGCGAAGTCGGCGACGCGGTGCCCCCACACGTCAGGCTCGCCGTGGATGCCGTGCGTCCGCCCGACCCGCAGCGTCGCCCGGTGCGCGAGAGCGTGGTCGCGCAGCGTCGCGACGAGCGCGTCGGCCTTCGCGAGCAGGATGTCGGTGGCCTCGACGAGCTGCAGCGCGAGCGCCGTGTCGAGCAGGTCGGACGACGTCATGCCGAAGTGGACGTACCGGGCGGCCTCGCGGGGCTCGGTGCTGTCCGCCCACGCCGACAGGAAGGCGATCACGTCATGCTGAGTGACCGCCTCGATCGCGTGCACCGCCTCGGGCGTCGGCGGCGGCGCCTTGCGGACCGGCTCGACCACCTCCGGCGGGATCGTGCCTGCCTCGGCGTGGGCCTCGACGACGAGGACCTCCACCTGGCACCACAGCTCGTATTTGTGCGCGTCACTCCAGACGCGTCCCATCTCCGGAAGGGTGTACCGCTCGATCACTCTTTCATTATTGCGGGGCCTTGGCGTCGGGCCCTGGCGGGCCCTCCTTCGGCGGCACCGCGGTGCGATCGCTGCATCGCTCCGGCTCGCCTTGCGGCTCGCTGCGCGATCAGTCCCTCGCAGGCTCGGAACTGCCTTCGGACGCGATCGCGGTGGTTCCGGCCGGTGCGGGGCCGGGGTTGGTGGCTGGTGTAGCCGTCCGGGCACCAACTAGAGATCGGCGATGTCCGTGCGGTGGTGGGAGCCGCGTAGGGCGATCTTCGAGACGGCCTCGTAGGCGGCCTCGCGGGCGGTGGCCAGGTCGGGTCCGGTGCCGACGACGTTCAGGACGCGGCCGCCGGCCGTGACGAGACGTCCCTCCGCGTCCAGCTTCGTGCCCGCGTGCAGGACGTAGGCGCCCTCGACCTCGGACGCCTCGTCCAGACCGGTGATCTCGTCGCCCTTCACCGGGGCGGACGGGTACCCCTCGGCGGCCACGACCACCGTGACGGCCGCGCCGGGACGCCACTCGGGCCGGAACGCGGGATCCAGGCCGCCGATCGCGCACCCTTGCAGCAGCGTCGCGATCGGGGTGGCCAGCCGGTCCAGGACGACCTGCGTCTCGGGATCGCCGAAGCGCGCGTTGAACTCCACCACGCGCACGCCCCTGGACGTCAGCGCCAGCCCCGCGTACAGGACGCCCACGTACGGGATCTCGCGGCGGCGCAGCTCGTCCACGGCGGGCTGGACGACCGAGGACATGACTTCGTCCACCAGCTCGGGCGGCGCCCACGGAAGCGGGGTGTACGCGCCCATACCGCCCGTGTTGGGCCCTTCGTCGCCGTCGTATGCGCGCTTGAAGTCCTGCGCGGGCAGCAGCGGAACGGCGTGCTCACCGTCGCACAGGGCGAACAGGGAGACCTCGGGGCCGTCCAGGAACTCCTCGATGACGACTCGCCCGCATGCGGCGGCGTGCCCGGACGCGGCCGCGCGGTCCCCGGTGACGACGACGCCCTTCCCGGCCGCGAGACCGTCGTCCTTCACCACATAAGGCGGGCCGAACGCGTCCAGTGCCTCCTCCGCCTCCGCGCTCGTGTCGCAGACCCGCGCATCGGCGGTCGGAACCCCGGCCGCCGCCATGACCTCCTTCGCGAACGCCTTCGACGCCTCGATCCGCGCCGCCGCCCGGTCCGGCCCGAAACACGGGAACCCCGCCTTGCGCAGCGCGTCGCCGACGCCCGCCACCAGCACCGCCTCCGGGCCGACGACCACGAGATCCGCCCGCAGCCGCCCGGCCAGCTCCGTCACCGCCACGGGATCGGTGGGATCGAGCTGATGATTGTCCGCGATCCCGGCCGTGCCCGGATTGCCCGGAGCGCAGTGGAGGGCGGTGACGGCAGGGTCACGATGCAGGGCGCGGGCGAGCGCATGCTCGCGGCCACCCGATCCAAGGACGAGTACTCGCACGTCACGCGAGCTTACTGGGAGCCGGGGCACAAGCCCCGCCGGGACGGAGGGCCGACCGAGACGGGTGTCACATCCGCACGCGTGAACGTGACCGTTGTGGACGGCGTCCTAAATGTCGGCTGGTAAGCTTCCACAGGCTTTGCCGAGGTGTGAAAGGAGGTGGTCGGGATGAGTCCTGGTGATCCTTGCAGTTCGCCGGAAAACCCTCATAGTCCGGACAGGACTGTCCGACCGTCCGCCTCCATCTGGCGTCCGGCCACCGCCTTCGCGCGCTCCTCCTGCTGACCAGCCGGGGTCGAGCGCGCCCCTGCGCGCGTGGCCGGCGGGTTAGGAGCACCCCATGGCCATGACACGAGTCCGCCCCGGCCGCGCCTTGTTCAAGACCCGCGGCCGCCCCACCGGCGTCCAGGCGCCGCACCGCGGCTCCGCCGTCATCGACTGGGCCGCCTACATCGACGGCCACCGTGTCTCCACCGACACCGTCGCCGACGCCGTCCGCCTCATCCGCGACGGCCGCCTCACCCCCGGCGACGACAGCGCCGGCTTCGTCTGGGTCGGCCTCCACGAGCCGTCCTCCACCGAACTCTCCGAACTCGCCGAGGTCTTCGGCCTGCACCCCCTCGCCGTCGAGGACGCCATCCACGCCCACCAGCGGCCCAAGCTCGAACGCTACGACGACGTCCACTTCGTCGTCATGAAGACCGTCGGCTACGTCGCCAGCGGCCCCGGCGGCGCCGAGATCGTCGAAACCGGCGAGATCATGCTCTTCTGCGGCCCCGACTTCGTCGTCACCGTCCGGCACGGCACCCACGGCGAACTCGGACCCGTCCGCCGCGACCTGGAGAAGGACCCGGCCCGCCTCGCCCTCGGCCCCGCGGCCGTCCTGCACGCGGTCACCGACCGCGTCGTCGACGGCTACGTCGGCGTCGCCGACGCCGTCATGGAGGACATCGACGAGGTCGAGGAGGCCGTCTTCTCCCCCGAGCGCACCGACGAGTCCCGCCGCATCTACCGCCTCAAGCGCGAGGTCATCCAGCTCAAGCGCGCCGTCGGGCCCCTCGCCGGCCCGCTCCGCAACCTGTCCGGCCGCCGCTTCGTCCCCGCCGAGATAAAGGAGTACCTCCGCGACGTCGAGGACCACCTCACCCGCGTCCGCGAACAGGTCGAGTCCTACGACGAACTCCTCAACCCCATCCTGCAGGCCCACATGACCCAGGTCACCGTGGCCGACAACAAGGACATGCGGAGGATCTCCGCCTGGGGCGCCATTTTCATGGTCCCCACCGCCATCGCCGGCGTCTACGGCATGAACTTCGACTTCATGCCGGAAACCCGCTGGCGCTACGGCTACCCCATGATCCTCTGCCTGATCGCCCTCGCCTGCTTCTCCCTCCACAGGGGCTTCCGCCGCAACGGCTGGCTCTAGGGATCACCGGGCCGCGAGGACGGTGTGGACACGGTCGGGGTAGTCGGTCACCAGGGCGTCCGCGCCGTACTTGATGAAGCGGGTCATGTCTTCGGGCATGTTGACCGTCCACACGGCGACCTGGAGGCCCTGGGCGTGGGCCCGCTCGACCAGGCCGGGCGTCGTGACGGCGTGTTCGGGTGACAGGACGGCGGCGCCGATCGCCGCTGCCGCGGACACCGGGTCCTCCGGTGGGAGACCGGCGAGCCACGGGGTGCCCGGGACGAGGGTCTTGCGTTCGATCAGGGCCACGCGGGTGAACTCCGGGTGGTGGCGGCGGGCCTCGGCCAGGACGCGCCAGTCGAACGCGAGGAGACGCGCCCTCCGGGTCAGGCCGGCGGACGTCAGGATGCCCGCCACGGCGGCCGTGAGCCGCCGCACGTCCCCGATCGGCCAGGTGGGGTCGGTCTTGAGTTCCACGGCGAGCTTCACGTCCGCGGGGGCCAGCAGGGCGCAGGCCTCGGCGAGGGTCGGGATCCGGGCGCCGGGCACGGGTGTCTGCGTGAACGCCTCATGGCGCCGGACGCCCGCGTCCACCGTCCGGAGCTGGGCGAGCGTCAGCTCCCGGATCGGTTTGCCGACGTAGGGGAAGGCGGCGTCGCCGGGCCGGACGGGGGCGGTGTCGGTGAGGTTCACCGGCGAGAGGGCCTGGTCGTGGTTGAGGACGACCACGCCGTCGGCCGACACGCCCACATCGAATTCGACCGCGTCCACGCCCAGTTCGAGGGCGTGGACGAAGCCGGCGAGCGTGTTCTCGGGGCGGAGGCCGCGCGCTCCCCGGTGGCCGTGGACTTCGACGGTCACCGCACCTCAGACCAGCGACCGCAGGGAGAGCGTCTGGTCGCGTCCCGGGCCGACGCCGATCGCGGAGATCCGGCAGCCGGACATCTCCTCCAGGGAACGGACGTACGCCTGCGCGTTCTCGGGGAGGTCGTCGAACGTCTTGGCGCCGGTGATGTCCTCCCGCCAGCCGTCCAGGTACTCCAGGACGGGCTTGGCGTGGTGGAACTCGGTCTGCGTCGTGGGGATCTCGTCCACGCGCACACCGTCGATCTCGTAGGCGACGCACACCGGGACCCGCTCCAGCCCGGACAGGACGTCCAGCTTCGTGAGGAAGTAGTCGGTGACGCCGTTGACGCGGGTGGCGTAGCGGGCGATGACGGCGTCGAACCAGCCGCAGCGGCGGTCGCGTCCCGTGGTCACGCCGTACTCGCCGCCGGTCTTGCGCAGGTACTCGCCCTCCTCGCCCAGCAGCTCCGTGGGGAACGGTCCAGACCCCACCCGCGTCGTGTACGCCTTGATGATGCCGATCACGCGGCTGATCTTCGTGGGGCCGAGGCCGGAGCCCGCGCACGCGCCGCCCGCCGTCGGGCTGGACGACGTCACGAACGGGTAGGTGCCGTGGTCGATGTCCAGCAGCGTCCCCTGGGCGCCCTCCAGCAGGACGAGCTTGTCGTCGTCCAGCGCCTTGTTGAGGATGAGCGCGGTGTCGGCGACGAACGGCCGCAGCCGCTCCCCGTAGGCCAGGTACTCCTGGACGATCGGGCCCGTGTCGATGCGGCGCCGGTTGTAGACCTTGGTGAGGACCTGGTTCTTCTCGCGCAGCGCCAGGTCGAGCTTCTGCGTGAGGATGTTCGGGTCGAACAGGTCCTGGACGCGGATGCCCATCCGGTTGATCTTGTCGGCGTAGGCGGGGCCGATGCCGCGGCCGGTGGTGCCGATCCGGGCCTTGCCGAGGTAGCGCTCGGTGACCTTGTCGAGGGCCCGGTGGTGCGGCATGATCAGGTGCGCGTTCGCCGAGATGAGCAGGCGCTCGCAGCCGATCCCGCGGTCCCGCAGGCCGTCGATCTCGCCGAGCAGGACGGCCGGGTCGATCACCACGCCGTTGCCGATCACGGGGACGACGTCGGGTGACAGCACCCCGGACGGCAGCAGGTGGAGCGCGTAGCTCTTGTCCCCGATGACCACGGTGTGACCGGCGTTGTTGCCGCCCTGGTAGCGGACGACGTAGTCGACGTCCCCGCCGAGCAGGTCGGTGGCCTTGCCCTTGCCCTCGTCTCCCCACTGCGCTCCGACAAGAACGATGGCAGGCATGCCACTTTCCCTTCCCACGACGAAGGCCCCTGTCGCCGCAAGGAGCGATGGGGCCTCTTGCGATCAAAGCCTACCCGTCCCGGCAGATTGAGGAAACCGCACCTCACCGCCGGGGCCGGGAGGCGATCAGGTCGTCAGGGTGTCGGCGGCGGTGGGGCTGCTGTCGCGGAGGAAGGCCCTGCAGCGTTCGGCCTCGTCGTCCTCGCCGATGGCGGCGGCGGCGCGGGCCAGGGCGTGGAGGGCGCGCAGGAAGCCGCGGTTGGCCTCGTGTTCCCACGGGACGGGGCCGTGGCCCTTCCAGCCGGCGCGGCGGAGCTGGTCGAGGCCGCGGTGGTAGCCGGTGCGGGCGAAGGCGTAGGAGTCGATGACGCTGCCGGCCGTGAAGGCGCGGTCGGCCAGCTCGGCCCACGCGCCGGGGTAGTCGGGGTGGCGCGCGGCGACTTCGAACGGGTCGACGCCGTTCTCCAGGGCCGTGCGGGCCTCGGTGTTGTCCGGCAGTTCGGTCGGAGGAGGGCCGCCGAGCAGGTTCTGGGTCATGCGGGTCATCGTAAGCAGGCGAGTCATGTCCCCATCAACCCGGGTCAGGGCCGGTGGGAGCGGGCAGTGGCAGGCGGAAGTGCGCGGAGCCGCCCTCGCTGGTCGGGCGGACCGCGGGCCAGCCCCGCCGGACGAAGTGGACCGCGTTCCGGTTGGTGAGGATGACGTCCGCGTCGAACTCGGTGATGCCGCGCCGTCCGGCGAGCTGGGCCAGGCAGGCGACCAGGGTGCTGCCGAGGCCGCGGTGCTGCCAGGGGTCGGTGATGAGGACGGCGATGTCGGCGCGCCAGGGGTGGCCGGTGTGGCGGACGTATTCGGCGATGCCGGCGATCTCGTCGCCGTCCAGCGCGACCATGGCCTCGCGGTCCCAGTGGTCGAGGCCGTCGAGCATGCCCGTGTAGTAGTCGGGGATGCGGGGCGTGCCGGAGAAGAAACGCGTGTAGAGGCTGGCGGCGGACAGCCGGCCCGACATCCGGTGGACGCGGTCGTGGTCGGTGATGCCGTACGGGCGGATCCGGACGTCGCTCAGCGCCGGGTCAATGTGGGCGGCGCTGCGCACATCGAGTTTCGTCATGCAACTCATTGGACCGCAGAAAGTTTCGTGAAGCAACTCTAAGGAGTGCAAAGCCCGCCGACCGCGGACCGACCGGGGTCAGGCGCTCGGGCCGGGGCGGGGAGCCACGTCGGACGGGCCGAGGGCGGCGCCGCAGGAATCGCAGGTGAACCGCTGGGTCAAAGCGCCGTCACAGCCGCGGTGGCCGATGATCAGCGGCGGGCCTTCGGGCGCGTAGTGGCGGTCGCCCCACATCAGCAGGGTCATCATCGCGGGCCACAGTTCGACGCCCTTGCGGGTCAGCCGGTACTCGTGCCGCTCCGGCCGCTCCTGGTACGGGACGCGGCGCATGATGCCCTCGTCGCACAGCCGGTTGAGCCGGTCGGTGAGGACGTTGCGGGCCACGCCCAGCGCGTCCTGGAAATCGTCGAAACGCCGCACGCCCTCGAACGCGCTGCGGATCACCAGCAGCGTCCACCGATCGCCGATGACCTCCAGCGACCGGGCGATCGAGCAGTTCTGCGACTCGTAGGTGCGGGGCAGTGCCACACCGCCGAGCCTACCGGAGTTTCGTCAAGCAACGCGGAGGCCGGGCGGCCCGGACCCGTGGAACCGGGCCCCGGCCGCCCGGCCGTGCCGCATCCGCGCTACTTGATCTTCTGGCCGGCGGACTGGAGGTTCTCGGCCGCCTGCACGATACGTGCGGCCATCGCGGCCTCGGCCGCCTTGCCCCACGAGCGCGGGTCGTACTGCTTCTTGTTGCCGACCTCGCCGTCGACCTTCAGCACGCCGTCGTAGTTGCGGAACATGTGCTCGGCGACCGGGCGGGTGAACGCGTACTGCGTGTCGGTGTCGATGTTCATCTTGATGACGCCGTACGACACCGCCTCCCGGATCTCCTCCAGCGTGGAGCCGGAGCCGCCGTGGAACACCAGGTCGAACGGCTTGTCCTTGCCGTGCTTGGCGCCGACCGCGTCCTGGATCTCCTTGAGCACCTCGGGACGCAGCTTGACCGAGCCCGGCTTGTAGACGCCGTGCACGTTCCCGAACGTCGCCGCGAGGATGTAGCGGCCCTTCTCGCCCACGCCGACGGCCTCGGCGGTGGCGAGCGCGTCACCCGGCGTCGTGTAGAGCTTCTCGTTGATCTCGTGGGCGACGCCGTCCTCCTCGCCGCCGACGACGCCGATCTCCATCTCCATGATGATCCGCGCCTTGGCGCACTCCTCCAGGAGTTCCTCGGCGATCCGCAGGTTCTCGTGCAGCTCGACCGCCGACCCGTCCCACATGTGCGACTGGAACAGCGGCTCCTCACCGCGCGCCACCCGCTCCTGCGAGATCTTGACCAGCGGGCGCATGAAGCCGTCCAGCTTGT
Organism: Actinomadura sp. 3N407; assembly: GCF_052245875.1. NCBI lineage: Bacteria > Bacillati > Actinomycetota > Actinomycetes > Streptosporangiales > Thermomonosporaceae > Actinomadura > Actinomadura sp. 3N407. The sequence continues at coordinate 71,218 of NZ_JBQQBP010000009.1, forward strand.
CCTTCGGGCAGTGGTCGGTGTGCAGCGCGATGTTCACCGGGTACTTGGCGGCCACGACCCGGGCGTACTCGGCGAGGGCGCTCGCACCCGTCACCATGTCCTTGACCGTGGCGCCGGACAGGTACTCGGCCCCTCCGGTGGACACCTGCACGATCCCGTCGCTCTCGGCCTCGGCGAAGCCGCGCAGCGCGGCGTTCAGCGTCTGGCTGGACGTCACGTTGATCGCGGGGAAGGCGAAGCCTTCCCGCTTCGCACGGTCGAGCATCTCCGCGTAGACCTCGGGCGTTGCGATGGGCATTGATCAGCGTCCTTTCGTACTGGTCGGTGCCGCCGGGCATCCGGCCGGGCGGTAGCACCCGGTGGTCCGGGAACCCCGGGATGGGGCCCAGGTCACCCGTCTTCCGGGTCGGGCATGCCGTCCACCCTCAGTATCTCGCCTAATCGGAGTGTGTGGAAAGGTACGCTCACGGTGTGGATCTCACTGCCCTTCCCCTCAGTATCACCGAGTGGCTGCACCCGACCGCATGGCTGCAGCTCTTCGGCACGTTCGCGACGATCGGCGTGATCGCCATCATCTTCGCCGAAACCGGCCTGCTGTTCGGCTGCCTGCTTCCTGGTGACTCGCTGCTCTTCACGGCGGGAATCCTCACCGCGGTCACGACCGTCAACGGGCAGGAGTTCCAGCCGCTTTCGCTGCCGGCGCTGCTCATCGGCGGCCCGATCGCGGCCATCGCCGGCGCCCAGACGGGACACTGGCTCGGTGCCCGCTACGGCCGCAGGCTCTTCGACCGCCCCGACTCCAGGATCTTCAAGCATGAGTGGGTGGAGAAGGCCGAGTACTACTTCAACCGGTTCGGCCCGGCCAAGGCGGTCGTGCTGGCCCGGTTCATCCCGATCGTGCGGACGTTCCTCAACCCGCTCGCCGGGATGCTCGGCATGGACTCCCGCAAGTTCCTGATCTGGAACGCCGTCGGCGGGATCCTCTGGACGGAGTCGCTCTTCCTGGTCGGCCACTTCCTCGGTTCCAAGGTGCCGAACATCGAGAAGTACATCCTTCCCGGCGTCGCGGTCATCGTCATCCTGTCGCTGATTCCGATCGTCCGGGAGATGATGAAGGGCCGTAAACCGGACCAGGGTCCGAATAAGAATGGCCCCGAAGAGTCACGTCCGTCGCTCAGCGGTGACAGTTATCGCTAACCTCCCCATGTGGGACGTCATCGGTCGGACCCTAGGGGTCTCGCGCGCATACTGATCGCGGTGCTTGCCGTGATGGCCGCCTTGGCCCTTCTGGTCGTGGGCGGCATGGCACTGGTCAACGCGGTTTCCGGCGACCCTGAGCAGAAGGGTCCCGTCTCGGCCGAGCCGTCCTCCGCCGAGGCGTCCCCCAGCCCCACCCAGGCAACGAGGTCGCAGGCGGCCGCCGTGCCCCTGGTCCTCCGCGTGACCGGCCAGCCCACCAACGTGGTCGTCCGCGTCGCCGACGCCCAGGGCAAGGTGCTCACCAACGGCACGCTCGACACCGGGGACACGCTCCAATACGACGAGGCCCCCCTCCAGGTCGTCGCCACCAACGGCGGTTCCCTGCAGGTCACCATCTACGGCGAGGTGCAGCCGCGGAAACCGAACGGCCAGCGCGGCCAGTGGTTCGTCCGCGAACCGTCGTCCTAACTCAGACCGAGATCCGCGACCCCGTACGGGTGGCGGTAGGCGAGGCCCTCCCCGGCTATGCGCCCGGCCGCGCCGCGCTCCAGGATCGTCGCGACCGCCACGACCTCCGCCCCGGCCTCCCGCAGCGCCTCCACCGCGGTGAGGACCGACCCGCCCGTGGTCGAGGTGTCCTCCACGGCGAGCACCCGGCGCCCCGCCACGTCCGGTCCCTCGATGCGCCGCTGCAACCCGTGGGCCTTGCCCGCCTTCCGCACGACGAACGCGTCCAGGACGCGCCCCCTCGCCGCCGCCGCGTGCAGCATCGCGGCGGCCACCGGGTCGGCGCCCAGCGTGAGCCCGCCGACGGCGTCGTAATCGAGGTCGGCGGTCTCGTCCAGCATGACCCGCCCCACCAGCGGCGCCGCGGACCCGTCCAGCGTCACCCGGCGCAGGTCCACGTACCAGGACGCCCGCCGGCCCGAGGACAGCACGACGTCCCCGTGCACCACGGCCTTGTCCTTGATCATCTGCAGCAGTTCTTCGCGATCGCTCACCCGACGAAGCCTATTCACCCCGCGCCGCGCCCCCGTCGCCGCCGTGTACGGTGCCCGGGAGGGGGAGAGATGACGCCGGGAACGCTGGTTCTGCTGCACGCGCCGAACGCCGACGCGGCCGCCTGGGGCGACCTGCCGGAGATGCTGCGCTCGTACGGACTGGACGTGGTCGCGCCGGACGTACCGGACGGCACCGGCCCCCGCTACATCGCCCGCGTCTCACTGATCGTCACGGCGACCGATCCGGTGGCCCCGCTCGTCCTGGCCGCACACGGCGCCGCCGGGCCCCTGCTGCCCGGCGTAGCCCTCGCCCAGCGCGCCGCGCACCGTCCCGTGGGCGGCTACGTGTTCGTCGACGCCGACCTTCCGCGCCCCCTGCACCTCCACGGCGAGGGCTCGCCCCACGATGACCTCCCCATGCCCCCAGATTGGCCGGAGGCGCCCTGCGGGTACCTCCGCACCCATTCGGACCGCTCCGGCTCCTCCGCGCACGACGAGGCCGTCAGAGAGGCGCGCCTACGCGGCTGGCCCGTGACGGAACACGAACCCCCGGCGGCCGTAGCCCAATCCCTGAGCGAACTAGTGGCCACGCTATGACCGGCTTGAAGTCTCAGCCGTTCTTCAGGAGGTCGTCCAAGAGGGCGTCGTAGTCGTCTTCACCACGGCCGAGGTCGATGCGGGCGCGGTAGCGGAGACGGAGGAGGGCTTCGAGGCTGTCCTCGGCGAGGGCGATGTCGTCGGGGCCCGGAGTGAGGGTCTCGGCCTCGGGGGCCGGGGACTCGTCGGGGCCGCCGCCGATGCCGGTGCCCACGGCGCGGTCGCGCAGGGCGAGGACGACGTCGGCGCCGCTGGTCGCCCATTCGTGGGCGCCCGTCGCGTCGCCTTGGGCGTAGAGCACCTCGGCCACGGCGCGGTAGACCTCGGGGTCGCGCGGCTTGTCGGCGCGGATCTGTTCGACGAGCGCGCGGGCCTCGTCGGCGCGGCCCAGTTCGAAGAGGGCGTCGGCGAGGTAGGCGCGCGGGTCGCCGTAGGTCTCGCCGCCGTCGTCGATGGCCCTGCGGTACAGGTCGGCGGCCCGGCCGTGGTCGCCCGCGTGCTGCCACTGCTCACCGGCGCGCAGCAGGACGTTGGCGCGTGATACCCCGCCGGACACCGACTCGGCCAGCTCGGCGAGCCGGCGCGCCGCCGAGATGTGATCGCCGGTGCGCAGGGTGTCGAACTCCAGGTCGTCGAGATCGTCTTCCGTCACGTGCGTCACGCTTCAACGCTACCCGTCGCCGCGCGGCCGAAGCGGCCGAATCGGTGATGATCGCGCAATACCGGTGCGTACCTGGCGGCTCACCTGCGGGAACGTTCTAGGGCGTCCCAGAATCCGCGGCGCAGCGCGTGCCGCACCTCGTCGTGCAGGAGGAAGTCGATGGGCAGCGAGGAACCCTGCAGGAGCCGCGCCTCCAGGTCGGACGGCATGCGCGGCTTGCGGGCGAGGACGGCCTCCAGCCACAGGGCGGGCGCGTCCCTGGCGACGGACTCGCCGAAGTCCTGGCCTTCCTGGTGGGCGGCCTTGACCGCGTCCGCCAGCGTCGGGGTGTTCTGCTGCGCCGGCACGGGCGAGACCTGCTGCGGGCCCGTGTACGGGCCGTGCTGGCTCGACGGCATCGTCTGCGGGGGCGGCGGCCGGGACGGCGCCGGGACGGGCGACGGGGTGTACTGCGGGCCCGGACTCGGCGGTTGCGCCGGCGCGGGCGGCGCCGGGGACGGCGGCGCCTGCGTGGAGGAGGGCCCGGGCGTCGGGGCGGGCTGCAGCGGGACCTGATGCCCGCCGGTGTTGTAGGACGATCCGCCGTGCCCGCCCGTCGAGCCGGGCAGCGGCATCGGGCCGGTGCCGATGCCGTGGCCGCCGGTCGAGCCGGGGCCGTTCAGCCCGGTGCCGCCCGTCATGGCGGGGCCCAGGTCGCGGACGGGCGGCGCGGACGTCGCCGGCGGCTGGCTGAGCGGGGACGCGGACGGCGGCCCGTTGTGCGAGGTGGTCTGGAGCGGGCCGAGCGAGCTGCCGTGGCCGTTGGAGCCGTGGCCGTTGGACAGCGGGCTCGTCCCGAGCGAGGAGCCGGCGTTGCCGTCCATGCCGGCGAGCAGGTTGACGTAGGGGCGCAGATGGCCGGAGCCGATCTCGATGAGGTCGTCGCACTCCTGGCGCAGCACGCGGGAGATCGTCCAGTTGCCGTCGACGGCGACGTGCACGATGGTGACGCGGACGCCGAGGTCCTGGGCGTCGGTGACGACCTGGGCGAGGTCCTCGTCGCCGCTCACCAGGACGGCGTCGGTGAGCGCGCCGTTGCGGGCGAGGGTCATCAGGTCGCGGTGGATCTCGGAGTCGACGCCCTCGCGGCGGCCGGGGCGGATGCGGCCGAGTCTCAGCTTGAGTCCGGGCAGGTCGGCGAGCGCGTCGTGCTCGGGGGAGCGGCGGCCCTCGACCGTCGCCTCGTACCAGTAACAGCGCAGCAGCGGCATTCCGGTGCGTTCTCTGGCGAGATTGCCCAGGAGCTGCAGGAGGCCGCCGAAGTCCCACGAAACGGTTTCGCGATGGCGTGTGCCGTGCACGGACATCGCACCGTCGGCCAGCAGGTAGCCGGCGTCTACGAACAGCGCGCAGCGATCCATGCGACACCGCCCTTCCTCAACACGGGAGCTCACAGCGTGCCCATCCGGCGTAGTGTCTCCGGGCGCCTATAGCGTAGTGAAGCGCGTATGCCCGGTAGGCCAATACGGCGATTCGCCACTCTTTCATGGCAGGCCGCCGGTTGGCGACTCCCCGGTAACAAAGAAATCAGAAGCCGCGGCGGACGCTACCAGCCGATTCGGGCCGGCCCTGTGGTTCCCCATGATCTTTACGGGAAGAAGCAGGTGGCGGGTTCAATCCCGGGACACCCGCGACCCGGGCTTCAACCGCTCATGGTGAGCGGCAGGTGGGCGGCAGGTGAGCGACCTGGTCGGCGCCGTGCCGGGGGTTGTTCCGCGGCTTTCCGTGCGGGCCGGGTGGGGCGCGCCGTTTCGTGCTCGCAAATTGTGATGACCTGGCCACCGATCGTTGCCCATTCTGGTCGTGGCGGCGGATTATTCGGACGGGCCGCGGCCCGGCCAGCCGGTGATTTCCGCATGCCCCATCTCGGTGAGCGTGCCGCCGTCGCGCGGTGTCTCCCAGCGCACGTCGCAGTCCCGTCCCGACATTTCGACGGTGGCGATGGCGTTGTGGAACCAGGGGCCGTCGGTCATGCGCCACCGGATCGGCGAGACCGGCACCTTCGCCAGCCTCGCCAGCGCGCGGAACGGCCCGCCGGCCGCCCGGGAGTACGCGAAGCGGTTGGCCCAGCGGAACACCCCGGCCAGAGGGTTGCGCAGCGGTGAGCAGACGATCTGCGAGATCGTCGACTCGGTACCGGGCTCGGTGACCCGCGCGAGGTACGAGTAGTGGATGTCGCCGGACAGGAACGAGATGCTCGCCGGTGCGGGACCCCGTTCACCACGTCCGACGGCGACGACGGCGGCGGCCAGGGTGCGGAACGAGCCTTCGAACGCCGCCCAGTGCTCCAGGTCGGCGGCCTGCCGCATCTTCTCCCCGAGCTTGGCTCCGGCCTTGCCCCAGACTCCCCCGGCGACGGCCTCGTTCCACGTCTCCGCATGGTGGATCGCCATGGGCAGCAGGTAGGGAAGGGAGCTCGCGATGAGCAGATGGTCAACGCCGCCCTGGCAGTGGCCGTCCAGCCACTCGAACTCCTCGTCGTCGAGCATGCCGCGGCGTTCGGAGGTGAGGAGCCTGGAGCATCGGCTGTCGACGACGATCAGGCGGGTTCCGCCCCAGTCGTGGACGTAGCTCCAGCGTGCGCCGGCCGGTTCCTTGTCGGCCTTCTCCGCGAACTCGTCGAGGACGACGCCCGCGTCGCCGGTGGTGTCCGACGCCGTCCGCACCGCCTTGAAGACGGGATCGGACGCGCGTTCCTGCGGCGACATGTTCCCGAGGTGCTGGTAGATCCAGTACGAGCCGATCCCGCCGGTGATGCGGGCCTTCCACCAGGGCTGCGACCACATCTCCTCACGCCACGCGTAGGAGGTGTTCCAGTCGTCCCTGATGTCGTGGTCGTCGAAGACGGTCAAGGTCGGGACGGTGGACAGCAGCCACCGCACCGCCGGATCGTCGTGCCACGCCAGCTTGTAGAGGTAGGTGTACTCCTCGTAGTCGGCGACCTCTTCGATGGGCAGCTCTTCCGGTCCGCGGCGGCCCCGGATGAACTCGCGCATCTGGTCGGTCAGCTCGTCGGCGTAGATCTGGTCGCCGACCATGAGCAGGATGTCCGGCCAGGCGACCGAGTCGCCGCCCGTGCGGAGCCTGTCCGCGAACGCGGTGAGCGCGTCGTACCCGAACTGCTCCACCGTGCCCGGCGAGCGGCGGCAGGACCCGAACGAGATCCGCAGGTCACTCGCCGGGTCCAGCGTCCTGATCTGGGACGGCGGATATCCGGTGTCGCCTTCGGGCCAGACGGTCTCGCCGTCGGCCACCACCTCGTAGGGGATCCGCGCGCCCGGCGAGAGCCCGTCGATCTCGACGAGCGCGTAGTGGTGGCGGTGGGCGGTGAACGTCCGGGCGCCCGCGTCCAGGCCGTGCTCCTTGTTGACGACCCGAACCTCGCAGGGACGGTCGGTCTCCACCCAGATCGTCGCGGTGTGGTGACTCACGTGCCGGAGGTGGGGCCCGAGTACCAAAGCGGTCATGCCAGCCTCTTTAGCCGACCAAGCCCTGTCGCGTCCACTGGAGCGGCATCCGGGTTAGGGGTGTAGCACTTCGCTTCGGTCTCGGTGTTGAGGCCGATCGCCGGGCGGTCGGGGCGTTGTGGGCTTCCCTCATGCCGCGACCCTGATTCATGCCGTGACCCGATCTCGTGGTGCGGTCTCGTGCCGGCGGCCCGGCCCGCACTGGAACGGGACCGGGCCGCCGGTGAGGGCGGCGGCCGCCCTCACGAGCGTGAGGTCAGGACGAGACCGCGCACTGGCCGCGGTCGGCGCGGCGCGGGCCCTCGGCCGTCGGACGGATGTCGAAGTCGAAGACGGCGGTGGGCAGGTAGAGCGAGCAGCAGGCGTTCGGGATGTCGACGACGCCGCTGACCCGGCCCTCGATCGGTGCCGCGCCCAGCAGGAGGTACGCCTGCTCGCCGCTGTAGCCGAAGTTCTTGAGGTATTCGATGGCGTTGAGGCAGGCGTTCCGGTAGGCGAGGGTGGCGTCGTTGTAGTGGTTGGTGTTGGAGTCGTGGTCCACCGAGATGCCGACGAAGCTCACGAACTCGGAGTAGCGCGGCTCCACGTTCCCGGGCATGAACACGGGGTTGGTGGTCACGCCGTACTTTTCCATGCCGCCCTTGATGAGGTCGACGTGGAAGTCGATGTAGCCGCCCATCTCGATGGCGCCGCAGAAGGTGATCTCCCCGTCGCCCTGGCTGAAGTGCAGGTCGCCGCCCGAGAGCATGCCGCCGGGTACGTGTACGGGGTAGAAGACGCGCGAGCCCCGCGTGAAGTTCTTGATGTCGTGGTTGCCGCCGTTCTCGCGCGGCGGGACGGTGCGGGCGCCCTCGGCGCCGACCTTGGCGAGCGCGTCCCCGGTGAGCGTCCCGGCGAGCGTGCCGTCCACGAGGGGCGGCAGCGCGAGCGGCGGCACCCGGGCCGGGTCGGTGTCGATCAGCGCCTGTTCCCGGGCGTTCCACTTCGCGAGCAGGTCCGCGGACGGGGCCGTGCCGAACAGGCCGGGGTGGGTGATGCCGGTGAAGCGCACGCCGGGGATGTGGCGTGAGGTGGCCTGCTGGCCGTGGAAGTCCCAGATGGCCTTGTAGGCGTCGGGATAGTAGTCGGTGAGGAACCCGCCGCCGTTCTGCTTGGCGAAGACGCCGGTGTAGCCCCATCCCTGGCCGGCGGCGCCTCCGGCCTCCTGCGGCACGGGGCCGAGATCGAGGATGTCGACGACGAGGAGGTCTCCGGGCTCGGCGCCCTCGACGGCGATGGGCCCGCTCAGCATGTGGCAGGGCGACAGGTCGACGTCGCGCACGTCGTCGGCCGAGTCGTTGTTGCCGATCTGACCGTCGGTCCACTCCCGGCATTCCACCCGGAACTCCGCCCCGGGACGGACGGTGGCCACCGCCGGAATGTCGGGATGCCACCTGTTGTGGCCGGGCGCGTTCTGATCGCGCATCGACCGGGCCTGGTCGACGCTGAAGACGACTTCGGGCATCGGGATCCCTCCCTGATCGGATTCGGATGATCTTGTGAGGTCTGGGGAGGCCGGCCGGGCCGTCCCCGGTCAGGGGCCGGTGACGGCTCCGGCGGACGCGCTGCTCGGCCGGCGTCCGGGGCGGGTCGGGACCCACAGTCCGGCGAAGACGGCGAGGGCGCAGCCGGCCAGGACCGCCGCGAACACGGCGGAGGTCGAGTAGGTGTCGGTCAGCAGCAGGAACGCGGGGAGTGTGGTCGTGCCCCCGGCGTTGGCGAGGGTGACCCATCCCGTGTAGCGGGTCAGCTCGTCCCGCTTCAGGCCGAGGACGAGGAAGAACAGGAACCACAGGAACGACCAGCAGAGCCAGATGACCCCGAACGGGTGGTCCCGGACGTCGAAGAAGCTGACCGCCGCGAAGACGATCGCCGCCAGCGCGACGAACAGCGAGAACCAGCCGACGCCGGTGGTGTCGAGGCCGGCCAGCAGCCCGATGCCCACGTACAGGTAGGTGAATCCGAACAGGTAGATGCCGGCCGCCGCGGTGATCGCCGCCAGGTCGTCGCCCGCGGCGACCAGCAGCAGCGTCGGCAGCACCACCTGCATGGCGCCCACGAACAGGTTCAGGATCGCCGCCGACCGCGCCTCGACGCGTCCCAGCATCATCAGCGCGTTGACGAACAGCACCGCGCCGACGTAGAGCAGGCCCACACTTGCCATCGGGTCCCCCTCAGGGCCTCGGGAGAAGCGCGTGGCGCGGGTCGGAGGGCGGGGCGGGACGGCGGCGCGCCGGAGGCGGTGCCGTCACCACCGCGGGTTCGTGCCGTCCGGCCTCCTGGGCGTCCAGCGCCCGGGTCAGCGGCGCGCCGGGCCGGGTGAGCGCCGGGGCGGTGTACACCCGGCGGGCGGTGCCGTCGCACCGCGCGCAGCGGTGCTCGGGCCGTGCGCCGCCCATCGGCAGGGCGAGGTCGAAGGGTCCGCAGCGGGTACAGCGGTACTGATAGATCACCATGACGGCCTCCAGCCGCGCGTATTACTTTCCACAGAAAGTATTTTGTCGGGAAGCTTCCGTCAATAGGGGGAACGCGATGGTCATGGCGCTTCTCGTCCGCCGCCGCGCACGATCGACCCGGTCGCCCGCCCCCCGCGGGGACGCGATCGGACGTTCGGGCCGTCCGGTCAGGCCGCCAGGAGTCCTTTCAGGGCGGCGTCGACGAAGGCGGTGTCGTCGGGATTGCTGCCGTGGCCGGCGAAGTGTCCCCAGACGCCGGGGATCACGCGGAGCTCGGCTCCGGGGATGTGGCGGACGGCCCACGCCTCGTCCTCGGGCGGGAAGTACAGGTCCTTCTCGGCCGGCATGACGAGCGCGCGCGCCTTGATGGACGCGAGGGCGGCCTCGGTGTCGCCATCGAAGCCCGGCGTGCGGCCGACATCGGCGTTCTGCCAGGTCCAGAGCATGGTGAGCAGGTTGTTGGCATCACGGTCGTCCAGGAAGAAGCCCTCCCAGAAGCCGACGAGGAAGTCTTCGAGGGAACTGAAGCCGAGCCGTTCGTAGAGGCGATCCCAGTAGAACGCCTGGGAGAACCCCCAGCCGGCGTAGACGCGGGCGGCGGCGCGCAGGCCCCGGGTGGGCGGCGTGGTGTACCAGCCCTCCGCGAAGGCCGCGTCGGCGGTCAAGGCGGCTTTCACGCCTTCGAGGAACACCCGGTTGTGGTAGCTGGTGCGCGAGGAGCCGCAGAAGGGCGCGATCCGTTCCACCATGTCAGGGTGGCTGACGGCCCACTGGTAGGTCTGGCCGGCGCCCATGGACCAGCCGGTCACGAGCGGCAGCCGCTCGATCCCGAAGTGCTCGGTGATGAGCCGGTGCTGGGCCTCGACGTTGTCGTACATGGTCACGTGCGGGAACCGGGCCCGGTCATAAGGGGGCGGCGTGTTGCTGGGCGAGCTGGACAGGCCGTTGCCCAGCATGTTCGGAACGATGATGAAGTAACGGGCGGGATCCAGCGCCATGCCCTCGCCGATGAGCCACTCGTTGTCCTGGTGCCTGCCGGAGTACCAGGTCGGATAGACGATGGCGTTGCTCTTGTCAGGCGCCAGGTCGCCATGTGTTTCGTAGGTGAGCTGTGCCCCGCGCAGCGTCGCGCCGCCCTGGAGGACGAGGTCACCGAGTTCGTAGGTCGCCACCATGAGAACCCCCTCTATTTCTCAGCGAAACTATTTCTGTATGAAGCGCTGGTCAAGGGGAGAGCTGGCACAGGACGTCGAACTCCAGCCCGTCGGCGGCGGCGAGGAACACGCGCTGCCGCAGGTGCCGGTTCCGCACCTCGACGGGCCCGCGCGGACCGTCGTAGCCGAGTCCCTCGACGACCGCGTTCATCCTGCCGACGTCCGGCGTCCCGCTGCGTCGGAACAGCTCGCCGAGCAGGCGCACCCCCTCGTAGCAGGACTCCCCCATGCTGTTGAGCGGCGGTGCCTGCGGGCCGAAGCGGCGATGGTAGCGGGCGCCGAAGTCGAGGCCGTCCTCGGTCGGCAGCGACTCGAAGAAACCGGCCGCGGCGAACAGCCCGCGCGTGCCCTCCACGCCCGTCGCGAGCAGCATGTTCTCGTCCATCAGCGGGCTGAAGCGCAGCTGCGGCAGGCCGGCCGCGCCGAACGCCCGGTTGAACGCCACCGCGTCGTCGCCGACCAGCAGCATGAGGACGCCCTCGCACCCGCTCGTCTCGATCCTGCGCAGCGGCCCGCTGAAGTCCTGCGTGCCGAGCCGGACGAAGAGCTCGTCGCACAGCACGGCGTCCTGCTCGGCCAGAAACGACCGGACGGCATGGGCGGACACGCGCGGCCAGACGTAGTCGTCGCCGACGACCGTCCAGCGCCGGACGCCGAACTCCGCGGCGAGGCGGCGCAGCGCGGGACGGAGCTGGCGCTCCGGCGTCTCGCCGGTGAGGAAGACCCCCGGCGAACGCTCGCCGCCCTCGTAGAGCGCGGTGTAGACGTACGGGACGCGCCCGGCGAGGCGCGGGGCGAGGCACTGCCGGACGGCCGAGATGTGCCAGCCGGTGACCGCGTGCACGGCGCCCGAGGCGACGAGGGCGCCGACCCGGTCGGCGACCTGCGGCGGCGGCGCGCCGCCGTCCACCCGGACCAGCCGCAGCCGGCGGCCGAGCACACCGCCCTCCGCATTGATTTCTTCCTGAGCCAATCGGGCGCACAGCTCCCCCGAGGGCCCGAAGAGTCCCGCGGGCCCCTGCAACGGCACCACCAGGGCGACGTTCAGGTCGTCCATAACCGGGACGGTAACCGATGGGAGGCCAAAAATACTTCCTACGAGACGGTAATCTTAGGTCTTGCGATGACTACGACAAGCGTTCCGCAGGACGAGATGGACCTGCCGCGAGTGCTCGCGCGGGTCGAGCGCGGCATCGCCGCCCGGCTCGGCGCGGCGCTGAAGACCGCCGGCTCGACCGTGGAGGAGTGGCGCGTCGTCTCCCTGCTGGCCGACCGTGCCGGGCATCCGATGACCGAGATCGCCGACTACGCCCTGATGCCCGCGCCGACCCTCACCAAGGTGGTGGACCGCCTGGTGTCGGCGGGGCTGGTGTACCGGCGGGTGGACGACGCCGACCGCCGCAGGGTGCTGGTGTTCCTGTCCGAACACGGCCACGAGGAGCTGACCCGGCTGACCGCCGTCGTCGAGGCCGAGTGGGGCCGCGTCCGGGACGCCGTGGGCCGGGAGGAACTGGCGCTGCTGCGCGTCCTCCTGACCCGGATCTCCGCCCACCTGCCCTGACCCGGCCCGGCCCGGACGGCCGCGCCGGGCACCTCCCGCCTGACCCCGGACGACGCGCCTGCTCACCGGCGCGGGGTTCGTCGCCCGCGTGAAGCGAGGCGAGTTCGGGCGCTGACCGCGACGGCGCCGCTCGCGTTCGCCGGATCAGCCGCGCAGGACCTCGGCCTCCTTGTCGGACGCCAGCCCGACCACGGGACGGTCGGGACGCTGAGGTGCCTGCCCGCCTATGGACCGGAGCCAATCCCAGGTGTCGGCGGCCGTCTCTTCGACGGGCCTGCAACGCAGCCCTGTGGCCAGTGCCCGGTCGACGTTGGCGCGGTGCATGGTGTCGTATGCGTCACCAGGTGGAAGCCAGATCGGCAGATCCGTCCACGGCTGGATGCCCGCTTCGAGGATGGTTTCAGGGGCCTTCCAAACGAGCTCGGCATCCGAACCGGTCGTCTGGATGCACGCTTCGAGCAACTCGCGCATCGTCGTGTGGCCGGGTGGGCTGACGAGGTTGAACGGCCCGCCGATCCCTTTCTCGATGGCTTCCAGGGTCCACTTGGCGAGGTCCCTGGCGTCGATGTACTGCAGCCCCGCGTCGTGTGGGCCGGGCGCCAGCACCTCACCGCCTTGGGCGATCCGCGTCAGCCACCATGGCAGGCGCCCGATGTTCTCGTAGGGGCCGATGATGAGCCCGGCCCGCACCAGCAGTGCCCTGTCGCCGAACACGTCGGCCGCCGCCAGTTCTCCACCGCGCTTGGCCGCCGCGTAGTCGACCTCGCCGTCGTCGGGGGAGCCGTCCACCACGGCGGCGGTTTCATCGAGCCCGGCCGCTGTGGGGAAGCGGTAGACCGAACGGCTCGAGACGTAGGCGTACCGTGCGACCCGCCCGTCCAGCAGCCGCGCGGCGTCGCGTACGGCGGACGGTGCGCCCGACCAGGTGTCGACGACCGCGTCCCACTCCCCGCCGGTGAGGGCCTTGAGACCGTCCTCGGCGGTGCGGTCGCCGTGCAATGACTCGACTCCCTGAGGCGGCTCGTGGCGCCCCCTGTGGAAGACGGTCACGTCCCATCCGCGTGCGAGAGCGTCTTCGGTGACGGCTCGTCCGACGAATTCCGTCCCGCCCAGCATCAGAAGCTTCATGGAACGACTCTGCCCTCTGTACGTTCTGTACGGAACAGTTGCACGCTCACAGCAGAACCGGACATCCGCCGACGGGCGCCCGGTCACCGGAGTAGCTTCACGAACGTGACCGATTCCTTCGACCTCGTCCGGGATCTCCCGTCCGCGCTGCGTGACCGAACGGCCGCCTGGACTTACATCCGGGGGTTCGCCGCGACCTGGCGCTCCCCGCTGACCCCCCAGGACGGGACGCCCGAAGCCGAGCTCACGGCGGTCGAAGAAGATCTGGGCGTCCTCCTGCCCGCCGCTCTCCGCGAGGCGTACACGCTGTTCGGCCGCCGCACCGACCTGCACAGCAACATGCACGCACTGCTGAGCCCGGACCGGTTCTACGTGGACGACCGCAAGGAAGCCCTGGTCTTCCGCGAAGAGAACCAGGGCGTCGCGTCATGGGGGATCCTTCTCACCGACCTGGACGACGACGACCCGCCCGTCCGCATGCGCACCGACCTGGGGGACAAGGAGGCGGAGCGCTGGGAGGGCTGGCTGAGCGGATTCTCCGTGTCCTGCATCGAAATCGTCCTCTCCGAGGCGCTCCAGGCGGACGAGCCCGTATGCGACCACGGCGACTTCGAGGACGACGGCGAACTGGCCCGCCGCTTCACCCGCCTGCCCTTCCCCGCTTACCCCGAAGGCGGCGGCGGACAGGCCTTCTACGCGGGCCCGGGGCTGCTCCTGTGCGACGGTGGAGGCGGCTGGCTCTCCGTCCGCGCCCGCGACGAGGAGACCCTCGACCGCTTCCGCGACGACGTCCCCGCCGACTGGCTCAACGCCTGACACGCGTATGCCCGCCGCCCCGTCGGACGGGGCGGCGGGCACACGGGCGTCCTACTTCGTGAGGGTCAGGCCGCGGGAGGGTTCGACGGTCAGGCGGTCGGCGGCCTCGTCGAGGTCGACGACCACCTCGTCGCCGTCGCGGACCTCACCGGCCAGCAGCTCGCGGGCGAGCTGGTCGCCGATCGCCGTCTGGACGAGGCGGCGCAGCGGACGCGCCCCGTACAGCGGGTCGTAACCCGTCATCGCCAGCCACTCGCGGGCCGCGTCGGTCACCTTCAGAGTGAGCTGCCGTTCCGCGAGACGCTCGGCCAGCTTGTCGACCTGCAGGTCCACGATCCGGGTCAGCTCGACGGTGGACAGCGCGTCGAACAGGATCACGTCGTCGAGGCGGTTGAGGAACTCCGGCTTGAACGAGTTCCGGACGGCGTTCCAGACCGCCTCGCGCTTCGCGCCGTTCTCCAGCGTCGGGTCGACGAGGAACTGCGAACCGATGTTGGACGTCAGGATCAGGATCGCGTTGCGGAAGTCGACCGTGCGGCCCTGCCCGTCGGTGAGCCGGCCGTCGTCGAGGACCTGGAGGAGGATGTCGAACACCTCCGGGTGCGCCTTCTCCACCTCGTCCAGCAGCACCGCCGAGTACGGGCGGCGCCGGACGGCCTCGGTGAGCTGCCCGCCCTCCTCGTAGCCGACGTAGCCGGGCGGGGCGCCGACGAGCCGCGCCACGCTGTGCTTCTCGGAGTACTCGCTCATGTCGATGCGGGTCATCGCCCGCTCGTCGTCGAACAGGAACTCCGCGAGCGCCTTCGCCAGCTCCGTCTTGCCGACGCCGGTCGGGCCGAGGAACAGGAACGAGCCGGTCGGGCGGTCCGGGTCGGAGATGCCCGCGCGGGCGCGGCGGACCGCGTCCGACACCGTGCGGACGGCGGCCGCCTGGCCGATCAGCCGCTTGCCGAGCTCGTCCTCCATGCGCAGCAGCTTCTCCGTCTCGCCTTCGAGGAGACGCCCGGCGGGGATGCCCGTCCACGACGCGACCACGTCGGCGACGTCGTCCGGGCCGACCTCCTCCTTGACCATCGCGTCACGGTTCTCGGCGGCCTCCGACGCCTCCTCCAGCCGCTTCTCCAGCTCCGGGATCTCGCCGTAGGTGAGGCGCGCGGACGTCTCCAGGTCGCCGTCGCGCTGGGCGCGTTCCGCCTCGCCGCGCAGCTGGTCGATCCGCTCCTTGACCTCGCCGACACGGTTGAGGCCGGCCTTCTCCTTGTCCCAGCGTGCGACGAGGCCGGTCAGATGCTCCTGCTTGTCGGCCAGGTCGGCGCGGAGCCGGTCGAGGCGCTGCCGGGACGCCTCGTCGGTCTCCTTGGACAGGTTCATCTCCTCCATCTTCAGCCGGTCCACGGTGCGCTGCAGCTCGTCGATCTCGACGGGCCGGGAGTCGATCTCCATGCGCAGCCGGGACGCGGCCTCGTCGACGAGGTCGATCGCCTTGTCCGGCAGGTACCGGGACGTGATGTAGCGGTCCGACAGCGCCGCCGCCGACACCAGCGCCGAGTCGTTGATCTGCACCTTGTGGTGCGCCTCGTAGCGGCCCTTCAGCCCGCGCAGGATCGCGATCGTGTCCTCCACGGTCGGCTCGCCGACGAAGACCTGCTGGAACCGGCGCTCCAGCGCCGCGTCCTTCTCGATCCGCTCCCGGTACTCGTCCAGCGTCGTCGCGCCGATCATCCGCAGCTCGCCGCGGGCCAGCATCGGCTTCAGCATGTTGCCGGCGTCCATCGCGCCCTCGGCGGCGCCCGCCCCGACGACGGTGTGCAGCTCGTCGATGAACGTGACGATCTGCCCGTCGCTCTCCTTGATCTCGTGCAGGACGGCCTTCAGCCGCTCCTCGAACTCGCCGCGGTACTTCGCGCCCGCCACCATCGCGCTGAGGTCCAGCGAGACGAGCTTCTTGCCGCGCAGCGACTCGGGAACGTCGCCCGCGACGATCCGCTGCGCCAGGCCCTCCACGACCGCGGTCTTGCCGACGCCGGGCTCACCGATCAGCACCGGGTTGTTCTTCGTCCGCCGCGACAGCACCTGCACGACCCGGCGGATCTCCGAGTCGCGCCCGATCACCGGGTCGAGCCGGCCGTCGCGGGCCGCCGCCGTCAGATCGACGCCGTACTTCTCCAGCGACTGGTAGGTGCCCTCCGGGTTCTCCGTGGTGACGCGGGCGTGGCCGCGCACCTTCTCGAACGCGTCCAGCAGCGCCTGCGGCGTCGCGCCGAACTCCTTCAGCAGGCCCGCCGCGGGGCCCCCGTCCGCCGCCAGCCCGACCAGGAGATGCTCGGTGGAGACGTAGTCGTCCTCCAGTTGCTGCGCCCGGTTCGCCGCCGTGTTGATCGACCGCTGGAGCTGCCCCGAAAGGCGCGGCGTCGCCACCGTCGAGCCCTGCGCCTTCGGCTTCGCCGCGAGCTGCTCCTCGGCGCGCCGCCTGATCGCCTGCCAGTCCGCGCCGACGGCCTCCAGCAGCGGCACCGCCGTGCCGTCCGCCAGGGCGATCAGCGCCACCAGCAGATGCTGCGGCTCCACCTCGGGGTGCCCCTCGGCCGCGGCCCGCCGGACCGCGACCGACACCGCCTCCTGACTCTTCTGCGTCAGCTTGTAGTCCATGTCCCCAAAGTCCCCACGTCTCATTCTGGGGGGCGACCCCCAGGCCCCCGTCAACTACCCAATGTCCTAGTCCCGGTCGCGCTCGTGCCAGACCACGACACTCGTGTGCCTGATCGGCACCAGGTCGGAGCCGGGAGTGCCGCCCTGTTCGCCGTGCCGCCGCTGCTGCGCCAGCCGCGCCGCGACGGAACGGGTCGATTCGAGTTCGTTGGCGAGCTCCTCCAGCGCCGCGTGCGCCTTCCCGAGCTCCTCGCGGAGCCGCACGTTGTCGCGCTGCAGCTCCAGGATGTGCTTGATGCCGGACAGGTTGATGCCCTCCTCCTGGGAGAGCCGCTGGATCTCACGGAGCATCACGATGTCGCGCATCGAGTAGCGCCGGCCCCGTCCCGCCGTCCGGCCGGGGCACACCAGGCCCATCCGGTCGTAGGTCCGCAGCGTCTGCGGATGCAGCCCGGACAGCTGCGCCGCCACCGAGATCACATAGACCGGTGTGTCATCGCCGAACGGATCCACCCAACTCACTCCTGTCGTGCCTGCTGGAGGAGGTCGGCGCGCAGGTCGTCGCCGGTGCCCGCCGCGCGGAGCCGGACGAGGGCCTCGCGCGCCTGGTCGTCGAGCTTCTGCGGGACCTGGACGTCGACGGTGACGAGCATGTCGCCCTTGGTGCCGTCGCGCCGGGGGGCGCCGCGGCCCTTGACGCGGAACGTGCGGCCGTTCGGTGTGCCCTCCGGCAGGCGCAGCGTGACGGGCTGCCCCTGGAACGTCGGCACCCTGATCTCCGCGCCCAGCGCGGCCTCGGGGAACGTGACCGGGACGGTCAGCGTGAGGTTGTCGCCGGTGCGGTCGAACACGCGGTGCGGCTGCACCTTGATGTTGACGTACAGGTCGCCGTGCGGGCCGCCGTTCTCGCCCGGTGCGCCCTTGCCCTTGAGGCGGATCTTCTGGCCGTCGGCGACGCCCGCCGGGATGCGGGCCTGGATGGTGCGGGTGCCGGTGGCGCGGCCGCTGCCGTGGCAGATCGGGCACGGGTCGTCGACGACGAGGCCGCGGCCGTGGCAGTCCTTGCACGGCTCCTGGAAGCCGAAGTTGCCGAGGTTGCGGGTCTCGTGCCCGGTGCCCTCGCAGTTCGGGCACACCCGCGGCACGGTGCCGGCCTTGGCGCCGGTCCCGCGGCAGCCGTTGCAGGGGGCCTCGCTGGTCAGCTTGATCGGGACGGTCACGCCGTTCATCGCGCGCCCGAACGACAGCGTCACGTCCGTCTCGACGTCCGCGCCGCGCCTCGCGCGCCGCGTCGTGCCCGTCGTGCGGGTGCCGCCGCCGCGGCCGAACAGGCCGCCGAACAGGTCGCCGATGCGTTCACCGGCGCCGCCCGTCTGCGTCCCGCCGCCGGCGCCCCCGGGCTGGCCGAACAGGTCGCCGAGGTCGAAGGGGAAGCCTCCGCCCTGCTGGCCGCGGAAACCGCCCGGCATCGACCGCACCGCGTCGTACTCCTTGCGGCGCTTGTCGTCCGACAGGACGTCGTAGGCCTCGGAGACCTCCTTGAAACGGTCCTCGGCGTCGGTGTCGCCCTTGTTGGCGTCCGGGTGGTACTTGCGGGCCAGCTTCCGGTAGGACTTCTTGATCTCCTCCTGGGAGGCCGTCTTGGCGACACCGAGGACCTTGTAGTAGTCCTTCTCCAGGTAGTCCTTGGTGCTCACGGCGCCCCGCCTTCTGCTATCGCCACTTGCCACATGTCTTCACGTGCCCCGGCCGTCCCGTCCCGGCCGTCGTGGCCGGGACGGGACACCGGGTCCTTCCGGGGGACGAACCCCCAGATCCCTCGGCGCCGGGCCGGGGATCACTCGCCGTCGTCACCCGCCTCGTCGCTGGGCTCTCCGGCGGCGCCGTCGGGGTCGGGATCGGCCACCGCGACGCGCGCGGCCCGCAGGATCCGCTCGCCGATGCGGTAGCCCGGCTGGAGGACGTCCACGACGCTCGTCTCGGTCACGTCCGGTGAGAGCGAGTGCATGAGCGCCTCGTGCACGGTCGGGTCGAAAGGCTCGCCCTTCTCGCCGTACCGCACCAGGCCGAGCTTGCCGGTGACCGCCTCCAGGCTCTCCGCGACGGACTTGAAGCCGCCGGTGAGCTCGTCGTGGTCACGGGCACGCCCGATGTCGTCCAGTATCGGGAGCAGTTCGGCCAGGACCTGCCCGACGGCCTGCTCGCGGACCGCGACCCGGTCGCGCTCGACGCGCCTGCGGTAGTTGTCGTATTCGGCCTTGAGCCGCTGGAGGTCTGCGAGACGCTCCGCCAGCTGGGTCTTCAGCGAGGAGAGCTCCTCGCCGGTGACCTCGGCGCCCCCGTCGGCCGGGGCCTCCGGGGCGGACGGCGACGCCGCCTGCGCGCCGGACTCACCGGTCCCCCGGACCTTCCCCGTCTCGGGATCGATGCGCCGCTTGTCGCGGATCACCGGGCCCTCCTTCTCCTCGCCCTCTCCGGGAGAGGACGTCACGATGCATCACCCTTCGGCTTGTCCTCGTCGACGATCTCGGCGTCGACGACCTCGTCGTCCTGCTGCTGGTCGCCGCCCTGGGCGTCGGCCGTCGGGCCGGCGTCCTCGCCGCCCGGCTGCTGCGCGCCCTCCGGGTTCTGCGCGTACATGGCCGCGCCCATCTTCTGGCTGACCTGCGCCAGCTTCTCGGCG
This sequence comes from Actinomadura sp. 3N407, assembly GCF_052245875.1. Taxonomy (NCBI): domain Bacteria; kingdom Bacillati; phylum Actinomycetota; class Actinomycetes; order Streptosporangiales; family Thermomonosporaceae; genus Actinomadura; species Actinomadura sp. 3N407. The sequence goes on from NZ_JBQQBP010000009.1 coordinate 90,729, forward strand.
CTGCCCTTGATCGCGTCGACGTCGGTGCCCTCCAGGGCCTTCTTCACCTCGGCGACCGCGTCGCTCACCTCGGTCTTCAGCTCCTCGGGGACCTTCTCGTCGTTCTCCCGCAGGAACTTCTCGGTCGAGTACGCGAGGGTGTCGGCCTGGTTGCGGACCTCGGCCTCCTCGCGGCGCTTGCGGTCCTCCTCGGCGTAGTCCTCGGCGTCGCGCATCATCTTCTCGATGTCCTCCTTCGGCAGCGCGCTGCCTCCGGTGATGACCATCGACTGCTCGCGGCCGGTGCCCTGGTCCTTCGCGCTGACGTTCACGATGCCGTTGGCGTCGATGTCGAAGGTGACCTCGATCTGCGGGACGCCGCGCGGCGCCGGCGGCAGACCGGTGAGCTGGAAGGTGCCGAGCTTCTTGTTGTACGCGGCGATCTCGCGCTCGCCCTGGTAGACCTGGATCTCCACTGACGGCTGGTTGTCGTCGGCGGTGGTGAACGTCTCCGACCGCTTGGTCGGGATCGTGGTGTTCCGCTCGATGATCTTGGTGAAGATGCCGCCCTTGGTCTCGATGCCGAGGCTCAGCGGGGTCACGTCCAGCAGCAGGACGTCCTTGACCTCGCCCTTGAGCACGCCGGCCTGGAGGCTGGCGCCGATCGCGACGACCTCGTCGGGGTTGACGCCCTTGTTCGGCTCCTTGCCGCCGGTCAGCTCCTTGACCAGGTCAGACACCGCGGGCATCCGGGTCGAGCCGCCGACCATGACGACCTGGTCGATGCCGTCGACGGTGATGCCCGCGTCCTTCAGCACCGACTGGAACGGCGCCTTGGTCCGGTCGAGCAGGTCGGAGGTCATCCGCTGGAACTCGGCCCGGGTGAGCTTCTCGTCCAGGTGCAGCGGGCCCTCGGCCGACGCGGTGATGTAGGGCAGGTTGATCTGCGTCTCGGACGAGCCGGACAGTTCGATCTTCGCCTTCTCCGCGGCCTCGCGCAGCCGCTGGAGGGCCATCTTGTCCTTGCCCAGGTCGACGCCGTTGGCGTTCTTGAACTTCTCGACCAGCCAGTCGACGATCTTGTTGTCCCAGTCGTCGCCGCCCAGGTGGTTGTCGCCGCTGGTGGCCTTGACCTCGACGACCCCGTCGCCGACCTCCAGCAGGGACACGTCGAACGTGCCGCCGCCCAGGTCGAAGACCAGGATGGTGGCCTCGTTCTCCTTCTCCAGGTGGTACGCCAGCGCGGCCGAGGTCGGCTCGTTGATGATGCGCAGGACGTTCAGGCCCGCGATCTGGCCGGCCTCCTTGGTGGCCTGCCGCTGGTGGTCGGAGAAGTAGGCGGGAACCGTGACGACCGCGTCGGTGACGGTCTCGCCCAGGTAGGACTCGGCGTCCCGCTTCAGCTTCTGCAGCACGAACGCGCTGATCTGCTGGGGGTTGAAGTCCTTGTCGTCGATCTTGGTGTTCCAGTCGGTGCCCATCTCGCGCTTGACCGAACGGATCGTCCGGTCCACGTTGGTCACCGCCTGGCGCTTGGCGACCTCTCCGACCAGGACCTCGCCGTTCTTGGCGAACGCGACGACGGACGGTGTGGTCCGCGACCCCTCCGCGTTCGCGATGACGGTGGGCTCGCCGCCCTCCAGAATCGCGACGACCGAGTTGGTCGTCCCGAGGTCGATGCCGACCGCACGTGCCATGTTCTCGTCCTCCGTCGTTTCCGGTGTTATCGCTCCCCGGTCGCCCCCGGGGTGCGGCCGGTTGGGTTGCTGTCCGCAAGGTTGCCCGGACGGTCTCACCTTGTCAAATGACTTGAGTCGTCCGGACTCAACTTTGCTGACGTTCTCTTAACAGGACGTCTGAGCGCCGTATTCCGGTTCCCGGAATCGGCCTCCCGCAACGAGAGATCGGCCTCACGGAGGAGAGCGGCCCCCGACCCGGTCGTCCTCAGGAAGGGTGCACGAACCGGAAGGGCCGGCACGCAATCGTGATCGTCGTGATCTTGTAATAACGAGGATCTTGGAAGGAAATGTGGATCAAGGGTTCGGGGGCGACGCAGGCAAAGGGAGGCTCGATGACGCGCAGACACAGGAGTCGCGTGCTGGCCGCGGCGATGCTGGCGGTGGCGGCGATGTTGGCGGTGCCGCAGACCGCGCACGCCGGTCCGCCGCCCCCGGACGAGACCGCCCCCGGGCGCACGTGGAAAGTGACGTTGCTGACCGGGGACGTGGTCACGGTGCGGAGGGTCGAGGGGCGGCCGCCGCTCGTCTCCGTCACCCCGGCGCCCGGGCGGAAGAGCCGCGGGTTCCGCAAGGAGATCCGGCCGGACGGGCATGTGATCGTGATCCCGCTGGACATGCGGCGGCTGGTCGGCGAGGTCATCGATCCCGGCTTGTTCGACGTCACGAACCTGGTCGCGCAGAAGTACGACGACGCGCACAGCGACCACCTGCCGCTGATCGTCCAGCGGAGCGAGGGCGCGAACGCGATCACCGCGCTCGGGGGGACGCCGTCCACCACCCGGGAGCTGGCGAGCATCGAGGCGGTCGCGGTGCGGCAGCCGAAGAAGAACGCCGGGCGGCTCGGCGCCGCACTCGCCGGCATGGCCGGGCCGTCCGCCAAGGCCACCGGCGGCGTCCGGCACATCTGGCTGGACCGCAGGGTCACGGCATCCCTTGCCACGGCGCCCAGCGCCCTGGCCCCGGACCGGACGGCCGCCGCGCCCGCGACCGGGAGGCTCGACCGGAACCTCCGGCGGATCGGCGCGCCGAAGGCGTGGCGGGCCGGGTTCACCGGGCGCGGCGCCAGGATCGCCGTCCTGGACACCGGTGTGGACGCCGGGCACCCCGACCTCGAAGGACGTGTCGTCGCGTCGAAGAACTTCTCGGACTCGGCCGGCACCGCCGACCGGCTGGGGCATGGCACACACGTCGCGGCGATCGCCGGCGGCACGGGCGCCGCGTCGCGCGGCGAGCGCAAGGGCGTCGCCTTCGGTGCCGAACTGCTGAACGGCAAGGTCCTGGGCGACGACGGTTTCGGCACCGATTCCAGCGTGATCGCCGGAATGGAGTGGGCCGCGCCGCGCGCCGACGTCGTCAACATGAGCCTCGGCGGCCCGCCGTCCGACGGCACCGACCCGCTGTCGCGGGCGTTGAACGAGCTGACCCGCGAGCACGGCACCCTGTTCGTCGTCGCCGCGGGCAACGCGGGCGAGATCGGGTCGGTCGGTTCACCGGGAACGGCGGATTCCGCGCTCACCGTCGGCGCGGTCGGCGCGGACGACCGGCTGGCCGGCTTCTCCAGCCGGGGCCCGCGCGGGCACGTCGCCAAGCCGGAGATCGTCGCGCCGGGCGTCGAGATCGTCGCCGCCCGCGCCGGGGGGACCGCCCTCGGCACCCCGATCGGGCCCCACTACACGAGGCTGTCGGGCACCTCGATGGCCACCCCGCACGTCGCGGGCGCCGCCGCGGCGCTCGCCGCGAAACACGCCGGGTGGCGACCCGACCGTCTCAAGGCCGCCCTCGTCGGCACCGCCGACCCCGTGACCGGCGGAGACGTCTACGAGCGCGGCGGCGGACGGGTCGACGTGGGCGAGGCCGCACGCGAACCCGTCGTCACCGCCCGGGGCGTCGTCGACCTCGGGGTGTCCACGTATCCCGAGCACGGCGAGTTGTCCACCAAGCTCGGCTGGACGTCCCGGGTTCGCCACCCCGTCCGCCTGACGCTGAGCGTCGAGGTCACCGACCGGGACGGGCGCACGACCGACGGAGTCGCGACCGTCCCGTCCCGGGTGACCGTCCCGGCGGGCGGCACCGCCGCGAGCCCGCTGACCGTCGACGCGTCCAGACTCGCCGACCGGCCCGGCCTGTACACGGCTGTGGTGACGGCGAAGGGCGGTGGCGCGACCCTCGAAACGCCCGTCACGTTCTACGTCGAACCCCCATCGCACACGCTCACGCTCAAAGCATCCCCGCTGCCCGGCACCGACCCCGCGAACTTCATCGCCTACGCCCAGGTCATGAACCTGAACGACATCGCGCTGTACTCGGAGTCGGTCGGCGTCTCGGACGGCACGGCCGAGCTTCGCGTGCCCGAGGGCCGCTACGCGGTGCTCGGCGGCGTGGACGACTTCGGCGACGTCTGGCGTTCCGCCCTCACCGGCGACCCCGAAGTGCTCGTCGAGCGCGACATGACCGTGACGCTCGACGGCGCGGCGGCCGTCCGGGTCGGGGCGAGCGTCGAGGGCACCCCGGCCGAGGCGACGATGAGCGCCGCGTCCGTCGTCCGCACGATGGAGCAGGGCATGTGGTCGCTCACCGCGTACTCCGCCAATCCCGCCATCGCGCCCGTGTACGTCCAGCCGATGGACGGCGCCGAGACCGGGAGATTCCGTGCGTACACCAGCCATCGGCTGACCGCGCCCGGCACCGTCTACGACGTGCTGCATCCGCTCGGCGACCACATCCCCGCCGATCCGGCGCACGTCGTCACCGCCGCCGAACAGAAACGGATGGCGCACGTCCACCAGCGGTTCGCGGCGTTCGACGGCGACACGAGCCAGGGAATCCTGGAGAAGCGCTACGGGACCTCGCCCGAGGGCCTGCTGATCTTCGAGGGGTCCACCGCGGAGCCGTCCGCCACGACCCGCACCGACCACGTGTCGACCGGTGAGGGCATGCTCTGGATGGACGAGGCGTTCCCCGCGGCCGTCGCCGGCGACTACTGGGTCGACCAGGGCACCTACCACGAACTGCGGCCCGGCCAGCGGGTCGAGCACACCTGGGGACGGCAGCCGCTGCGTCCCGGCCCGTACTCCGGTACCGGTGTCTCGTTCAGTTCCTGCGCCCCCGCCCCCACCGCCCGGACGAGCCGGAATCTGCACGTCGAACTCGTCGATTTCCAGACCCGGCCGGACGGCTTCGACTGCGAACTCCTCGATGTGCCCGGCACGCTCGCGCTGCATGCGGGCGGCCGGAAACTCGGCGAGACGCACGGTTCGTCGGGCGACTTCACGATCCCCGCCCGCCGGTCCCGGTTCCGGCTGACGTACGAGAACGACGCGTCCACCCTCCTGCCGGTGTCGGTCCGTACCTCGACGTCCTGGACGTTCGGTTCCCGCGCGCCGCGCGACCATGAGAGCGTCCGCGTCCCGCTACTGATCGTCGACTACGACCTCAACCTTGACCTGCGCAACCAGCCGACGGGCGAACCCGCCGTGCTGACCGTCGCACGCGTCGCCGGCACGGGTGAGGCCCGCAACGTCCGGCTCCGCTTCTGGACGTCCGTCGACGACGGCGGAACATGGGAGTCCGTCAGGGTGAAGTCGCTGGGCGACGGCAGGTTCAGCGCCCCGCTGCCGGCCCCGGTCAAGGGCCAGGCCGTGTCCCTGCGCGTCAGCGCCGAGGATGCTGGAGGCAACGGCATCGACCAGCGGATCATCCGCGCGTACCGGATCCGGTAGCGCCGCCCGAAGCGCCGAGGCCCTCCGCCTGCCGTCCAGGGCGGAGGGCCTTCGCGCGTGAAGGCGGAACGGGTCGTGAAAGAGGACCGCGGGTGCGGGTGATACGTAGGCGACCGCCGTCCGCGCCATGGAAAGGCACGAAATGACAGGGGACCCCCTCACTGCGGACCCGCCCCGAAACGGGGGCACGGGGCGGGCCGACGATTCGGTCGCCCTGCGGATGTCCCTGGACGATCCCGAGAGGTTCGGCGAGATCTTCGATGCCTACTTCCCGGAGATCCACGGGTACGCCGCCAGACGGCTCGGCCCCGACGCGGCGTCCGACATCGCCTCCCAGACGTTCCTTGAGGCGTTCCGCGGCCGCCGCCGCTACGACCCGTCCCGCGCGGGCGTGCGCACCTGGCTGTACGGGATCGCGACGAACGTCATCGGCAAGCACCGGCGCAGCGAGGTCCGGGGGCTGCGGGCCCGCGCCCGCCTGGAGCCCGTCCGGGACACGGCCGGGCACGCGGACCGGGTGGACGCCCGGGTCAGCGCCGAAGGGCTGCGGGGACGGCTCGCCGGGGCGATCGCCGGGCTGCCGGCCGGGGACCGGGACGTGCTGCTGCTCGTCGCGCTCGCCGACCTCAGCCACAAGGAGGTGGCCGCCGCGCTGGACATCCCGTACGGGACGGTCGGGTCGCGGCTGAGCCGGGCCAGGAGGAAGGTGCGCGAGGCGCTCGGCGGGACCAATCCGATGCACGAAATGGAGAAGGATCATGGATGAGCTGCGGACGGTCCGCGAGGCGTACGGGGAGCCCGCGCCGCCGACGATGCAGGAGATGACCGAGGCCCGCGCACGGATGCTCGACGACCCGCCGCGCCGGCGGCTCTTCTCCGGGTGGCGGTTCAAGGTCGGGATGGGCGCCCTCGCCGCCGGTGCCGCGGCCGCCGTCGCGATCGCGACGGTCGGCTCCGGCTCACCGGCGTCCCCCGGGCCGCCGGCGTCCGGCGTTGACCTGGGCAGGCGGGCCGTGCTGGCGGCGGCGGAGAAGGCCGAGGCGCAGCCGGCCGGCAAGTACTGGCACTCCGACGTCATCAGCGGCCAGTCCTATGTCGTGCGGTCGAAGTCCGGCGCCGCGTACGCGATCGTCGGTGCGCACAGCGAACTGTTCGGCTGGCACGGCGTGAAGCCCGGCATGGGCGGGATGTACTACGACCGCGACCTCCCGGCCCGCCCGCTGACCGCACGGGACGAGGAGCTGTGGCGCAAGGACGGGTCGCCGTCGAGTTTCCGCGTCTGGTCGGGCGACAAGCACCTCACCTTCACCACCGAGCCGACGAAGTGGCGGTCGGACGTGCCGGGCACAGGCCCGGACCCACTGGGCGCCGGGAGGTTCGCCCTGGGCAAGTCGGCCCAGGAGCTGCAGAACCTGCCCACCGACCCGGCCGAGCTCACCAAGATGTTCCTTGATGGGGGAGCTGAGTGGGAGAAGCTGCGGTCCGCGGGCATCGACCCGCGGGTGCTGCCCAACCTCCAGATCCAGAAAGTGGGGGCGCTCCTGGGCGGCCCGACGCCGCCGAAGGTCCGGGCCGGTCTGATTCGGGCGCTGGCCGCCCAGCCGGGCGTCCACGCGATCGGCCAGGTCACCGACCCGATGGGCCGCCAGGGTGTCGCGCTGGCCGGCCATTCCCTCCCCACCACTGACGACGGCGAGTTCGGCACGCCGAAGAGCGAGCAGGGAACCTACCAATCCCGCATCGTGATCGTCTTCGACAAGCGCAGCGGCGCGCTCATGTCCCGGCATAGGGAGCTGACCGACCCCGGTGGCCTCTACTGGACGCAGAAGCCCGGCTTCGTCATCAACTACGAGGTCTTCCGCAGCTCCGGCTGGACGAACACCAAGCCCTCACCTCCGGCGGAACAGCCCTTCCGACTGCGCTGACCCGCAGGCCCGGACCCGCGTCCGGGTCCCGCACCGGCCGGTCTCCGTCCTTCCGCGGACGGAGACCGGCCGTTCCTTTCCAGGCACTTCGGATGCTTCGGTAAGAAGCGGCGAGTCCGGATCACTACCCAGGTGACCAAACCCCCAGACGGAGGGCTCAGACCTTGCCGGACCCCGAAGACATCGCCCGGTTCACGGCGGTCTACGACGCGCACCATCCGCGCGTCCACGCCTATGTCGTGAGCCGGGTCGGCGTGCAGGCCGCCGAAGAGATCACGAGTGAGGCGTTCTGCGTCGCGTGGCGGCGCATCCGCGACCTGCCGGACGAGCCGCTGCCCTGGTTGTTCGGCATCGCGCGCAACCTGCTGCGCGAGTCGTACCGGGTGCGGGAACGGCGGGACGCGCTGGCCCGCGAGCTGCGGACCTGGGCGGCCGGGCAGCCGCCCGCCGGCGACGTCGCGGAGGCGGTGGCCGAGCGCGCCGGGATGCTGCGCGCGCTGGCGGACCTGTCCGACGGCGACCGCGAGCTGCTGACGCTGGTCGCCTGGCATGCGCTGTCACCGGACGAGGCGGCGAAGGTCGTCGGGTGCTCGAAGGCCTCGTTCTACGTGCGGCTGCACCGCGCACGGCGGCGGTTGGAGCGCGCGTTGACCGCGCAGTCACGGGCGCCGGACCTCGACGTGTCCGCGCGCGGCCCGTCCCAGATCACTCCCAAGAGGAAAGCAGTCCGATGAAGCATGACGTGATGAAGGCGCTGTCGGCGGCACGGCCTGAGGAGCTCGACCCCTCGGCGGACCCGGCCGCCGCCCGCGCGCGCCGGGAACGGGACCTGGAGCGGGCGCTCCGGGCGGCCCCGGAGACGGCGCTCGCCGCGGGACGGGCGCGGGGGCGCCGTCCCGTCCGCTGGGCGGCGTTCGGGGTGGGCGCCCTCGCCGCCGGTGCCGCGGCCGCCGTCGCGATCGCGGCCGTCGGCTCCGGCCCCGGCTCCCCGTCGTCTCCGGGCACTCCCGCCAGTGTCGACCTGGGCAGGCAGGCGGTGCTGGCGGCGGCGGAGAAGGCCGAGGCGCAGCCGGCCGGCGAGTACTGGTACACCGACGTCGTCAGCGGCCGGGCGGCCGTCGTGCGCGCCGAGACCGGGACCTACGCGATCACCGTTTCGCACAGTGAGTCGTTCAGCTGGCACGGCGCGAGGTCGGGGATGGGCGCGGCGTACTTCCAGCGCGATCTGCCCGCCCGCCCGCAGACCGCGCGGGACATGGAACTGTGGCGCGAGGCCGGGTCGCCGACGAGTTTCCGCGTCCCGTCCGACGGCCGCGACCTCGTCTTCGTCACCAAGGCGGGGCCGTGGCGGTCGGAGGGGCCGGAGGTCGGCCACGACGCGAGCGGCGGCGGCGATTTCGCGGGCGGCAGGTCGGCGGAGGATCTGCAGAACCTGCCGACCGATCCGAACGAGCTCGCCGACATGTTCCTCAGCCGGAAGGGCGGGCGGGGGGGCGCCGGCCTCCCGCCGGACACGTCGGCAATGGGCCCGGCCTCCCGGCGGGCCACGCCGTACCGCAAGATCATGAGAGCGGCGTCTCTGCTGATGAACACCCCGCTCCCGCCGAAGGTCCGGGCGGGCCTGATGCGCGCGCTGGCCGCCCAGGAGGGCGTCCGGCCGATCGGCCGCGTCACCGATCCGCTGGGCCGGCCGGGCGTCGCCCTGGCCGCCGGCGACCGCGCCACGACGATCACCGACGGGCCGAAGGCCCGCAGGGGAACATGGCGCTCCCGCCCTGTGATCGTCTTCGATGAGCGCACGGGCGCGCTGCTGTCCCGGCAGGAGCAGCTGACCAGGCCCGGCGGCGAGTTCGCCGAGATGAAGCCGGGCTTCGTCATCGAGCACCAGACCGTCCGCTCGGCGAAATGGACCGACGGCAGGCCGAAGCCGCCGGCGAAGCTTCCCTTCTGACCGGGCTCCCATCCCGGCAGGCCCTCGTCCGCGACCGGGCGGGGGGCCTGCGCCGCGAGCCCGTCAGGACGTGAGGTCGGACGGGACGGTGCCGGTCTCGGTCAGCGGGAGGCCGAGCGCCACACGTTCGGCCAGCCAGGCGCTCGGACGGTAGCGCGGGTCGCCGGTGGAGGTGTGCAGGCCGCGCAGGATCTCCAGGACGCGGCCGGCCCCGGCGTCCTCCCCCCACTCCAGCGGACCGCGCGGGTAGCCGAGCCCGAGCCGGACGGCGGTGTCGATGTCCTCGGGACGGGCGAGCCTCTGCTCCGCGATCCCGCAGCCCACATTCACGATGGACGCGACAAGCCGCTGAGCGACGGGCGCGGGGGCGTCCCGGACGACGGTGACGGATCGTCCCGTAGTGGCGAGGGCCGCGAGACCGGCGCGACCGGTCTCCTCGTCGACGCCCGGGTGCACGGCCACGGTGAGACGGGTGAAGAACCCACCGAACGGGTCAATACCCAAGGTGCGCTCCAGGGGAAGGCCCTCGGCATGGGCCATGTCGATCGTGCTCCGCCCGAACGGCGCGACGAGCACGACGGCTTGGCTGGACGGCTCGTCCTCCGCCTCGACGTCGACTCCGGCCGTTGAAAGCAGCGCCCCCAGCTCTTCACGGACGTCGCCGTGCACCCAGACAGGTCGAGCCCCCACGGCCGGTGCCGTGACCTCGGGCGGCTCCTGCTTGGCCCCGTCCACGTACTTGTAGAAGCCTTCGCCCGTCTTGCGTCCGAACAGGCCCGCCTCCAGCCGGGCCCGCCCGATCCTGGACGGACGGAACCGCGGCTCGGTGTAGAACCCCGTCCAGATGGACTCCATCACCGGGTGCGACACGTCCATCCCTGTGAGGTCGAGCAGCTCGCAGGGCCCCATCTTCAGGCCGAGGACGTCCCGCGCGATGCGGTCGATGTCCGCGGGCTCGGCGGCACCTTCGGAGAGGATCTGCAGAGCCTCCGTCACCAGGCCGCGCCCCGCGTGGTTGACGAGGAAGCCAGGCGCATCTGGCGCGAGCACCGGTTCGTGGCCGAGGCGCCTGACGAGTTCGGCCAGCGCGCCCGGAATCCACTCGGCCGTCCGCGCGCCCGGGATCACCTCGACCAACCGCATCAGCGGCACCGGGTTGAAGAAATGAAGGCCCGCGATCCTGGACGGGTCGTTGAGCGCGGCCCCGATCGCCGTCACCGGCAGCGAACTGGTGTTGGTGACCAGGATCGTGTGCTCGGGACACACCTTCTCAAGAGCCGAGAACAGTTCCCGCTTCGTCTCCAGGTCCTCGCGCACCGCCTCGATGACGAGATCGCACTCCTGGAACGGCGTGAGCGGCTCACCCACCGGACGCAGCCGTCCCTTGGCGGCCTCCGCCTCGTCCGCGGCCATCCGTCCCTTGCCGACGAGCTTGTCGAACATCCCGGAGACGTACTCGACCGCGTCGACCACGGCCTCCGCCCGGACGTCGGCCAGCTCCACCGTCAGCCCGCCGGCCGCCGCGAACTGCGCGATGCCGCGCCCCATCGCCCCGGCGCCGATCACCCGGATCGTCCGCACGTCCCGCGCCCACTGCTGCTCCACCACGCCGCCTCCCGAGTCCGTCGGCAGGATAGTAGGGGCGTCGCAGGGGCCCACGGCGCCGGGGCCGCTCACCGTCAGTCGTCTTCGTTGCCGCCGTCGTTCTCGTTCTCCCGGTCGTTCCCGCCGCCGTCCTCGTCACCGCCGTCTTCGCCGCCGCCGTCCTCGTCGCCACCGCCGCCGCCGCAGCCGGCCGTCACCGCGGCGGTGGCGCCCAGCACCCCGGCCACCGCGACCGCGGCCGGGACCGACGCCGGTGTGAGAGCCAGTACCGCGGCGATCAACGTCTTGAGCATCTTCATCGGCAGCTTCGCCATCGGTCCTCCAAGATCCTGATGGGCGGTCGCGCCCCGGGGCGGGACGCTCCACGCCGGGTGCTACCCCGAGCGCGATCCACCTCACGTCACGCAATCTCCCCTCCGCTGGACGGAAGCCCGGCGACACCCGGTCCGAACCCGAGTCGTAACCTTCGAGGGTGCGCCGCCGGCACCCCGAGTTGAGGAGCGAACATGCGTGAAGCGGTCATCTGCGAGCCTCTGCGGACCCCGATCGGCCGGTTCGGCGGGGTGCTGAAGACGGTCCCGCCCGTCGAGCTCGCCGCCACCGTCATCCGCGCGCTCGCCGAGCGCACCGGCCTGCCCGGCAACGCGGTCGACGAGGTCGTCCTCGGCCACTGCTACCCCACCGCCGACGCCCCCGCCATCGGACGCGTCGCCGCGCTCGACGCCGGACTCCCCATCGAGGTCGGCGGCACCCAGATCGACCGGCGCTGCGGATCGGGGCTCCAGGCCGTCCTGGACGCCGCCATGCAGATCCAGCTCGGCGTCAGCGACGTGATCATCGCGGGCGGGGCGGAGAGCATGAGCGGCGCGCCGTTCTACACGACGCAGGCGCGCTGGGGCGTCAGCGGCCCGTCCCTCGAACTGCACGACGCGCTCGCCCAGGGCCGCGTCACCGCCGGCGGCGTCAACCACCCGGTTCCCGGCGGGATGCTGGAGACCGCGGAGAACCTGCGGCGCGAGTACGGCATCGGGCGCGAGGAGCAGGACGAGCTGTCCGTGCGTTCGCACCAGCGCGCCGTGGCCGCCCAGGAGTCGGGGGTGTTCGCCGAGGAGATCGTCCCGGTGACCGTCCGGTCGCGTAAGGGCGACACGGTCGTCGACACCGACGAGCACCCGCGTCCCGGCACGACGGTCGAGGGGCTGGCGAAGCTGCGTCCCGTCCTCGGCAGGTCCGACGACCAGGCCACCGTCACCGCCGGCAACGCCAGCGGGCAGAACGACGCGGCCGCCGCCTGCGTCGTCACCACCCCCGAACGCGCCGCCGAGCTGGGGCTGCGTCCGCTCGTCCGGCTCGTGGCGTGGGCCCGCGCCGGGGTGCCGCCCCGCACGATGGGCATCGGTCCGGTCCCCGCCACCGCGAAGGCGCTGGACCGGGCGGGGCTCGCCCTCGCCGACGTCGACCTCATCGAGCTGAACGAGGCGTTCGCCGCGCAGGTCCTCGCCGTCACCCGCGAGTGGGGCCTCAAGGACGCCGACTGGGACCGCGTCAACGTCAACGGCTCCGGCATCTCCCTCGGCCACCCCGTCGGCGCCACCGGCGCCCGCATCCTCGCGACCCTCTCCCGCGAGATGCACCGCCGCGAGGCCCGCTACGGCCTGGAGACGATGTGCATCGGCGGCGGCCAGGGCCTCGCCGCGGTCTTCGAAAGGGTCTAGGTCAGGGCGGGCGCGAGGTCGGGGACGGCGACCAGGACGAGGCCGAGGGCGATCATCGCGGCGCCCAGCGGCCGGCTCACCAGTTCCCCGTACCGCCAGACCTTCTCCACGAGGACCACCGCGGCGATGATCCCCATCCAGACGAGGCTCATCATTCCGGCGGCGAGCAGCACGGCCATCAGCGCCCAGCAGCATCCCAGGCAGAAGGCCCCGTGGTGGACGCCGACGAGCAGCGCGCCCGAGGGGCTCGCCGTGATCCTCTCTCCATGGCGGACGACGACGGCGAGCGGTGAACGGCACTGACGCAGGCATGCCCGCTTCAGCGGAGTGAGCTGGTAGGCGCCCGCGAGCAGCAGCACCACGGCGCCCGCGCGCACGGCGGCCGGCGAGTCACCTGCCGCCACCGTCGACTGGAAGGCCATGAACAGGCCGTACGCCGCCACCCCCGCCGCCGCCCACACGACCAGGTAACCGGCCGCCAGCATGTACGCCGTCGTGCGCGTCCTGCCCCGCCGGCGCAGGAGCCGGTCGATCCGCACGATCACCGGTGTCACGGCGGGTAGCATCATCGCCGCCATCATCACGAACCAGGTGCCGAGGAACAGCCCCGCGCTCATGGAGTGGTCCATCCGCATCGCCGGCATCCCGCCCCCGCCGTCGGGGCGGGCGGAGCCGGTCAGGATCCCGGCGCGCATGTCCGGCGTGGCGAGGTGGTGGACGGCCAGCCACGCGATCGCGGAGATGGCGATGAGGACCCCGACGAACACCATCTCGTGGGGCGCGGGCCGGGAGCCGGGTTCCCGCTGACGCGTCCGCGCCGGCGCCGTCGCCCTCACCCGGGTCCGGTCCAATCGAACGGGATGTGCTTGCTGGAGCGGCCTTCCCAGTCCCAGCCGAACCCGTAGGCGTCGGCCCGGTCGACGAGTGCGCGGCCCCAGGTGGCGACCTGCCCCGGACCGGTTTCGGAACCGGGGGGATTGATCGTCTGTACCCGTGCCCCCTCGGGTGCCGTGGGACCGGTGAGCGCCTCGGCGCTCGCCACGACCTTGCCGGGGACCTCCGCGTTCCATGTGGCGAGGTCCTCGTCGACCGAGAACGTGATGGGCGAGTATTCGAGTCCCCTCATCTCGGGACCGAACATCTCCACGAACTGGGCGGGCCATCCCCCGGCCTCTCCGCCGAAGATCTTCCCGAGCGCTTCGCGCTGGGATTCGTCGGCGCGTTCGTCCATGAAGACGGCCGCGTAGGCGTCGGAGTGCTCGCCCCACGCGTTCCCCACGAAGGAGCCCAGCATCACGACGTTGAGGCCGTCGAGTGCGACGTCCCCGTAGCGCCCTTCGCGGATGTGCCAGGCCAGCACACCGTCACAGTCCCCGAACGTGGGGGGCTGCGCGTAGGTGCACGGGCACGGGATGGTGCATTTGCAGACGTCGAACCAGTCGCCGACGACATGCCATTGCGGTATTGCGGCGGTGTCGGTCATGTCTTCCCCCTCTGATCGCGCTCCGGCCGCCGTCTCACGGAGCACCGGCCGCTGACGATCTCCCACGCCGCGACGGCGATCCTCGCGGTCTGGGCGAACGTGGGGTCCGGTGAGGCAGGGGGAGCCCGCGGATGCGATGGCGGAGTGATCTTGTTTTTCGATGCCGGGACCAGGACGGACGGCCCCAACAAAGGCAACCTCTCCAACAATCGTCACAAAACGCGAGATCAGGAGCCAGGCGGCGCGGGTAAAAGCTCCCGTTACCCGCGTCCCGGCGCGTCGGCCGGCTCGAAGACCGGCCGGGTCATCCGCCCTCGGCGGTCCAGGACGGGTCGCGGCCGGTGAGGGCAATGAGGCGGTCCACGGCGGGTGCGTCGCCGGGGACTTCGACGGCGGGGCCGAAGAGGCCCTCGACGCCCTCGCCGCCGCTCTCCTCGACGGCCGGCGCGACGAAGGCGAGGCAGGCCCCGATCTCGCCCTCGCCGGCGTCGTAGGGCTGGCCGCTGGCGCGGGCGATGTCCCAGCCGTGCACGACCAGCTCGTTCATCGCGACATGGCCGGCCTCGTCGCCGGGCAGGTCGAGGCCGCCGGCCTGGGTCATGCCCTGCCAGGCGCCGGGGGAGCGCCAGGCGGCGGCGAGCGCGTCGAGCTGCTCGGGCATGCGGGTGCGCCAGTCCGGGGGCAGGCCGGACGCGTCGGCGGACGGCGGCGGCGACGCGCCGTCCGGGAAGTCCTTCGTGGCCGCCCACGTGAAGGCCAGGGTCAGGCCGTTGACGTGGTCGATGAGCGTGGCGAGCGACATGTCCGCGCACGGCGTCGGCGCGGTGAGCTGGTAGTCGCGGACGCCCGCGAGCAGATCGGCCATGCGCCGCGCGGCGGGCGTGAGGTCGGGCATCGAGGTCATTCGCGTTCTCCTTCGGGTCCTCCGCGGAAGAATCCGGTGTGTACCACTGGACGGGATACCGGCTGGACGGTATCCGTCCGGTGTTATGGACTCGGGAACCGCCCGATACTCATCGCCGCGGGGAATCCATAAGGTGTGGGATGCGTGACGCCGGGACGGTGCGCGAATGGCCTCGGATGGCCGTAGCGTGGGTGACCTGCGAATGTGACGCATAAGCTACTACCGAGTAGTATTCGGGCCCCGGATGAAGAGCAGTCTGTCGCGAGCCCTACGCTGACTGCCATCGCCCGTACCCCAGGAGGACGGAACAGTGTTCTGGATCACGTTGGTCATTGGGCTCGCCGGAACGGCGGTCGCTCTGGCGCTCGCCGGTCGGCGGGTGCTGTTCCTGTACCAGATCGCCAAGATCGGCCAGCCCGACCCCGAACGGACGCTGCAGGTCAAGCGGGAGCCCAGGAAGGCCATCGAGGGCCAGGCCGTCGAGGTCTTCGGCCAGCGCAAGCTGCTGAAGTGGACCGTGGCCGGGGCCGCGCACTTCGCCGTCATGTGGGCCTTCTTCCTGCTCGCCACCGTCTACGGGGAAGCGGCCGTCCAACTGCTCTTCGGGCTTGACGCGCACATCCCCGGCCTGCAGACCTGGGGTCCGATCGGCTTCGTCCAGGACACCATCGCCCTGGCCGCCCTCGCCGGCCTGATCGCCTTCACCGCGATCCGGGTCAAGGACTCGCCGAAGCGCATCGGCCGCCAGTCCCGTTTCAAGGGCTCGCACCTGTCCGGCGCCTGGATCACGCTATTCATGATCTTCAACGTGATCTGGACGATGTTCTTCTTCCGGGGCGTCGAGGTCGCCCGCGACAACTTCGGCTACGGCGGGGCCGCCTACTTCTCCCACCTGACCGGCAACCTGTTCGAGGGCATGAGCGACGACACCCTCGAAATCCTCGAATCGGCCGGACTGCTTCTGCACATCGGCGTCGCGCTCGTCTTCCTGGTCTTCGTCGTCCACTCCAAGCACCTGCACATCTTCCTGGCGCCGCTGAACGTCATGTTCAAGCGCAGCCCCGACGGCCTGGGCGCCGCGCAGCCGATGATGTCGGACGGCAAGCCGCTCGACTTCGAAGAGGCCGACCCCGACGAGGACGTCTTCGGCCGCGGCAAGATCGAGGACTTCACCTGGAAGGGCTTCCTCGACATGGCGACCTGCACCGAGTGCGGTCGCTGCCAGTCGCAATGCCCCGCCTGGAACACCGGCAAGCCGCTGTCGCCGAAGATGCTCGTCCTGGAGCTGCGCGACCACGCGCTCGCCAAGGCGCCCTACCTGACCGCTTCAGAGGAACAGCGGGAGAAGTTCACCGACGAGCAGAAGCTCGCCATGCAGGTGGACAAGGAACTCGTCGCCGACGACGGCGTCATCCACCCCGACGTCCTGTGGTCCTGCACCAACTGCGGCGCCTGCGTCGAGCAGTGCCCGGTCGACATCGAGCACATCGACCACATCCTGGACATGCGCCGCTTCCAGGTCATGATCGAGTCCTCGTTCCCGTCCGAGGCCGGCGTCATGCTGAAGAACCTCGAGAACAAGGGCAACCCGTGGGGCATGTCCGAGATGAAGCGCCTCGAATGGATCGAGGAGCTGGACTTCGAGGTCGAGGTCGCCGACGACAAGCTCTCCGAGGACACCGAGTACCTGTTCTGGGTCGGCTGCGCCGGCGCCCTGGAGGACCGCGCCAAGAAGACCACCAAGGCCGTCGCCGAACTCCTGCACATCGCGGGCGTCAAGTTCGCCGTCCTCGGCCCCATGGAGGCGTGCACCGGTGACCCGGCCCGCCGCCTCGGCATGGAGTTCGTCTTCCAGATGCTCGCCCAGCAGAACGTCGAGACGCTGAACGACGCGGGCGCCAAGAAGATCGTCGCGACCTGCCCGCACTGCTTCAACACCCTGGCCAACGAGTACCCGCAGATCGGCGGGAACTACGAGGTCGTCCACCACACCCAGCTGCTCGCGCACCTGGTCGAGGAGGGCAAGCTCACCCCGGTCACCCCGATCGAGGAGAACATCACCTACCACGACCCCTGCTTCCTCGGCCGCCACAACAAGGTCTACAAGCAGCCGCGCGACATCATGGCGACCGTCCCCGGCGTCAAGACGCAGGAGATGCACCGCCACAAGGACCGCGGCTTCTGCTGCGGCGCCGGCGGCGCGCGGATGTGGATGGAAGAGCGCATCGGCAAGCGCATCAACACCGAGCGCGTGGACGAGGCCCTGGAGACCAACCCCGACACCGTCTCCACCGCCTGCCCGTTCTGCCTCGTCATGCTGGGCGACGCCATCAACGAGAAGAAGAACACCGGCGACGCCAAGGAGTCCCTGGAAGTCGTCGACGTCTCCCAGCTCCTGATCCGCTCCATCAAGGGCGAAGGCACCGCCCCGGAGAAGGAGCCCGTGGCGGCGGAGTAGCGCACACCGGACGGCAGAAGGACCCCCGGCCACCGCCTCGGCCGGGGGTCCTCTCGTCGCCGGTCTCAGGTGCCCGGGACGGGCGGCGCCGGTGGCAGCGCGGCGCCGGTCGCCGTGTCCCGTTCCGTGCCCGTGTCGATGCCCGTGCCGGCGGCTGTGTCGGTGTCGGTGGGCGGGGGGATGGCGACGAGGACCTCGTGCAGGGCGTGCACCGTCCAGGACGGAAGGATCTCCCGGGCGACGAGGTCGTCGACGGAGGCGAGGGGGCCCTGCGCCGTCCGGGCCAGCACGATCAGCTTCGCGTGGTACGGCTCCAGGCCCGGCAGCGAGGCGAGCAGATGCTCGGGCGCGGTGTTGACGTCGACCAGGCCCCCGTCATCGAAGTTGCGGGGCAGGTCGGGACGTCCGATGCGGAGCCGGCGGGCGATCGACGGATAGTGCGCCACCAGGGAACGAGCCTGCTCCCGGCGGACCCTGCGCTCGATCAGCGGGAGGCTGACCGCGGCGGGCCCGGACGACGGCGGCCCGGCCGTGAGGACGGCGAGATGAACGGCGCCGCCGAACACCGTGGCCAGCAGCGAGACCATGATCGGCAGGTCCCACCATGTCGTCCGCTCCGCGTCGGCGGCCTCGACGCCGGCGAAGAAGACGACCGTCAGCACAAGGTAGGCCGACGTCATCACCGCGAGCGGCAGGCTCCGGCGGCGTCCCGCGAAGTAGGCGACCAGAGCCCATGTCGCGGCGCCGAAGGTGAGCAGCGGCAGCATCACCAGGACGGCCCGTACCGGCCGCGGGAAACGCCGCGCGGCGGGCGCGGCCATCGGGTGAGGGAACGCCGCCGCCGGGACGTACCCGGCCGCCGAGGGTGCGGCGTGCGGGTCGGGGGGAGCGAACCGGGGTACCGCGTGAGCGTCGGGGCGTGGCCCGGCGACCCGTCCGGGACGCACGGGAAGGGCGCCGGCCGCCTCCTTTTCCAGCGAGGGCCGTGGCGCCGGCGCCGCCTCGCCCTTCCTCCCGGCGGGCGCGGGCGGTGCCGCCAGGGCCGGATCGGAACGCAGGATGCCCACATGGAGGCTCTGAAGCCGCTCGCCCGGCTCGACGCCGAACTCCTCGGTGAAGAACTCGCGCGCGTCCCGGTAGGCGGCCAGGGCCTCCGCCTGCCTCCCGCACCGGTACAGCGCCAGCATCAGCAGGGAGCGGAACCCCTCCCGGAGCGGGAACTCGGCGACCAGCCGGATCAGCTCGGGCACCAGCCGCGCGTGCTCCCCCAGCTCCAGCCCCATCTCGGCGGAAGCCTCCAGCGCCGCCGCACGCTCCTCGTCGAGCCGCTCCCGGGCCGCGTCGAAGAACGGACCGTTCAGCCCGGCCAGGGCCGTACCGCGCCACAGGGCCAACGCTTCACGCAACCGGACGGCGGCCCGAGCCGGATCGCCCGCGGCGCGCACGGCCAGGGCCGCCTTCACACGGTCCTGGAAGAGGTCGGCGTCCAAGCCTCCCTCCGGGACGGACAGCGCGTAGCCCGCGCCGGTCAACGTCAGCAGCCGCCCCGGAGCACGAGGCGAACGGTCCGGCTCCAGCACGCGACGCAGACCCGCCACATACTTCTGGACGACGTTCGTGCCGTTGTCGGGTGGCTCGTCGCCCCACACCGCCGCCACGATCGAGGAGGTCGGCACCGGCCGGTTGGGCGTCAGCAGCAGCACGGCGAGCACGGCCCGCTGTTTCCCCGGCCCGAGGTCGAGCTCCCGGCCGTCCCGCCAGGCGGCCGGCCGGCCCAGGATCTCGAAGCGCAGTGATGAGGTCTCGCCCGGCAGGGTGACCACCTCCACTCGCCGTTTCGGCGCCACGGCAGGCTTTCAGCAGTCCCGGCGCAGTGAGCGCAGCATATCGACAGTGCCTCCGCACCGTTCTCGCACGGACGCCCGGCAATCTCCTTCCAGGGGCATCGGTCGATGCCGATGCCACCGAAGAAGATGAGAGAGGGGACTCGGGGTGCCTCATCACCGACTACGCGCCGGCCACGCGCTGGGCCTACCGGCCGTGCTCGTGCTCGCGCTCACCATGGGCTGCGGCCCGAACCAGGAGACCGGCACGGCGCCGGCGAAGACGGCCACGGCGCCCGCCACGGGCTCGTCCGCCGCCACTTCCAACGGGGTCGAGAAGCTGGCGGCCGCGGAGATCCTTGACCGGGCCCGCAAGGCCACCGCGTCGGCGAAGTCCCTGCGGATGCGCGGGCGGCTCGAGGAGGGCAGCCGGCCGTTCACGCTCGACTTCCGCTATGCCGGGAAGACGAAGGCGACCGGATGGTTCAAGCAGGGCGAGGAACGCGTCGAGATCATCAGGATCGGCGACACCGTCTACCTCAAGGGCAATGACGCGTTCTGGAAGTCGATCGGCGGGAAGGGCGCGGTGCAGCTGTTCACCGGCAAGTACCTCAAGACGACCGCCGACAACGCGGACTTCGAGCAGCTTGCGGCCTTCACGGACCGTTCGAGCCTGCTCAACGAGGTCCTGAAGGCCGTACCGCAGTGGGAGAGGGGCAAGACCGGGACGGCCGGAGGCGTTCCGGCCGTGGCGCTGACCAGCGCCGCCGGGGACCAGATCCAGATCGCGACACGAGGCCGGCCGTACGTGCTGAGCCTGGACGGCGGGCCGGAGAACCGCCTGGAATACCTCGCCTACGACCAGCCGGTGGACGTCCGGCGGCCGCCCGCCGGCGCCGTCGTCGACGCGGACGAGATGGAGTGAGCCGCCCGTCCGCTCGCGAACCCGCACGGCGAGCGGACGGCGGCGTACCCGCCACAAGGGCCCCTGCGGCGTTTCAGGGCGCCGGGAGGGATTGCGGAGGGGTCACCTTGGTAAGACCCAGGGATGGCCGTTCTCGTGTCCCTGGCCGCGTTCCTGATGACGCTCATCGGGGGCCTCGCGGCGATGCGGGTACGCGACAACCGGCACCTCGTCCTCGGGCTGGCGGGCGGGCTGATGCTCGGCGTCGTCGCGTTCGACCTGATCCCCGAGTCGCTGGAGATGACGCGGCACCGCCCGCTCGGCGTCCCCGCACCCATGATCGGCTTCGCGGCGGGGTTCCTGCTGCTGCACGTCGTGGAGCAGGCGGTGGCGATCCACCGCGCCCACGAACACGAATACGCCCCGCACGTGCACGCCCACGGCCACGCGCACGCCGCCGGCCCGGCGGGGCTGCTCGCCGCGTCCGCGCTCGTCGCGCACAGCCTCGTCGACGGCCTCAGCATCGGCCTCGCCTTCCAGTCCGGGACCGAAGTGGGGCTCTTCGTGGCCCTCGCCGTCGTCGCGCACGACTTCGCGGACGGGTTCAACACCGTCACCGCCGCGTCCCTGAACCGCGGCGACCGCCGCCCCGCCGTCCTGCTGCTGCTCGCCGACGCCGCCGCCCCGATCGCCGGCGCCGCGCTGGGCACGCTGGCGCAGGTACCGGACGCCGTCCTCGGGCCGTACCTCGGGCTGTTCGCCGGCGTCCTGCTCTACCTGTCCGCCGCCGAGATCCTGCCGGAGGCCCACAGCGTCCACCCGCGCGTGATGACGCTGTGCACCACCGGGCTCGGGCTGGCGGCCGTCCTGTTCATCGTCGGCCTCGCACACTGACGCCGCCACGGCTCTGCGGCGTCCGGACAGGGACGCCCCGTAGAAAGGCAGAGGACCGTCCGGAACCCCGGACGGCCCTCTGGCGCCTTGAGACTGAACGTCCCGGAAGGCGGGCGGTCAGCCCGTCATGGACTGCGCGAACGAGGCGTTGTTCTTCAGCCACTCGTCCACGGCCTGGTCGGGCTTGCCCTTGTACTTGTTCTCCATCAGGTCCTCAAGAGTCCCGAGCTGCTCGTCGGTCATCTTGAACTTCTTGAGCCAGCTGGCGACGTCCGCCTGGTCCTCGCTGAAGCCCTTGCGGGCGACCGTGTAGATGCCGTCGGGCTTGCCCATGGCGCCCTTCGGGTCCTCCAGGTCACGGATGGGGTACTTCGAGTACGCCCAGTGCGGCCGCCACAGCGTGACGACGATGTCCTCCTTGGCGTCGATGGCCTTCTTCAGCTCGGTGAGCATCGCCGCCGTCGAGGACGTCGCGACCGTGTACTCGTCCTCCAGGCCGTACGCGGGGAGCATCTCCTCCTGCGACACCCGGTACAGGCCGGAGCTCTTCTCGATGCCGACGATCTTGCCGCCGTACTGGTCGCCCTTGCCCTTGAGGTCCTCGAGCGACTTCAGCGGCGAGGACTCCGGCACCGCGATGGTCAGCGGCGCCGAGTCGTACCACGCGCTGACCTTCTCCAGCTTGTCGCCGTACTGCTTCCAGTAGTCCTCGTGGGTACCGGGCAGCCAGGCGTCGAGGAAGAGGTCGACATCACCCTTGGCCATGCCGGCGTAGAGGGGCCCGGTGTCGAGGGTCTTGACCTCGACGTCGTAGCCCTTGTCGGTCAGCAGCCTCTTCCAGAGCTGCGTCGCGGCCTCGCCCTCGGCCCAGCCCGCGACCATGCCGATGGTGATGCTCTTGTCGGTTTCTCCCCCGCCGGAGCCGGAATCGGAGTCGCCGCACGCGGCGGTGCCCAACCCCAGCGTCAGCGTCATCGCCGCGATGGTCAGACCCTTGAACTTGAAGCGCATTCCCGTCCTTTCGTTGACCTGCAAGGTGAGAGATAGGGGGAGCGGATTCGTCAGCCGACAAGCTGCTTCTCGGCTGCCGGGTCGGCCGCCGTGGCGGCTTCCGGGGCCGCCGCACCGCGGTGGGCCGTACCGCGGCCGTTCCTGCCGCGCGCGAAAAGCGTGCGGAGCATGCTCGGGCCATGGCTGAGGGCACCGGTGAGGCGGTCCAGGTAGATCGCCAGGATGACGACGGCGATACCGCCCTCGAAGCCCTTGGCGACGTCCACCCGGTTGATGCCCTCCAGCACCTCGCCACCGAGACCGCCGGCGCCGACCATGCCCGCGATGACGACCATCGACAGCGACAGCATGATCAGCTGGTTGATGCCGGCCATGATCGACGGCATCGCCAGCGGAATCTGGATGCGGGTCAGGATCCGGTTCGGCGGGGTGCCGAACGCCTCGCCCGCCTCGACCATCTCCGGGTCGACGCCGCGGATCCCGAGTTCGGTCAGCCGCACCCCCGGCGGCATCGAGAAGATCACCGTCGCGACCACGCCGGGGACGGCCCCGATGCTGAAGAAGAAGATCGCCGGGATGAGGTAGACGAACGCCGGCATCGTCTGCATGAAGTCGAGAACCGGCCGGACGATGCGGCTCACCACATCATTGCGGGCCGCCGCGATCCCGATCGGGACCGACAGCGCCGTCGCCACCACCGCCGACACGATCACCAGGGCCAGGGAGTCCATCGAGGCCTCCCACAGCTCCATGCTGTCGATCAGCACGAAGCCGAGGATCGTGAACACGCTGAGCTTCCAGCCGCTCACGAGCAGCGCCAGCACGGCCAGCACCAGCGTCAGCGCCAGCGGCGGCAGGACCGTCAACGTGTCCGTCAGCCCCACGACCGATGCGTCGATCGCCGAACCGATCCCGTCGAACAGCCACCCCAGGTTGTCGGTGCACCAGCTCACCAGGCTGTCGAACCATTCGCCGACCGGCGCCCGGGGCAGCTCGATCGCGCGCACGTCAGTCGTCAACGCCACTGCCCTCCTTCGTCAGCGCCAGTTCCGGCTCTTCCTCGTCGACGACCTCGTCCACATTCGAGTTGATCGCGCCGAGTGCCGTCAACAGCGTCACCCGTGGGATCACGCCGATCAGCGTCCCGTCCTCGTCCGCGACCGGCACCGGCAGGTCGCTCTCGGCGCACCGGACGAACAGGTCCGCGACGGGGGTGTCGGGCGCCACGGGCTCCGGGTCCTCCGGGTCGATCAGCCCGTCGAGCTTCTGGACGTTGTCCTGCACCGCGTCCGCGATCACCGTGGCGCGGACCCGGCCGATCAGCTTCCGGTCCCGCCCGATCACGAACGCCGCCGACGTCTGGTGCTCGCGCATCGTGCGCAGCGCCGTCCGCGGACCCGTCGTCGACAGTACCGTGACCAGCGGTTTCTCCATGACCGAGGACGCCGTCAGCACCCTGGTACGGTCCACGTCCGCCACGAACTGCGCGACATAGTCGTTGGCCGGGTCGGTGAGGATCTCCTCGGCCGTCCCGATCTGCACGATCCGGCCCTCCCGCATCACCGCGATGCGGTCCCCGATGCGCATGGCCTCGTTCAGATCGTGGGTGATGAACACGATCGTCTTGCCGAACTGTCCTTGCAGATCCAGCAGCAGGTCCTGGACCTCCCGGCGGATCAGCGGGTCCAGCGCGCTGAACGCCTCGTCCATCAGGATGATGTCGGTTTCCGCAGCGAGCGCGCGGGCGAGCCCCACACGCTGCTGCATGCCGCCCGACAACTGACGGGGAACCTTGTCCTCCCAGCCTTCCAGGCCCACCAGCCTCAGGAACTCTCGAGCCTTCTTCTCTCGTTCGTCCTTCGGGACGCCGCGGACCTCGAGCCCGTAGGCGGCATTCGCCAGAACCGTCCGGTGAGGGAAGAGCGCGAAGTGCTGGAAGACCATGCTGACCTTGTTCTGCCGCAGCGCCCGCAGGGCCTTCGGCGGCATCTTCGCGATGTCCTCGCCGTCGATCTCGACGCTCCCGGAGGTGACCCCGAGCAGTCCGTTCAGCATCCGGATGAGGGTGGACTTCCCGGACCCCGACAGGCCCATGACCACGAAGATCTCACCCTCGCGGACTTCGAACGAGGCGTCCACCACCGCCGGTGTGACCCCGAGGTCGCGGATCGCCTTCAGATCGGCGCCCGCCTTGAGTTTCCGTTGTGCCTCGGCCGACTTACGGCCGAAGAGTTTGGTGACGCTTTCCGCGCGGAGTACTGACACGATCTCCTTTCGGGTTCCCACGGCCGGGGGAGGCGCGGAAACGGGTCGCCTTATCCGTCCAGGCGCCCGGACGTGACGACCTCATGCAATGAGATCGTCAACCAGACGCCAAACCAGTGCGTCGCCCGAAACTACCCGTTCAGAGAACATGTTTCATCTTTTGGTGCGTTTCGTCACGTTGGGGTCACGAATCGAGCACGTTCTACACCTTCGTTCGGTGGAAGTTCAGGTACGACCGCGACGGCGTCGGTCCCCGCTGATCCTGGTACCGCGACCCGTACCGCTTCGCCCCGTAGGGGTACTCCGCCGGCGAACTCGTCCGGAAAAGGCACATCTGCCCGATCTTCATCCCCGGCCACAGCTTGATCGGCAGCGTCGCCACGTTCGACAGCTCCAGCGTCACATGCCCGGCGAACCCCGGATCGATCCACCCCGCCGTCGAGTGCGTCAGCAACCCCAGCCGCCCCAGGGAGCTCTTCCCCTCCAGCCTCGCCGCCAGATCGTCCGGCAACCCGAACACCTCGTACGTAGACGCCAGCACGAACTCCCCGGGATGCAGCACGAACGCCTCCTCGGCGTCCACCTCCACCATCCGGGTCAGATCCGGCTGCTCCACAGCCGGATCGATGTGCGGATACTTGTGGTTCTCGAACACCCGGAACCACCGGTCCAGCCGCACGTCCACACTGGACGGCTGGACCATCCCCGGCTCATACGGGTCGATCTTCACCCGCCCAGACTCGAGCTCGGCCCTGATGTCGCGATCGGAGAGCAGCACGCCAGAAAAACTATCCCACCCAAGCCGCACCAACGATCCGGTACAGTATCCACAGCATGGCGGCCCCACCGGCCCGCCCACGCGGGTGTAGTTCAATGGTAGAACTTCAGCTTCCCAAGCTGACAGCGCGGGTTCGATTCCCGTCACCCGCTCCACTGACGAAGGCCCAGGCCAGTGGCGTACCACTGACTCTGGGCCTGTTCTGTTCATCAGCCACCGTGCCCGCTACGTGCCCGATCCCTCTGGCTTGCGCCCCTTCTGGGCCTTCTTGATCTTCTTGAGTTCCCGCTTGGCCATCTTGCCGAGCGACGAGGCGATCTCCCGGTCACGCTCCCGCCGCGCGTGCAGGTAGACCTGTGCCGCCCGCGTGGACGAGTGCACCCGAATCCCCGCCAGGACGTGCGGGAAGGCGGTGCAGTCGTTGACGTTGCCCGCGGTGACCACGATCGACAGCGGCAGGCCGCGCCCGTCGACGGCCAGGTGGACCTTGGTGGTCAGCCCGCCCCGGGACCGCCCGAGCGCCTGCCGTGCGGCCGGTGTCCGGTTCGTCCCGCCCGGTTCCCCCTTTTGCGGGCGCCGGCGGCGTGCTGGTGAGCGCGCACGATGGTGGAATCGACGCTGACGGTCCAGTCGAGGCGGCCGATGGAGTCGTCGTGGACCTGCACGTGCCTCAGGATGCGGTCAAGGTGCCGTCGGCGGCCCACCGCCGGTACCGCTCATAAACGGTCTTCCAGTTCCCGTACCGCTCGGGCAGGTCCCGCCACGGGACTCCCGTGGCCGGCTTCCACAGAATTCCGTTCAGCACCGTCCGGTGATCGGCCCATCGGCCACCCCGGGCGGGCTGCGCGGGCAAAAGCGGCTCGATCAGCCGCCACGCCGCATCGGTCAACTCATGCCGTCGCACCACGGCACACCATCAACCCACAGCCTCGAGATCGACCTCAGCGGAAGCCGAGATCCACCGGACACGGCCTAGAACCCTTGGACCTATCGGTGCATTGGGAGTGGCGGTGCCGCTGCCAATGGTGCGATGCGGTCGTTGAGGTGAACCCGCGTGGCCACGGCTATCAGGGGCCGGGTCGCTGCCCGTACATCGTTCACGACCGCACGCACGCGGACAGGCGCTGCACGCTGCCGACACCCGCCCCGGTGATCTTGGAAGGCCTCAGTGAGGAGGAACTCCGGCAGATCTGGCCGCTCCGCATGCCCTGTCCGCAGCGTTCGCACAGAGTGCTCCCACGGCCAGTCCGTCCACTGTCTCACCGCTCTGGTCCTGGATGGCGTCGATCGTGCCGTCCTGCCGGAGGGCCTGGAGATGGCGGTAGACCGTTGCGAGCCCGGTGCGCTCACCGCGGCGTCGCAGCTCGCCGTGGATGTCCTGGGCGCTGCGGAACTCCGGCACCTCGGCCAGGACCTGCGCGGTGCACGGTCCTCCAGCCGTCCGGGCGTCCAGAGCGAGAAGTCGGCGCCCTGGGAGTCCGCACAGAGCGCCATCCGCCAGAGGTCGGATACGTCCATCGGTGGCACCGGTTCTGCCCGCCTTCGGCGCGGACGGTTTCGAGGGTGGACTCGACCTCCGACCGACCATAGCCGTGGTGCCCCTCGATCACCCGGCTGCGGTACGTGCCAGCGCGGTCGCGCAGCGCGCCGATGGCCGGGACGATCGACTGCGGCGGGCGTTCGTCGAGGTGTTCCGGGACGCGTGCGCCGAACCTTCGGCCGACCTGAGACGCAGGCTGCGTTGGCGTTCCGAGCGGAACCAGGCGGCGGTGTCGACTGTCAAACCCCTTCGGGACGACGATCCAGGAGTGTCGGGGTTGCAGACATTTACGCGTGTGGTGACCGTACTGGGGCTGTTGCTCGCCTCGTCGGCGGCCTCGGTGGCGCAGCCGGCGTGGGCGTGCGGCTGCGGTGCGATGATCTCCGACAGCTCGGTCACGATCTCTGCGGAGACGTCGATCGTCCGTTATGACGCGGGGGCGCGCACCGAGGAGATCGTGATGCGGTTGTCGGCCGAGTCGTCGGAGAAGGACGCGGCCTGGCTGCTGCCCACGCCGTCTGAGGCCGCGGTACGGCTCGGCGAGCGCGGCTGGTTCGAGGAGCTCGACGCGCTCACCGAGCCGCGCGTGGTCACCCGGCGGATCTGGTTCCCCGACCTTGGCTTCGGCGACGGCGCCGGCGACGAAGCCGGGCCGGGCGGACGCGGCGGGGCCGTCGAGGTGCTCGGTGAACGCGACCTCGGGCCGTTCCGCGTGGCGACGCTCGACGCCGACGATCCGGACGCGCTGGCCGGCTGGCTGGCCCGCAACGGCTACCGGCTGAGTTCCGACCTGGAGAAGGCACTCGGTCCCTACGTCGAGCAGGGATGGAAGTACGTCGCGGTGAAGCTGCGAGCCGGTTCCGGGACCCTCACCGGCGAGCTCGACCCGCTGCGTGTCTCGTTCGCCTCGGACGAGCTCGTGTATCCGATGCGGCTGTCCCGCCTCGCCGAGAACACGCAACGGCTGCACCTGTTCGTGCTGGGCGAGCATCGGGTGCGGCAGACTACCGGCGCGCGGATGCGGCTGGCCTTCGCCGGGGAGGTGACGCCCGGGCAGGTCGACTCCCCGGAACTGCGGACATTCCTCGGGGAGGGCCTGTTCATGACCGAACTCATCGACGGCGGGATCGATCCCGAGCAGATCGTCGACGACTACCGCTTCACCGCGACGGACAACGAGCCCTACCGGCAGGTCGTCTACAAACGGGAGGTCGTCCGGTTCCTGGGCATGCCGGCCGGCTGGCTGATCGTCTTCACCACCGGCGGTCTGGCCGTGGTGCTGGGCGCCGTGCTACTGATGCGCCTCCGCTCCCGAGGAAACCTGACCCGGCACCCCCGCCGACGGGGTACGTGAGGACCGGACGCATAAGGGGGCCGTGCGGGTTCCTGGCTCGGCGGGGCGCCTCGGCGGAGGCGGGCCAGGACAACGGTGGCCACGAGCAGGCTCGCACCGCCGGCCACCGTGAACGTCCTCGGACCGGTCGGCCCCTGGACCGACCGGGTGGGCGAGGGTGACGGAGCCGTCGATCAGGTCGGTGGGTACGTATCCCCTTCATTCATTGGGGGAGACCCGCCCGCACACCGCAGATCCCGCTGGGCGTGTCACGCATCACGGCGAACCTCGGTGGGGCGGCGCACTGGGGATGACGTTCGGCGGGAGCCATTCGGTGGTTCGGTAATCGCCCTTGTCGACGTAGGCGAACGGTGCCGGGCCCTGGCACCGTGCTGACGAGGTCGTGTCGCCCGGGTCCATGAACCAGGAGAAACCCAGCCGGTCGGGACGGCCCTTGCCCGAATCGTGGACGGAGAATCCGCGGCGGACGCCCTTCAGCCCGGAGATGTCGGGCTGGCCGGCGCCGAAGGCGACGGCTCCATCGATCACGCCGGTGAACGTTGCGGTCCGGCCGCCGACGACGAGGCAGTCGACATGCCCCCAGAATCTGACGCCGTTCTTGTGGCTCTTGTCGCTGTAATGGGCGACGGAGAACGTGCCCGTGGTACCGGGCACCCTTGAGGGCGGGTGTCCCTCCACGGCCAACCCCGAGGCCTTGAACGCGAACTCGCGGTCCTGTTCGTCGCCGAAATAGATGTGTCCCCAGCCGGAGATCGAGGGACCTTCAGGTTCGGTACGGTCCGCGGGCGCGGCCCATGCGGCGGTGCTCGACGCGGTGGTCGTCAGTGCCGCCAGCAACGCACCGGCGGCGAAAGCGCGGCGACGCGGTTTTCCGGGCTTGCCAGCGGCTTTGCGGATCGCTCCATCGGACATCGGCCCCTCCTCGGGATTCCTGGTGTGCCTGCTCCGCCAACCTTCGCCCTGCGGGCGCGATCCCTCCTCCCCACGGCAGGGGAGGCAGGTCCCTCGCATGGGGGAATCTCTCGCGGAACGCCGACAGGACTTGCGGTCACGACTTGCGGTTACGTCGTCGGGATCCGCGCTGCGGGGTGATGTGGCCTGTGCCGGTCACCGGTGGCTGTCACCTGCGATCTTCACCGGAGGTATGCCCGGGGTTCGCCGTCAGGACGCCGTGCGCTGCCAGGTTGCTTCTGCATCGTCGGCGAACGGACGGGGAGTCTGGATGAGGTCACGCGTCGGACAGGTGAGTCTGGCCACCACCGCCATCACGATCGGGCTGGCCGGATCGGTCGCCGCGCCCTCGGCGGAGGCGGGCCCGAGGCGGCTGTTCGAGCGGACGGCCACCTACCCGGTCTTCGAGAACCGTCCTGCCGGGACGCCAGCCGAGGACGAGACCGTGGCCGAGATCAGTGCGGTCAGCCGGGACGGGCGGACGCTGGTCTACACCGACGCGGCGGCCGCGAGGCTGGGGTTTCTGGACATCTCCGACCCGGACAGGCCGCGGGGGCTCGGAACACTCCAGCTGGCTGAGGGACAGGAGCCCACTTCCGTCACCGTGGCCGGGCCGTATGTGCTGGCCGTCATCGACACCAGCGAGAGCTACAGCGACCCGTCCGGCCGTCTGGACGTGATCCGGCTCGCCGACCGTACCCGGGTGCGCAGCCTGGAATTGGGCGGGCAGCCCGACTCGATCGCGCTCAGCGAGGACGGGCGTCACGCGGCGCTCGCCATCGAGAACGAGCGGGACGAGGACGCGGGCGACGGGGGCCTGCCGCAGGCCCCCGCCGGGTTCCTGCAGATCCTCGACCTCGACGGCGCCGACCCGGCGGGCTGGGGGCTGCGCAAGGTGCCCTTCACGGCGGCGGACGGCAGCGCGCTGCCGGCGTTCGTCCGGGCCGGGCTGGACACCCCGGCCGACCCCGAGCCCGAGTACGTCACGATCAACGACGCGGGCAAGGTCGCCGTGACGCTGCAGGAGAACAACGGCGTCGCCGTCGTCGCTCTGCGCACCGGAAAGGTCGAGCGGGTCTTCTCGGCGGGCACGGTGACCGTCACCGGCATCGACACCGACGACGACGGTTCGGTGAACCTCACCGGGTCCATCAGGGACGTTCCGCGTGAGCCCGACGCCGTCGCCTGGATCGACGACCGCACCCTGGCCACCGCGAACGAGGGCGACTGGAAGGGCGGCAGCCGAGGCTGGACCGTCTTCAGCGACACCGGCGAAGTCCTGTGGGACGCGGGCAGCGCCTTCGAACACCTCGCCGTCCGTTACGGCCATCACAACGACGACCGCGCGGGCAAGAAGGGCACCGAGCCGGAAGGGCTGGCCGTTGCGACCTACCGGGGCCGCCGGTACGCCTTCGTCGCCTCCGAGCGGGCCAACTTCGTCGCCGTCTACGACGTCTCCCGGCCGTCCTGGCCGAGGTTCGTGCAGTTCCTGCCGGCCAACGCCGGGCCGGAGGGGCTGCTGCCGGTGCCGTCGCGGGGCCTCCTCGTCGTCTCCAGCGAGGAGGACGACGCCGAGGCCGGACTGCGGGCGGGCGTTCAGATCTTCCGGCTGGGCAAGCCCGGCGTGCCCGGGCTCGTAGCCAGGGAGCCGATCGGCTGGGGTGCGCTGTCGGGCCTGTCGCCGGTGCCCGGCGATCGGCACGGGCTGTACGCGGTGTCGGACTCGGTCTACACCCCCACCCGGATCTACCGGATCGACACCAAGGGCCGCCCGGCCACGATCACCGGGGCCGTGACCGTCACCAAGGGCGGCGTACCGGCCGGCTACGACGCCGAGGGCGTCATCGCCCGGCCCCGCGGCGGGTTCTGGATGGCGTCCGAGGGCGACGCCGGCAAGACCGGCACCCTTTACCGGCGGAACCTGCTCGTCCGGCTGGACGAGCGGGGCGCCGCCCAACGGGAGATCCCGCTGCCGGACGACCTCGCCGCACGGGTGGGCAAGCAGGGTCTTGAGGGAATCGCGGTGACCGGGACCGCCTCCGCCGAGCAGGTCTGGGTGACGATGCAGCGGCCGCTGCCGGGCGATCCGGCCGACGTGGTCCGGCTGGGCCGTTACAGCGCCGCCACCGGCGCGTGGGCCTGGTTCGGCTACAGGCTGGAGCCGTCGGCCTCGTCCAGCAACTGGAACGGGCTGTCGGAACTGATCGTGGTGGGCGACCGGCTCGCGGTGGTCGAGCGGGACAAGGCCGGCGGCCCGGCCGCGGCGCACAAGAAGATCTACTCCGTGCCGCTGCCTTCCAGGACGCCCGCCGCGGGAACCCTTCCGGTGCTGCGCAAGCGGCTCGTCCGTGACCTGCTGCCGGACCTGCGGGGCTTCGGCGGCCACGTCCAGGAGAAGGTCGAGGGCCTGGCCGTCGACGGAAGCGGCCGCGTCTGGGTGGTCACCGACAACGACGGTGTCCAGGACGCGACCGGCGAAACCGTCTTCTACTCTCCCGGAAGGACCCGGAAGCTGTTCGGCCGCTGAAGCCCGGCCGGGTCGTCGCACCGTTCGGCGACACCGTCGTTCCAGCCGGCGCGCCGGGGCCACGACAGCGTCGAGCGCTGACCACCGACCGCACCCACGGATGCCGCGATCACGGCCTTGGTCAGCGGGGAATGATCTGGGTGTCGTCCGGTGATTCGGGGGTCGCGTTTGAAGGCGGCGGCCGGCTGGAAGTGCGGCGGGATGGGTTTGCCCTCGCTGGAGCGGGCCACCATGGCGGCGTCGCAGGAGCTGCAGAGCAGCGCCTGGTTCCAGCTGGTGATGGACAGCTGGGTACCTCGCGAGAACTGGGTGAGGGCCCGGGGCCGCTGGACCAGATCGGTGCCGCCGCAGGTGGCGCAGCTCACCGCGGCGTCGCGAGGGAACGAGGCGCCACATGCCTCGCAGTCGATTTGAATGCCGTCTGGTCCAGGTGGTCTAGGTCACGGCCACGGCGGCGGGCCCCGAGCGGGCGGACGGCACCCGCGACGGCGGTGTCGCCGGAGCGGCCGGGTACCGTGCTCGGCTCGCGGACCGTGCGTGTCTCAGCCGGTCCCCGGGAGAGGCCACGCGGCTTGACTGCGTAGCGGACGGCGATGAGGCTGTCGCGTTCGAGGTCTTTGAGGACCTTGTTGAGGGAAGGGCGTTGGACGCCGAGCATCGCGGCCAGGGTGTGCTGGGGAAGGGGACGTGGTCGTCAACGGCTTCGTCGAGCAGCAGCCGGGCGAGTTCCTGGGTAAGGGTGCCACCCAGCAGGCCGAGACGCGGGCTTGGGAGGACGCGGGCTTGGCTGGTCATGGGCCGTTGGCGACGCTGCCCTACCCCGGCGCACGCCCCCGCTCCGATCCCGAATGGGCGTTTGTGCTGTCGGCGGGCGAACGCCGAGCCTTCACCGCCAATCCCATCATCCGCGACCCCGCCTGGCGCCGCCGCGATCCGACCGGAACCCTGCGCATGAACGACGACGACGCCGCGCGTCTCGGCTTGGCCGCTGGAGACTGCGCCCACCTCACCACCCGCCGGGCCGCCACCGAGGTGACGGTCGAGCCGACCGACCGTTGCGCCCCGGACACCTGTCCCTGCCCAACGGCTACGGACTGACCACCACCGGCGGCCACGTCGGGACGGCGGCCCAACGAGCTGACCTGCACCGAAGACCGCGACTCGTGGGCGGGCACACCCTGGCACAAATACGCACCCGCCAGGCTGGAGCCCCCCCACCGCCCTCCCACACCGCCGACCGTCGAGTGAGCCGCGGCCCGAACCGATCACTAGACCTGACTCTCACAGGTCTAGTGATCGGCCGGTTGAAGCGGAGAAACAGCTGCTCTCCCGGCCCTGAGCTGGCATTTTCACGCCAGTTCATCGACGGGGACCTCAGTGATGTCTAAATGTCACCGCGTTCCTTCGGGAGGAATCCACTCATGGGCTCTGCTCATCTGAATGATGCACCGTATGAAGAGGCTGCTGCCCCGATGGCGGTCGTGCCGTCGTCACAGAACGATGAGCCGGTAGATCCGATTGGTTCTCCGACTGCCTCTCCGGTGGATGTCTCCACCGGCGGGAGTGGAGGCACTTCCAGGGAACGTCCAGGTGGTCCTGCCGGAACGGGAGGGCGGGGGCGGGACGGAGGGGAGCTGCAGCTCGTATTCACCAACGTGCTGCTTTCGGTGGTCGGCGCGTACGGCGTCACCGGGTCGGTGGTGATAACGATGAGCGCCGCGGTCATCGCGCTGCTCGTGACCGCCGTGGTCGCACGACGCCGTTGATCCTGGCGCCGCCGAAGAAAATCTCGGTCGTGATTTCACGCCTGGGCTCATTCGCGGACCTAGGTCCCGAGTGTGAGTCCAGGCGTTGGAGGACAGTGGCGATGGAGGACTGCCGATGGCCGAAGCCAAACGATCGTCTGTCGCAGGTGGACCGGTACCTGCCGAGGACCCCGAGGAGCAGTTCACCGTGTTCTTCCGGCAGCACTATCGCGGTGCTGTTGGAATGATCATTCTTCTGGACGGGAGTCGGGAGGAAGCCGAGGACGCCACGCAGCGGGCCTTCGAGGACGCCTACCGGAACTGGGCCACGATCCGCTCTCCGTCGGCATGGGTCCGCGTGGCGGCCCGCAACCACTTCATCAAGGCCCGCACCAGAGACCGCAACCTTCAGCAACGGGCGATTGAACTGCATCAGATGATGCGTCTCGACGAGGAGACGGACCAGGATCTGATGGCCCAGTGGGTCGACCTGAACTGGATCGAGCAGGTACTGGCCGAGTTGCCGCCCGGCCAGCGCCAGATCGTGCGCTGCATATTCGAGGGATTGTCGACGAAGCAGATCGCCGAACTGCTGGGCAAGAACGAGCCCAATGTCCGCTCCCACCTACGCCATGCCCGCAACCGCCTCAAGGATCGCCTTGCCTTGATCGCTCCACGTCGCACCCCGCCGACCACAACGGCGGCTCACCCCCCGGCCGCCTTGTGGGCGAGCCCGCCACAAGTCAGCTCGTCTGATCACGTCCTGCCGGAACCGGGAAAGGAGGAGGCCAAGTGAACGAGCGCAAATGCTACGATACCGACGACTGTGACCAGCACGATCTGCAGGTGAACTTCCCCGGGTCTGAGATGCCTCTGGTCATCGGCGGCGGCATGCACGATGACCTGGAAGAGGCGACGGGGCAACTGCTGGGGGATGTACTGGACCTGGTCGATCGAGCCACCGATTACCTGACCCCGGATCAAATCGAGGACCGCCTGCGGCAGGTTCTGGGCTCGGCTTCCGCGGCCGCTGACGAGCGGCCGCCCAGCAAAGGACCTCTCACCGAGCATGGGGTCGGGCCATTGGGTGAAGACCGTTCCGCGCCCGACGAGCTTATATGCTTGAGCGGCCAAGAGAACGCTTCTGTCGCAGGCTTGCCGGCGGGGGGTGCCCTGCCCGACTGGTCGGGGGGCGACTGCACGGTCCTGATCACCGACATCACCGGGTTCAGTTCGCCGTCGCGGACCGACGCCGACCGCCGGTACGTCCGGGAGGCCATGTACCGGCTGCTGGAGGAGGCGTTCGCCGCGTCCGGCCTCGCCCTCGCCGACTTCTACCAGGAGGACCGCGGCGACGGCGCCCTCATCGTCGTCCCGCCGACCACGCCGACCGAGGCCGTCATCGATCCGATGCTCGCGCACCTGCCGGCGGCGCTGCACCGCCACAACCGGCGCGCCGCCGAGGCCACCCGGATGCGGCTTCGGGCCGCGCTGCACGTGGGGCCCATCCAGGGCGGCCCTAATGGGGTGTCCGGCATCTCGGTCAGCACGGCATGCCGGATGGTGGACGCGCCCGCGGTGAAGAAGCGGGTCGCCGAGACGGGCGCCGACCTGGCCTTCGTCGCTTCCGACTTCGTCTACGACACGTTGATCACGTCCCCGCCCGGATTCGTCGACCCCGGCCGCTACGCGCGCATCCAGGCCCAGCCGAAGGAAACGTCGCTGTCGGCCATCCGCAACACCGACGATGCCTCAAGCGGCTATGAACGCGTACAGATCCGTGCGAAGAACTCGGAGGCTACCGGCTGGATGCGGCTCATAACCGCACACTCACCGGAAACCGAACTGTCGCCGCAGCAGACCCAGTTGCTGTCTTTGATCGCCCAGGGGATCACCGCAGACCAAGCCGCACGGCGACTGGGCGGTTCGGCCAGAGACCTTCGCCGGCGACTTCGAGACATCTGCGAGCAGCTGGAAGTGCGCACCCCAATCGAGGCCGTTGTCTGGGCTGCACGCCGTCAACTCCTAGAGCCGGCCACCCCGTCAACGGCCGAACCTGTCCACGAGACCACGCCGACCATGCGGGACTGCGCCAACTTCTTGACGAAGGCGGATCTGTATCTCGACGGCGAACTCGATGACGTGGCTATGGCCGAAGTTCGCGACCATCTCGGTGAGTGCCCCAACTGCCTGCGCGAATACGGCCTGCACCAGGCGCTCCAAACCATGGTCGGCCAGGCCGGCGGCGGAGATTTCGCTCCCACTGACCTCCACGGCAAGATCCTGTCCCGCCTCGCCCAACTCGGTGCTGACGAAGGAACCAACCCACCCAGCGAACGAGTTCGTATCGGCGGTGGCTGGGAAGCAAGCACGCCTTGAACCGCGACCGGAACCTCCACCCCGGCGCCGAGTTGGCCCCTCGAGGGACGCCGCGACGGGCAGCGTTGACGTGCTGGTGCCCGTCGGCCCTCGAGAGGGCTGGTACAGGAATTCGCGGTAACGGGCTGAGTCCGGCGTCGGTTCTGGGACGGGCAGCCTTGCTCAGCCCGGCCGGTCGGGAAGCAGGTCGGCCAGCGTGGCCCGCACGGCGGCTAGCACGGGGTCGAGGCCGTCCGGCCGATTCGGGAGGAGATCCGCCACAGCTTTCCTCAAAGCGTCCGAGCATGACCTGATCGCCAAGCTCGTGGAGGAGGGCAGCGCTCGTTGCCCTCAGCTGCTGCGCGACCAGCCATGGATGCCGGAGATGGCCGAGGTCGACCTTGAGGTCAATGACCGCTTCTTCGGCGAGACGGCGACCCGTCGCGTACCGCAGTTCGTGTTGGTCGTCTTCTCTACCGGAGAGAAGCAGACGGGAGGACAAACTCGGACGAAACTGGCGGGAGGCAAACGGGGGCAATCTCGCGTTTCCCTGGTCAGGAGTGGCGGGTCAGGTGGGAATCGACCCCACAGCCTCCGGATTAAAAGGACAAGCATCCGCCGCGCCACCTCAGCCTCCCCCGAGGCCGCCCCATCGTGGGGGACGGCCCCGTCCGGTGATGGCGGTGGGGGAGACCAGACCACCATCACCAGGCCCTTTTGATGCTCGGACGGCCCGCACGCTGCCGCTCCTGTTCGAGCGCCTCACGCAGCGCCGCCGAATCCGAACGGATCACCGTCGCATCGACGCCGGCGGCCGGGTCTCGCAGCGTCGCGACCCAGTCGCCGGGACGGTTCGTGTAGAAACTGACCCAAGCCCCTACCTAGCAAAAAATTCCACATGGCCGCATTGACGACAACGGTAAGCGGCCATCGGCAGTGACTCCTTCCCTTTCACTTTGACCCGACGGGAGAACATGCCGGTATAATCCACGTTGCCCTTGTACCAACGAGCCTGGTCGGGTTGGCTGATGTAGCTTGAGGTGTAGGGGGTTTCGGTTGTAAAGCCCCGGTCTAGGTCACTTGTTCCACAATGCGTGCATTTCGGGTTCATGGCCATCCTGGGATGCTAAGGCCCCGCCCAGTGGGTTGTGTGTCAGGCACGGGCCGAACGAGTACTCACAGGCACGACCGTCCTGAAAACCCTCTGGCCGACAAGCAACCGGCGCGCAACTCTTGGCTTGAGGCATGGCAACCGTGTATAC
Source organism: Actinomadura sp. 3N407 (assembly GCF_052245875.1). Classification (NCBI taxonomy): domain Bacteria; kingdom Bacillati; phylum Actinomycetota; class Actinomycetes; order Streptosporangiales; family Thermomonosporaceae; genus Actinomadura; species Actinomadura sp. 3N407. The sequence goes on from NZ_JBQQBP010000009.1 coordinate 127,619, forward strand.
GCTGGGGCCCGGTGGATCCCGCATCTGGCTTCACTCCCAGCCGTGCCCGTTACATGCCCGTCGGAGCGGGCGATCATGGTCGCGTACGGTCGCCAACGGGGAGATTCCCACATAGGCCCAGGTCAGAGGCATGATCCTCCAAACCTGGGCCTTGATCGTTTCATCACCCGATCAGCGCCGTGCAATTAGCGTGCAACTACGCCCACGGCACCAGTGACCCCGCCGCCCGTCGCCGTCCCGCTTCTGGTCGGCCTGGACGAGCGCGTTGAGCCCGTCCGCGATAGCCCGGTCAGCGCTGTTGGAACGGTGCTGATACCGCAGCGCGGCCCGCTCGTTGTCATGGCCCATGCGCGCCATCAGGTTGCGCAGCGAGACATCCATGTCGGCCGCGAGCGTGTTGCCCGTGTGCCGCAGGTCATGGAAGTGCAGGTTCGGGACGCTGAGCGCCTCAACGACCGGCTTCCACCGGGTCAGTTGTTGAACCTGCTACGCAAGTGGCGTCAGCCCGTACGGCGTCTACGACATGTGCGACAACACCTGGGACTGGTGCTCGACCGAGACCGAGCCCGGCCGCCACGAGCTGAAGGGAGCGCGTTCACGAGCCCCTTCCTCCGCTGCGCCCCATCCACGTTTAACGACGCCTCAGCAGACATGCTCGACGACGACACCGGCTTCCGTTGCGCAACCCCAGCCGAAACCATGCGAGTTCTGCTCAACGTGAGAGGCCAGTCAGCACCCTGACGCGCAGCGCCCGCAAACGAACACGCGACGCTCCGCTCCGCCGCCGGTTCGGCCGGACCGGGCATGCGGCCTCTCCGGCCGACCTGCTTCGGCCGACCGGCTCAGGCACCGATGTCGTGCGGCGCCGAACGGCCGCGATGAGCCGTGGTCGCTCGCAGACGTGGCCTTTGTGGTTCCTGTAGTACAGGAAGAGTTCCTCATCGCGCAGTCCAGAGGCTGGGCACCCGACCCTATGAAGGGCGAGATCTCCTTCACCGCGTAGACATGACCCACGTATGACCCATACGCGCCCCAGCCCAAGCAAGGCTGGGGCGCCGCCTGGACTTTAGTCGTCCACCTCGTACTGGCCTTGCTCCAGGAAGTACCGCAATGCTTCGGGAGAGCCATCGTCGAGGGCTTGGATCGCTGCTTCGCGGAGTGCCGCACTGATGGTCGGGTCGGCGAGCATGCGGGCGATGGCGACGCGGTCGTCCTCGGCCTGGGCGAGGCGATGGCCGGTCTCCAGGAAGGCGCGCAGGACGGCCGGTGAGCCGTTGTCGAGGGCCTTGTTGGCCTCCCTGATGACCGCCTTGTAGTTGTTCTGTCGAGCAATGAAGAGGATTCGGGCGATGGCGACGCGGTCGTCTTCGGCTTGGGCCACCGCGAGGCCGGTCTTCAGAAAGGTGCGCTGGTCTTCGATGGTCCCGTCCATGGCCTCCTGCGCGGCGGTGTTGACCGCCCTGCCCGTGTCCGGGTCGGCGATGATGCGCATGATGGCGATCCGGACCTCGTCGTCGGTCATCTCGTCCACCGGTTTGGTCGGGTCGTCCGTGACTGCGATGCGGGTGGGCGAGGAGCCGGCCGTGTCGGTTGCTAGCGAAGGGGTGGCGAACAGGAGCATCGGCGTCAGGGCGGTGGTCGCGATGGCCAGGGCGGCGAAGGGCAGCCTCACGTGTGGACCTTCCGGGTGAACGTGCAGGACAGGCACTTATCTGAAGATGGAAGAGCAGGGGTAGCGCGCAACGAGAGAGCGGGCGCACCCGAACCTGGGGCGTGGTCAGCTATCTGGAAATGCAGAACTGTGCACGATGGCACGAAGCCCGAGAGGCATAATAGAAGCGCACGTCGAAAGACGTACCGTAAGGAATTGGCTCCGGGTAGTCATCCGACCTCCTGGTAACGAGACCTCACCATCTCGCCGACCAGTCTTCCCGGCACCCCAGGATTAAAGATAACGCATTAATCCGCCACGCGAAAGGGCCTTCTTGGACGGGATGGACTCTGCTCGTGTGCTTCGCAATGAATCGCTTCAGGGGCTCTATGGCGTAGCGTGCGTGACTTTGGGGGGCTCCACCGCCCCAGACCCCGCGAGCCGGGGCGCTCATCCGCGCGACCTGATCTGTTTTCCTCTTGGTGCGCGGCGCTCCCGACAGCGCCCCGGGACGTGGCCCATCTCGATAATGCCTTCGGATGCTCGACATACAGAGCTTCAGTATGGCGATGGCTCGGGCAGTCTGGCCCTACCTCGTGTCTTCGGTGCGGCTGTCCAGGTATTCGATCAGCCGGACTTCGCTGCCCTTCAGCTGCTCCCGCTGTTCGGGCGGAAGGGACGCCAACATGTCGGGGAGCGGTCTGCTGCGTGGCACATGGACCATCGCGCCGGTGTAGATCCGGCAGCCGGAGCACCACGAGAACCCGATACACCGTTCATAGTGCGGAGACTCCGCCGGGTAGAAGCGGTACTGGTACGAGCGCACGGCTGTCCGACAGGCGGCGCAGACCCAGCGACCCTCCTCGCGGACGGTGTCCCAGGTGCTGACCTTGCGCCAGCGCGGCGGGCCGGATGATGCTCTTCAAATCGCCATGCGAGGCAGTATTCCTCAGCCGTCCGCAAGGTCGACGTGGACTCCGCAGGCGCGTGCGGACGAGCCTGTGGACCACGTCGCCCTGGCCGTTGGCTGACGAGCCGCAATGAACCCGAACGACCCAGCTCAGATACGTGAGCAAACGCGCGATGGTGATGAGTGCTCAGCAGCGCGACGTGGCGGCCGAGGGTCGACGACGCTGCAGCGACACCAGCAGAAGAGTGCATTTTTCGCTGAGCGTGACTGTCGGCCGTTTCAGGTCGTATAGCCGCCGTCCGTGGGAACCTAGGTCGGCATGGCGCCCAGTCTTGGCTATGTGATCCTGTATGTCCGCGACCTTGCCGCCTCGATCGCCTTCTATCGGGACGTGGTGGGGCTCACGTTCAAGTTCGAGGACGCGGGCTATGCGGAGTTCGCCACCGAGGTCACCAGGTTCGCGCTGTACGAGCAGCGTCGCGCCGACTGGCTGACTAACAGCCGGACCACGCCCGGCCCGGCGGCCGAAGTCGTCTTCATGGTCGAGGATGTTGACGCCGAGGCCCACCGGCTCAGGGAACTGGGGGCCACGATCCTCAGCGGCCCCGCAGACCGGCCGTGGGGACACCGGACGCTGCATGTCGCTGACCCCGACGGCTTCATCGTGGAGCTCGCGCAAGACATCCCGCGCCGTCGTTCTCGGCGCTAGTGCAGTCCACTGGCGGTGAAAATCCAACCGATCACCAAGCACGACACGCGCTCGTCGGCGAAGCCCGCGAGGTCTACGACATCGATGCGTTCGTCAGCGCCTCGCGGTGACGGGAACGCTCGATGCGCGCGGCCGTGGATGACCCCTGCGGGCCTCGCTGGTGTACGTCAACACCCTCATGCTCCAAGACGTCCTGGCCGAGCCCGACTGGACCGACCTGCCCCCGACCGGCGCGGCCTCACCCCGCTGTTCTGGTCGCACGTACGGCCCTACGGCGAAGTCCGCCTGGACCACATGGGCTGACGCCTGGCCATCGGGGCGGGGCCTGACGCACCCGACGGCGGGCCGGCATCGTGTGGGCCAGGAGCCAGGCCCGCTCATCGGTCTGCGGCTGCACCGTGAAGTGCACGCCGTCGGCCATCAGGATCTGGGTGATCGCGCCGAGCATGATGGTCTCGAACCGGCGGCCCTGGTGCCCCGGGAGCGTGGGCGCCCTCTTCGCAGCTTTAGAGATGGCGTATCTGCGCCAGTAGCCGTTCTTGGAGATGGACGACGGAGTGGAGCCAGGGCGTTCCTGGCTCCACTCCGTGATGCGGGCGTGTCATTGGAACTGTGCGAAGAACCTCCAGATCTCACCCTTGGTCCAGGTGGCGATGCCGCTCTCGTTGGGGGAGCCGTCGACCGGACCGGGTATGTGGCCTCCGTCGAACGCGGCCCATTGGACCGGGTACCCGGCGCGGCAGCCGGAGTAGAGGGTGGTGATGTGCGTCCGGCTGCCCGGTGCGGGTTCGCGCGGGCTCTGGGCTGTGCAGCCGTTGTTGGCGACGAACTTGTCTCGCAGCGACCGTCCTTGCGCGATGTTGAGGACGGAGTCGCTGATGCCGTGGATTCCGAAGTAGGCGACGGGCTGGGTGCCGCCGCTGCACCCGCTGATCTGGGCGCCGGAGATGACCGCGACGGCCCTGAAGGCGTTGGCCCGGGCGCAGGCGAGTGCGTAGCTCATACCGCCGCCCCAGCTGAAACCGGTGGCGAAGCGCTGTGTCGTGTTGACGCAGAGGCCGCTCTCGATTTGCCGGATCATGTCGTCGACGAAGGTGACGTCCTCACCGCCTGAATTGGCCCAGCCGTTGCCGAGGCCCTGGGGGGCGACGAGGATCGCGCTGTTGTTCGACTGTTCCTGTTGGCCGTAGTAGGACCAGGCGCTCCCGCTCGTTCCACCCGAGGCGACGTCGCCGGCGGTTCCGCCCCGCCAGTGGAACGCGAAGATCAGCCGGTAGGGGTGGCTGTTGTCGTAGTTGAGGGGGACTCTGAGGATGAAGCTGCGGCTCTTGCCGCCGCTCTGGATCGTGTGCGTACCGCTTGTGAGCGTCGGGGCGCTGCCGCATCCGCCGTCACCGCCGGACGACAGCTCGACCATCTTCCATTGCTGGTTGGCGCCGCCCCAGTCGGCGTACTGGACGACGTTGCCGCCGTCGGCCGTGGAGGCGCCTTGGACCTCCACGGCCTTGCCGCTGCTGCGGCTGATCAGCCGGACGTGGCCCCCGTCGGAGTCGGCCAGGCGGAACTGCTGGTTGGCCCCGTTGTGGTCGGACCACTGCTGGATCGCGGCACCGTCGGCCGTCGAGGCGCCGGCCACGTCGAGCACCTTGCCGGAATGCCGGGCTTTCAACCGGTAGAAGCCGCCGCCGGAGTCCAGGAACTGCCACTGCTGGTTGGCTCCGTCGTGGCGCGTCCATTGGCTGACTCGCGCTCCGTCGCCGGTTGAGGCGCCAGAGACGTCGAGCGCCTTGCCGCTGTTGCGATTGACCAGGACGTACCAGGCATCGGTGTCCACCGTCGCCGCCTCGGCCGGCGCCGGGTTCACCGCGACGAGCATGCCTGCAGCGAGGGCCGCCGCCACCGCGGCGGCGAACCGGGACCGCCGGCGATGCTTGCGCGGAGGGGCGGGGGAAGCCGGACCGTGGGTCTTCATCGATTCACCCTTTCGCTTGTGGCGGGTCAGGTGCGGGTCCAGCGCTGGTTGCTGCCGTTCCAGCAGGAGTAGAGCTGGATCGGGGTGCTGTTGGCGGTTCCGGCGGCGTCCAGGCAGAGGCCGGACTGGACGCCGACGATGGATCCGTCGGAGTTGAGCTGCCATTTCTGGTTGTCGCCGCCCCAGCAGCCGTAGATCTGGACTTTGGCGCCGTTGCCGGTGCCGGCGGCGTCCAGGCACTTGTCGCCGTAGACCCTGAGTTCGCCCGCGGCGGTGTGGGTCCACTGCTGGTTGGTGCCGTCGTGGCAGTCCCACAGCTGGAGCTGGGTGCCGTCGGTGGTGCTGGCGTTGGGCACGTCCAGGCAGCGGCCCGAGCCGACGCCCTTGATCGTTCCGCCGTCGGGAGGATTCGGCGAGGTGCCGCCGTTGAGGGCGTTGAGGACCGAGGTGTAGGCGGCCTTCTTGTTGCCGTTGCCGTCGAACAGCAGCGGCGTCTGCTCCGAGCGCCAGGAGTCGGTGTCGCGCACACCCCAGACGGTGATGCCGAGGCAGCGCGGGACGGCCAGGCAGTCGTTGGTCACGTTGGCGTACGTCGTGGGGGAGGCGCCCTGGATGTCCAGTTCGGTGATGGCCACGTCAACGCCGAGGGCGGCGAAGCTCTCCAGGGTGGTGCGGAAGTTGCTGTTGTAGGGGCTGCCGCTGTTGAAGTGGGACTGGAAGCCGACGCAGTCGATGGGCACGCCGCGCTGCTTGAAGTCGCGGACCATGGCGTACACGCCCTGGGTCTTGGCCCAGTTCCAGTTTTCGATGTTGTAGTCGTTGTAGCAGAGCTTGGCGGCCGGGTCGGCGGCGCGCGCGGTGCGGAAGGCGACCTCGATCCAGTCGTTGCCGGTGCGCTGCAGGTTGGAGTCGCGGCGGCCTCCCGAGTTGCCGTCTGCGAAGGCCTCGTTCACGACGTCCCACTGGACGATCTTGCCCCTGTAGTGGGCCATGACGCCGTTGATGTGGTCGATCATCGCCTGGCGCAGTGCGCCGCCGCTGAGGCTCTGCATCCAGCCGGGCTGCTGGGAGTGCCAGGCCAGGGTGTGGCCGCGTACCTCCTTGCCGTTCTGGACCGCCCAGTTGTAGACGCGGTCGGCGGCGGTGAAGTCGAACTGGCCTCGCTGGGGTTCGGTGGCGTCGATCTTCATTTCGTTCTCGGCGGTCACCGAGTTGAACTCGCGGTTCGCGATCGTGGTGTACACCGAGTCGTTCAGTCTGCCCGAGGCGATGGCGGTGCCGAAGTAGCGGCCGTTCTGCGCCGCCGCGGCGCCCAGTGTGCTCTCCGCGGCGGCTGCCGGTGACGGTGCCACCAGAGCGGCGGCCGCGCTGAGCACCCCGACGGCGCCTGCAAGGAGGGCCCGCCTGCGGGCCCGGGGCCTGGGCATGGCGTTCGTACGCACTTCTGTTCCTCCATGAATGAGGCGAGGTTCGGAAAGCACGGACACAGCCGTGCAACAGACGCCGCGCTCCATCACGGGAAACGCACACACCACCGGGGCGTCGCGGACTCAGTGTGCGAGCACTCGCAGTTCCCGTCAACATTTTCATAATGTTTCATTGCGAAGATCCGGCCGCCGGGTTGTGTGCGTGAACTACCAGCCGGTTTGCGCTCGAAACTTTTCGAAGGTCCGGGGTCCTTGACGATATAGCTCTGCCTCGTATTTACTCCGGCCACCACCACCCCCCGATCCCCCAATGGAGAGAAGGTCCCGCCCGGCCGGAAATGTTAGCGCTAACACTCACGTTGACGAAGGGAAGAGTTCATGTTGAGGACCGGTGCAGTGCTGGCATCGCTCCTGCTGTCGGTGCTCCTGTCCGTGACGAACGTACAGACCGCTCAGGCCGCGGCAGTGGATGTGAACAAGTGGTACGTCCTGGTCAACCGCAACAGCGGCAAGGCCCTGGACGTCTACAACCTGGCGACCAACGACGGCGCCCGCATCACCCAGTGGACCAGGAACGATCAGAACCAGCAGCAGTGGCAGTTCGTCGACTCCGGCGGCGGCTACTACCGCATCAAGTCCCGCCACTCCGGCAAGGTGCTGGACGTCTACAACTTCTCCACCGCCAACGGCGGCTCGATCGTCCAGTGGTCCGACCTGAACGGCACCAACCAGCAGTGGCGGCTGGATGACAGCCCGGGAGGCCACGTCAGGTTCATCTCGCGCCACAGCAACAAGGCCCTCGAAGTACAGGGCGCCTCCACCGCCGACGGCGCGAACATCGTCCAGTACGACGACTGGGGCGGGAACAACCAGCAGTGGCAGCTCGTCCCAGTCGGCGGCGGCGACCCCGCTCCGACGTGCGATCTTCCGTCGACATACCGCTGGACATCAACGGGCCCGCTGGCGCAGCCCAAGCCGGGGTGGGTCTCGCTCAAGGACTTCACCGTCGCCCCCTACAACGGCAGGCATCTCGTCTATGCGACGACGCACGACACGGGGACGAGATGGGGTTCGATGAACTTCGGCCTGTTCAACAACTGGTCGGAGATGGCCTCGGCCAGCCAGAACACGATGTCGAATTCCACCGTCGCACCCACGCTCTTCTACTTCGCGCCGAAGAGTATCTGGGTGCTCGCCTACCAGTGGGGTGGGACCGCCTTCTCCTACCGGACGTCGAGCGACCCCACCAACCCGAATGGCTGGTCATCAGAGCAGGTGCTCTTCTCCGGAAGCATCACCGGCTCCGGAACAGGACCCATCGACCAGACGCTCATCGGCGACAGCACGGACATGTACCTTTTCTTCGCCGGTGACAACGGCAAGATCTACCGGGCCAGTATGCCGATCGGGAACTTCCCGGGCAGTTTCGGCGCGACCTCGACAGTGATCATGAGCGATACGACCAACAACCTGTTCGAAGGCGTTCAGGTCTACAAGCTCCAGGACCAGAACCGCTACCTCATGATCGTCGAGGCGATCGGCTCGCAGGGGCGTTACTTCCGCTCGTTCACGTCCACCAGTCTGAACGGTTCGTGGACACCGCAGGCCGCGACCGAGAGCAACCCCTTCGCCGGCAAGGCCAACAGCGGCGCCACCTGGACCAACGACATCAGCCATGGCGAACTGATCCGCGCCAACGCCGATCAGACCTTTACCGTCGATCCCTGCGATCTGCAATTGCTCTACCAGGGGCGCAGCCCCGACTCCGGCGGCGACTACGGCCTCCTGCCCTACCGGCCGGGTCTGCTGACACTGCAGCGCTAACGACGTGACACGGTCCGGCTCCGGTGTGGAGCCGGCGTGGCGGGCTCGGTCGGCGGAAGGCCGAGCCCGCCCAGGTCACCGCAGACAGGACGACCCTCGGCTTGTCGCCAACCGCAGCGCGGCCACGACGGTCGTCTCAGCCCTGGGCACCCGATCCTCGGGGTAGCCAGCCCACCCCATGGACCCGGCCTTCGAATCACTGCGGAGCGATCTCTATGAGCAGGAAACGAATCCGCGCGCTGCTGACCATGGTGGCCCTGGCCGTGGCGCTCAGCCCAGCCACCCAGGCTCAAGCGCTGGACAACGGCGTGGGCCGCACCCCGCCGATGGGGTGGAACACCTGGAACACGTTCGGCTGCGACATCAACGAGACGCTGATCCGGCAGACCGCCGACGCGCTCGTCAGCTCCGGCATGCGCGACCTCGGATATGAGTACGTCGTCGTCGACGACTGCTGGTTCGATCCCAACCGCGACCCGGCCGGCAACCTGCGGGCCAATCCATCGAGATTCCCGAGCGGCATGAAGGCGCTCGGCGACTACCTTCACGCCAGGGGTCTGAAGTTCGGTCTCTACCAAGCGCCCCTGGACCGTACCTGCGCCCAGTACTTCGGCTCCTATCCGGGCGCCACCGGCAGTCTCGACCACGAGGTCCAGGACGCCCGGCAGTTCGCCGCCTGGGGCGTCGACTATCTCAAGTACGACTGGTGCTCTCCCACCGGCACCATCGACGACCAGGTACGCACCTTCGCGAAGATGCGCGACGCCCTGGCGGCCACCGGACGGCCGATCCTCTACAGCATCAACCCCAACAGCATCCATGAGAAGACCGGCCCGCAGCGGAACTGGGGTGACGTCGCCAACATCTGGCGCACGACCGAGGACATCACCAACGTCTGGGACTCCGGTCAGACCAACGGCTACCCGATGGGCATCCAGAACATCGTCAATGTCAACGCGCCCCTGTCGGGCTACGCCAAGCCGGGGCAGTTCAACGACCCCGACATGATGGTGGTCGGCCGGGGCGGCATGACCGACACCGAGATGCGCAGCCACTTCGCCCTGTGGGCCATCATGGCCGCGCCGCTGATCGCGGGGAACGACGTGAGGAACATGGACGCCGCGACCGCCACGATCATGAAGAACCAGAATCTGATCGCCATCAACCAGGACCCGCTCGGCCTCCAAGCGACCCAGATCAGCAACGACGGCACCCGCCGCGTCCTGGCCAAACGGCTGAGCAACGGCGACATCGCGGTCGCGCTGTTCAACCAGGGAGGCAGCACGACGACGATCAGCACCACCACCTCGGCGATCGGTCTGTCCGGCGACTCCTTCAGCCTCCGTGAGGCCTGGACGAACGCCGTCACCTCGACCACCGGGGCCATCTCGGCGAGCGTGCCCTCCCACGGCACCGTCGTGTTCCGGGTCAGCGGCGGAACACCCGACCCCGTGTCCCAGTTCCAGGGCGCAGGGTCGGGGAGATGCCTCGACGTCACCGGAGCTTCCCAGGCCAACGGAACGCGGGTGGAGATCTGGGACTGCCACGGTCAGAGCAACCAGCAGTGGACCTCCACGGCGGCCGGTGAACTGCGGGTCTACGGAAGCAAGTGCCTCGACGTGAACAACAACGGCACCGCCGACGGAACCAGCGTGATCATTTGGGACTGCAACGGCCAGAACAACCAGAAGTGGCGCGTCAACTCCGACGGAAGCATCACCGCCCTCGGCGCGAACAAATGCCTGGACGTACCCAGCAACTCCACGGCCAACGGTGTCTACGTCCAGATCTGGACGTGCAACGGTGCCGCCAACCAACGGTGGACCCGCATCTGATCGTCTTGTCGAGACCCCTGGTCTGGTGATCCTCAAGAGACCGCCCAGACCAGGGAGTGCGGTGACCCCAAGAAGGCGCTCGTCGGCCGACGTCGAGGCACCGGTTGCCAGGCGTCTCGGGCTGGTAGGTAGGAAGGCGAGGCCGTCAACCCTCGCCGTTCTCCGCTCGCGACGTTCGGGCCTCCGATGGTGTGTGGACGGGATGGCAATGCGTGGACGTTGGGACCGGTCCCTGGGCGGCCCGAGTTGAATGTTCCGATGACCCGCTCGCAGACAGTCGCCCAGTTCCGTCCGCTCGTCCCGCTTCTGCTTTTCGCGGCCGTGGTCCTTGTGCTCGCGTCGTGTTCGTCGAGCGAGCCGGACCTTGACAGTGCCGCCGCGTCGACTTCGCCGACGGCCGCCAGTACTCCCACGACCCCTACTGCTTCGCCTACACCGTCACCGCCTGTTCCAGCGGATGGTGAGAATCGCCGGGCGTGTGCGGACGGCACCTGCGAGATCCGGGTGACCGGCCCGGTCACGATTCCGCTGCTGGGCGGATCCGGGCTCGGCCCGATCGAGGTCACCGCGATCAGCGACCGGACGGTCAGGATGGTCGCACCGCTGACCGGGGCGGAGTTCTCCAGCGACGGTGGGTGTTCTTCCACCTTTACCGGGCCAGGGGCGAACACCTCGGCCCACATGGATCTGACCTGTCATGCGGGCGAGAAGGCAGTCGTCAACATGGTGAGCCTGGAGGTCGCCGGCATCGGTGACGAGGGCGCCGTGATCCGCATCCGGCCTGTGAATTGATCGGCTGCGAGTCCCCATGGGGCCGGGCCCTTGCTCGGGAGCACACCGAGTCCCCGCTCACTCGGCCCGCCCCGCCCGGACGCGAGGATCGCCAGCTCGCGCCCGTGGCTCTCGACAGTCCGGACCGAGATGTGCAGCCGGTTCGCGATCTGCGTGCTCGTCCGGTGCCGGTCGGCGGCGGCCAGCACCTCGGCCTCATGCTCGGACCCTCGACGGGCACCACGGACATGCCCTGCGCGGACAGCAGCACCATCTGCGCCCGCCGCCAAGTCACCACCGACCCCGTGCCTCTGCGGACGATCCGCAGCAGGCGCCGGCCCTCGTCGTCATCGATCCCGCGAACGCGTACTCGTTCTGCCACCCGCACAGCCTGGCGACACCACGCCGCCCGGCCCAGCCTCCGGCCGGCGCGTCACATCACCACGGGGCAAAGATTCTCTTATGCGGCATTAGTGACAGTTGTGAGGCATGGGTGCTGTTCCTGTCTCCGCGGTTCCGAGGTCGTCGGAGTGTCCGGCGTGGATTCGCGGCCACTGGGCGGTGGGGCGTCCGTTGGTCCGCATGTGTGCCGACTCCCTGTCAACCTGCGGTTGCGGCCAGCCGGAGGGCGAGTCCTCCCACGGCTCCTGGCGCCCGTACACGGTGAGGTCCATGAGCGCGTAGCTGTAGTCCATCGCCTCCACGCCGCGGCGCGACGTCCAGTAGGTCTCGAAGACGCGGTCGCCCTCCCGCACGTAGCACACCAGGTGCATCAGGCCGAGCTCGCGACCGACGAGGAGCGCGTCAAGGGAGGGCTGTGCCGAGTACCACGGCATGTCCCAGCCCATGAAGTCGCGATAGCGGACGCTTTCGTCGTAGGACACCTGGGCATCGGCCGGGCCGAACGCGGTGTTGCGGCCCTGGCTGAACACGGCGTAGGTGATGTCACGGGAGTGCAGGTAGGACAGCGCGCCGACCTGGCTGAGGAACAACGTGCAGCCCTCGCACTGCTCGGGCGCGGGCCGGCCGGGCCACCACATGAAGTAGTAGGCGATGAGCTGTCGACGTCCTTCGAACGCGTCCAGCAGGGTCACCGGCCCGTTCGGTCCGATCAGCTCAAGGCCGGCATCCACCTCCACCATGGGTAGGCGCCGGCGGGCCGCCGCGATCGCGTCACCTTCGCGGGTATGGGCCTTCTCCCGAACCCGCAGCGCATCTACGTCGGCCTGCCAGGTGTCCCGGTCGACGACCGGCGGCAGCGCAGAGGCGTCGTTGTTCTTCGAATCATCGTTCATGATCGTCTCCTGGATTCAGTCGTGACCGTGCGTGGTGCCTCCCCGAGGGCAGGGGTGGCCGCTTTACCGTGCCTGGGTGCTCGTCGTCCCCGTGGGGAACTCCTCGATGCCCAGTACCCGCAGTAGCTCCAGCCGCTCGCGGGCCTCGTCGTCCGCGGGGGTGAGGACCAGCAGCTGCTGACCCTGGTCCGGAGTGACCAGGGTTTCGCAGTCCATCAGCAGTCGGCCCATCCGCGGGTGCATCAAGGTCTTGCGGTCGGCGCGCCGGACCGCGACCTCGTGTTCGGCCCAGAGCCGGCGGAAGTCGGCGCTCGCGGCCTGCAACCGGTCGACGAGTCCGGCGACCACGGGGTCGCCGGACCGGCGGCCGGCGGCCGCGCGCAGGTCGGCCACGAGCTGGCGGGCCTGGTGCTCCTGCTCCTCGGGCGGGTGAACGGCGCGGGCGGCGGGGTCGGTGAACCAGCGGTGCACGATGTAGCGCCGGTCGCCGGAGAAGCCGGTGTGGTCGCCCATCAGCAGGACGGCCGCCCGGTTCTGGGCGAGGACCTCGCCCAGGTCGGACAGCACCAGGGCCGGTGTGTCGCCGAGCAGGTCGAGCATGCGCAGCAGACCGGCCCGGGCCATGCGGGCCAGCCCGTCGGCGGGCGGGGGCCGGTGGCCGGACAGGTGGAACAGGTGGGCGCGCTCGTCGTCGGACAGGCGCAACGCCCGGGCCAGCGCCCCGAGCAGCTGGGTCGAGGGCCGGCTGCTGCGGCCCTGTTCGAGGCGGACGACGTAATCCACCGACATGCCGGCGAGCATCGCCACCTCTTCGCGGCGCAGCCCGGTGGTGCGGCGGCGGGGGCCGTCGGTGAGGCCCACCTCGGCCGGGCGGATCGCCTCGCGGCGGCGGCGCAGGAAGTCGGCGAGCTCGTCACGGTGCATGGCCCCATGGTCCCTCGCGGCGGGCGAGGTTATCCAGGGAGCGGCTCTCCCACGATGAACGCTCCGCTCCCGCACGTCGCGGCCTGGGCGCAAGGTGGGTGACAGAGCGACGACGAAGGAGAAACGCGATGCAGACACGAACCCTGGGCGAGACCGGCCCGGCCGTATCCGCGCTGGGCCTGGGTGCGATGGGCATGTCGGGCGCATACGGCGCGGCGGACCGCGCGGAGAGCATCGCCACCGTGCACGCCGCGCTGGACGCCGGCGTCACGCTGATCGACACTGGCGACTTCTACGCCATGGGCCATAACGAGCTGCTGCTCGCCGAGGCGCTGCCCGGCCGGGACCGGGACGGCTACCAGCTGAGCGTCAAGTTCGGCATGCTGCGGGGACCGGGCCACGAGTTCGGCGGGACCGACGGCCGTCCCGAGGCGGTGAAGAACTTCCTGGCCTATTCGCTGACCCGGCTGGGCACCGACCACATCGACGTCTACCGTCCCGCCCGGCTGGACCCGGCTGTACCGATCGAGGAGACGGTCGGCGCGATCAAGGAGCTGATCGACGCCGGGCACGTGCGGCACCTCGGCCTTTCGGAGGTCGATGCGGCGACGATCCGCCGCGCGCACGCCGTGCACCCGGTCGCCGATCTGCAGATCGAGTACTCGCTGATCTCCCGGGCGGTGGAGGCGGAGGTCCTGCCCACGCTGCGGGAACTCGGCATCGGCCTGACCGCGTACGGGGTCCTCAGCCGCGGCCTCATCTCCGGGCACTGGTCCGCCGGCCACACCGGCGGCCCCGGCGACGGCCGCGGCTTCAGCCCGCGGTTCTCGAGCGGGAACGTGGAACACAACCTCGCTCTCGTGGAGGCGCTGCGCCGGGTCGCCGAGGCGAAGGGGTGCACCGTCGCCCAGCTGGCCATCGCCTGGGTGGCCGCACAGGGCGAGGACATCGTGCCGCTGGTCGGCGCTCGCACCCGCGAGCGGCTGGCCGAGGCGCTGCCCGCGATGGAGCTGAACCTGACGGCGGACGACCTCGCCGAGATCGAGAAGGCGGTGCCGCCGGGCGCGGCGCGCGGCGACCGGTACCCGCCGGCGTTCATGCCCGGCCTCGGCGTGGGCAACTGAGCCCCGGCAGTCCGGCAGTCCGGCGGGCTCCGTTGGGGCTGCCGGGCTGGGGTCCGGTCTGCGCCGACCCCCGCTTGCACTCCGGCGCACCGCCGGACTCGCTCCTGGACGGCTAGCCAGGACGGACGCGCCCGTTCGTCCAGAGCAGCGTTCGCGGGGGCGGTGCGAGGGGCCCACTCGCACCGTGACCGGGCCTTGGCGGCCGCGCGTCAACGGCCGCCTTATTCAAGAGAACTCGTCTTGCCGGACGCCTCAGCGCAGTTCCTGGATGCGGATCAGGTTGCCCGCGGGGTCGCGGAAGGCGCAGTCGCGAACGCCGTAGGGCTGCTCGGTCGGCTCCTGGACGACTTCGGCGTCGCCGGCCTGGACTTTCTCGAAGGTGTCGTCGAGGTCGCGGGTGGCCAGCAGGATCCAGCCGTAGGTGCCCTTGGCCATCATCTCGGCGATGGTGCGGCGCTCGTCGTCGGTGATGCCGGGGTCCGCGGCGGGTGGCGCCAGGAGGATCGACGTGCCGGGCTGTCCGGCGGGGCCGACGGTGATCCAGCGCATCGTGCCGCTTCCGACGTCGCTGCGGACTTCGAAGCCGAGGGTGTCGCGGTAGAAGGCCAGGGAGGCTTCGGGGTCGTCGTGCGGAAGGGCGGTCGTGTGAATGCTGAGGTCCATGATGTTCACGCTAGCTGCGGCTCGGCAATCGGCGCTTCTCGATTCCTGACCGGTCGGGTCACCCGTTTCGCCACGCACGGCGGCATTCCCGCCGCCGCTCCCGCCGCCTGGCGCCGGTAGACGCTGGGCGGCACACCGACCAGCTCGGTGAAGCGCGTGCTGAACGTTCCCAGCGACGAGCAGCCGACCGTGAAGCAGACGTCGGTGACCATGAGGTCGCCGCGGCGCAGCAGCGCCATCGCGCGCTCGATCCGCCGCGTCATCAGGTAGGCGTAGGGCGATTCGCCGTAGGCCAGGCGGAACCGGCGGCTGAGGTGCCCGGCCGACATGTTCACGCCGCGGGCGAGGGCCTCCACGTCCAGCGGCTGCGCGTACTCCCGGTCGATCCGGTCGCGGACGCGGCGCAGCCGCGCGAGGTCGCTTCGGCGCTGGGCCGCGGTGAGGGCGCGGCCCCACGAGGGATGACACATGAGATAACTCCGTTCTTCGGTGACCGCGAGCAGTTGGGTTTCCTGCCGAAGCGACGGCGGCGATGCCGAACTCCGCAATCGGCAGAAACCGGTGCGGGCACGCCAGGCTGCGCGCCGACCGGCTCAAAGCGACGCGGTCTCCGAGGTGGTCTCCCACGCGAACCCGTCCGGGTCGGTGAAGGGCCCGGCGTCGGTGCCGATCATGAGCCGGTGCGATCCGGTGCCGTCGGGCGGGACGCCGGCGTCCTTGGCGAGGGCCTTGCGCCCGTAGAGCGCCAGCTTCACGGGACTCGACGGAGTGGCGAACTCGACGTACTTGCGGCCGAAGCTTTTCGCCACGGCGAGGCCGCGGTCGACGTAGAACCGCTTGCTCTCGGCCACGTCCGCGACCCCCAGCAGGAGCACGATGTCGTCGATCTCCCGGGTGGCCGGGCCGGTGTCCTTCTTCGCCGAGGTAGCGATCTTCCAGATGGCCCCGTCCGGGGCTTGGACGACCCCGCCGTACCCCCAGAACGACTTCGCGGCGGGCTTCAGGGTCGTGGCGCCCGCGTCGAGGGCGGCGTCGATGAGGCCGTTGACGGTGGCGGGCCGGGACACGGTGAGCGACATCGTGAACCCGCGGAAGCCGGACGTCGGTGCCTCCGAGGCGCGCAGGCGCACCCCGGTGCTCAAACCGAAGGCGGCGTTGTAGAACCTGTCGGCGGCGTCGAGGTCGGACGCCTCAAGGGTGATGGATTCGATGGAAGTCATGAAGATGACGCTAGGCGCGGCCCGTGGCCGACGCTTCTCGATTCCTGACCGGTCTGGCCCCCGGCTTCGCCGCACGACGGATCTATGGCCCGCCGCGGTGGGGACGGAGCGGGCGGCGGCAGGGTGATGCGGCGGGTGGGCGGTTTCGGTGGGTCTTCGGGGGATAGGGAGCGGACGAGTGAAGTCGTGCCTTGGGGAGGCGTTATGAGCATGCCGCACAGGGCGGTGCGCCGGGTGGAGAAGGCGGAGACCCTGGACCGGATCGCCAAGCCGGTCAGTTCGATGGTCAAACGGGTGGTTCGGCCGCGGCGCGTCCGGAATCTGTTCAGCGGGACCAATCTGGGGCATCCGCTGCATCCGATGCTCACCGATGTGCCGATCGGCGCATGGACCATGGCCGGGCTGCTGGACGCCGTCGGAGGGCGCGAGGGCGAACCGGCCGCCGACCTGCTGGTGACGACCGGGGTGGTCGCCGCCGTGCCCACCGCCGTCACCGGAATGAACGACTGGTCCGACACGCTGGGGTCGGAGCGGCGGGTGGGGCTGGTCCACGCCACCGCCAACACCGCGGCGCTGACGCTGTACGCGGCGTCCCTCGCCGCGCGTTCCCGCGGTGACCGCCGCAAGGGCAAGGCCCTGGGGTTCGCCGGGCTCGGTGTGATGGTGGTCAGCGCCTACCTCGGCGGTCACCTGACCTTCGTCAAGGGCGTCAACGTCAACCGCACCGCGTGGCAGAGGGGCCCCGACGAGTGGACGCCGGTGCTGGCGGCGGCGGAACTGGCCGAGGGCGAGCACCGCACGGCCGACGCGGACGGCGTGCGGGTCCTGCTCCACCGGACGGACGGGAAGGTCCACGCCCTGGCCGCCACCTGCAGCCACATGGGCGGCCCGCTGGGCGGGGGAACGTTCGATGACGGCTGCGTCACCTGCCCGTGGCACGGCAGCACGTTCCGGTTCGCCGACGGCGGCATCGTGCGCGGCCCGGCCAGTACCCCGCAACCCTGCTACGAGACCCGGATCCAGGGCGGACGCATCGAGGTTCGCGTCCCCCCGGCGGCCGCCCCCGCCGACGTGGTCGAGGACCGTGCCCACCGGATGAGGCGCCGCCTGCCCACCCGAACGCCTGCTTCATAACACCGCCCCTGCGGCCGCCAGGCGGCATAGCCCCTTGTCGACGTTCAGGAGACATGGGCCAGTGGATCGGTGCAGGCTCGTAGCCGTCGGGGCGTTGGTGTGCGGCGGGCCGCCTGTGCCGGGGGACGAGCGACTGCCGGCAAGGTCGTCTACGCAGTGATCGACCGCTCGTGAAGACCGGCGGAGGGGCGGCGTCCCCCGTCCGCCCCTCTGTGCCCTTCGGTGACTTGCTGATCACAATTGGCCGGGTGGCGCTATCGGACCCGCGTCGGCGTGGTTAATGTGCGGCTGTGGCGCGGGACGCGGGAAGTATCGTGATCGGCCGGTACCGGCTGGTGGAGTTGCTGGGCGAGGGCGGGATGGGCGCCGTCTGGCGCGCGCACGATGAGCGGATGCGCCGGGACGTGGCGCTCAAGCAGCTCAAGCTCCCCATGAGCCTGGAAGCCGGAGTGCGCGAGCACCTGGTGGCGCGCATGGAGCGGGAGGCACGGTCGATCGGGATGCTCAAGCACCCCGGCATCGTCACCGTCTATGACCAGTTCCACGATGATGACGGCCTGCCCTGGATCGTCATGGAGCCGGTGCGGGGCCGCTCCCTGGCCGCCGTCATCAGCGACGACGGGCCGCTGGAGGAGATGGAGGCCGCCCGGATCGGTGCGCAGATCGCCGAGGCGCTGGCCGCCGCGCACGAGGCGCAGATCGTGCACCGCGACATCAGCCCGCCAACATCCTGCTGGAGGGCCGGCGGGTCGTGGTCGGCGACTTCGGGCTCGCCGCCGTCCCCGACGAGACCACCCTCACCGCCAGCGGCGCCCTGCTGGGCACTCCTGCATACCTCGCCCCAGAGCAGGTCAACGACCGCGAGGCCACGTCCGCCACCGACGTCTGGGCCCTGGGCGCCACCTTGTACGCCGCCGTCGAAGGCCGTCCGCGTTCACCGGCACCAGCCTTGCGGCGCTGCTTCTGGCCATCTCCCAGGGCAGACCCGCCCCCACGCGGCGGGCTCGGCTTCTGGCTCCGGTACTGCGCGACCTGCTGCGTCATGATCCCGGGCAACGTCCCACCGCCAAGGGCGTAGCCGCCACCCTCACCGCGCTGGCCGACTCGGCACCCGCCGCCCCGCCGCCCGACACCACCGCACCGGACCTGGCGGACCCCGTTGTCATCACGCCGTCCCCGCGTGCTTCCCGCCGCGCCCTCATCGTCGGCGCGGGTGTCGCCGTTCTCGCCGTGGCCGCCCCCATCGGCTACTTCCCCGACCGGGACGCGCAGCCGGGCAGGAACCACACCCTGTAGCCTCCGGCCGGCCTTCCCTCGGGCAGTCCCTTACCGGTCATACGGGCGCCGTCAACGCGGTGGCGTTCAGCCCTGACGGCAAGACACTGGCCTCCGCGAGTCGAGACCACACCGTGCGGCTGTGGGACGTGGCAGCCGCGAGCCAACGTGCACCGTCCTGAACGGCACCCGCGCCTCTCCCCGGTGGGTTACCTTCGCGGCGCGCCAGAATCGTCGGCTGGGCCGCGCCCGCGATGGTTCGCCGGTGACCTCTCAGGCGGATTCATCGAGGAGGTGTGCGTTCCATACGGCCGCCGCTTTCTCGTGGGAGTCGACTCCGGAGAAGAAGGAATCGGCCAACGCGGCATGGTCCGGCTCACCGACGCCCGTGACCTCGAGGAATTTGGGCCGGTACACGGCGAATCCCTGTGGGGACGATTGTGGCCTGTAGGGGATGGCCATCTTCAACGACCGCCGCGCCGGGAGATATTCGACGGCGTCGACGATCAACGCATCGGTTTTCCCCGAATCGAGGTGAAGGTAGGCGTCGATGATGAGCACCGCGCGAACCCAGTCGGGACGGCCCGTCTCCAAAGCGTCCTGGCCTGCTTTCGCGCCGTCGGCGATGTCGTCGAAAACCAGGCGGTCCATGTGTTGGCCGCCGTCCGGATGCCCATAGGCGAGCATTGGAACCAGCGTCTCCCCGCCGGAGACGCTCCACACACCGTGGGCACCATAAAACCCGGCCATCTTGGCGGTCTCGTACATGGCCCGCCAGCGTAGTGCGGTGCCGACCGCGTTGGTGAACGTGGTGGCGACCAGATCGCGCAGTGGTCGGTGTCCGGTCCGGTGATTTCCGCGGCGGGATCGCCGCCGGTGCGGCGAGTGCGGCCGTCCCAGGTGGGTCAGGTTGCTGCTCGGCGGGCGGCCTCGAAGGGGGCGCGGTCGAAGATGAACCGGCTGTAGGTGATCTTGCCGTTCTCGACGGTGACGCATTCGGCGCCCGGCGCTCGTTTCACCGGGACCGTCTCGGTGTCGTACATGAGCACGGCGGTGTCGTCGTCGCCGAAGGCCGCGATTATTTCCGCGCGGACGAGCATCCCCACGAACGGGCCCATGAACGCGCGGTACGCGTCGGCGCCCTCGATTCGTCCCGCCGGGGCGTCGCAGACGATGTCGTCGGCGATGTAGGTCATGGCTCGTTCGAAGTCCTTGCCGGTCCACGCCTCGTGGTACGCCAGCGCTGTCTTCAGGGCGGGGCTGTTCATCGGTGTTCCTCTCGTGGGTGAAGGCCTGTCGCGTGGTACGCATGTGTTGAGACACCGCTGTCGGCTCGAACGGAACGGTGAAGGACGCGAACGTGACCGAGGCCACACTCGCCCGTGCGCGGGCCGGGGACGCGGAGGCGTTCGGTGAGCTGACCGGCCCGTACCGGGGCGAGCTGCGGCTGCACTGCTACCGGATGCTCGGCTCGCTGACCGACGCCGAGGACGTGCTGCAGGAGACGCTGCTGGCGGCCTGGCGCGGTCTGGACGGTTTCGAAGGACGGGCGTCGCTGCGGGCCTGGCTGTACCGGATCGCGACCAACCGGTGCCTCAACGCGATCCGCGACGCGAAGCGACGCGTCCCCCTTGAGCCGGTTCCGCCGTTCGAGCCGCCCGAACCCACCCGCCGCGGTGACGTGACGTGGCTCCAGCCGTACCCGGACGCGCTACTCGACCAGGTGTCCGACAGCGGTCCCGGGCCGGAGGCGAGGTATCAGAGCAGGGAGGCGGTGGAACTGGCGTTCGTCGCCGCGCTCCAGCGGTTGCCGCCGCGCCAGACGGCGACGCTGGTGCTGCGGGACGTGCTCGGCTACTCCACCGCCGAGGTCGCGCAGATGCTGGACACCACGGAGATCGCGGTCAAGGGTTTCCTGCAGCGTGCCCGTGCGGGGCTCGGTCAGCGCCGCGGCTCGGCGTCTCCGCGGCCCGGCTCGGCTCAGGAGCGCGACCTCGTCCGGCGTTTCGCCGAAGCCTTCACGGCGGACGACATCGACGGTGTCGTCGCGCTGCTCACCGACGACGCGTGGCTCGCGATGCCGCCGGCGCCGCACGAGTACCACGGCCCGGCGGCGATAGCGGCCTTCCTGCGGGCCGGGGCGAACTGGCGGGGCGGCCGCCGGTTCCGTCTGGTGCCGACCCGGGTCAACACGCAGCCCGCGTTCGGCTGCTATCTCCCCGACGTCTCCGAGCCGGTCGCGTACCCGGCCGGGCTGATCGTCCTCACTCCGGGGCCCGGCCGCATCCTCGCCGTCACCCGTTTCCTCGACAGCGGGGTGCTCCCGCGGTCAGGGCTTCCCGAGACGCTCACCTTGCCTGTTCAGGGACGGTAGGAGCCCGGCAGCCGTTGTTTCAGGGGGTGTTGATCGTGTCGGCGAGGCGTTTGGGGGCCGACAGGCGCCAGGCTTCGGTGACGAGTTCGGCCAGCTCTTCCGGATCGACCCTGGCGAGGTCGATCTCGACCCAGGCGAAGCGGCCGCCCGCCCAGGAGGGGGCGAAGACTTCGGGGTTCTCGGCGACGAGGGCGGCCTGTTCTTCGCGGGTGGCCTTGAGCATGAGGGTCCCTTCGGCCTCGTCGAGGTAGCAGAAGCCCTTGTCGCGTACCCGGAAGCCGGTCAGCTTCGGGTGCCGGTCGTTCTGGGTCACCTCCGGCAGCCCGAGCACGATCGTCAGGAACTCCTCAACGGCCATACCCGATGTGTACCACCCATGTCGGACGATTCCTCGGCTGCGCTGTCACACGGACACGGGGTACGTCGTCTCCCTGGCGGGAAAGGCTCTGAGCAGGAAGGCAATGACCATGAGAGCAGTGCGCATCCATGAGCCCGGCGGTAGCGACGGCCTTGTTCTGGAGGACGTACCGCTGCCGCGGGCTGCGACCGGCGATGTGGTCGTGCGGGTGCACGCGGCCGGGTTCGTCCCGGACGAACTGGAGTGGCCCGGCACGTGGGTCGACCGGGCCGGGCGGGACCGGACGCCGTCCATCCCCGCCCATGAGGTGGCCGGTGTGGTGACGGAAGTCACGTACGGCACGACCGGTCTGGCCGTCGGGGACCGGGTCTTCGGCCTCACCGACTGGCATCGCGATGGTGCGGCGGCGGAGTATGTGGCGGTCGAGGCGCGCAACCTCGCGAGGATCCCGCGAACGCTGACCTACACCCGGGCGGCCGCGTTGCCGGTCGCGGGCCTGACCGCCTGGCAGGGGCTCTTCGTGCACGGTGGCCTGGAGTCCGGCCAGAGTGTCGTCATTCACGGGGCGGGCGGCGGGACCGGCACGCTCGCGGTCCAGCTGGCCCGTGAGGCGGGGGCGCACGTCATCGCCACCGGGCGGGGACGGGTCGCCGATCTCGCGGCGGAGATGGGCGCGCAGTCCTTCGTCGACCTGGAGCGGCAGCGGTTCGACGACGCCGTCGGTCCGGTCGACCTGATCTTCGACACGGTCGGTGGTGACCTGCTGGCCCGTTCCGCGCGGAAGATCAAGCCGGGTGGCGCGCTCGTCTCGATCACGGCGCCGCCGCCGGTGCGGCCGGAGGGGGGACGGGCGGTCTTCTTCATCGTCGAGCCCGACCGGGAGCAGCTCCGGGGACTCGCCGAGCGGGCCGAGGCGGGACGGCTCAGGCCGCACGTCGGCGCCGTCCATCCCCTGGCCGAGGCCCGGGAGGCGTTCGAGGCCAAGCGCGACGGCGTCCCCGGCAAGGTCGTCCTGGAGATCTGAACCGGGAGCAGGGCGAGCCGGGCGCGCGGCGGTGGGGACGAATAGTAAACAAGTACACTGTTCGCATGGCGAAGCAGTCCGACCGTCCCCCGAGCAGCGGCTACCTGCTGTGGCACGTTTCGCTGCGCTGGCGGGTGGCCATGGACCGCGTGCTCGGGCCGCTGGGGTTGACGCACGCGCAGTACGCCGTGGTCGCGTCGCTCTACAGCATGGAGCAGAGCGGTGTACGGCCGAGCCAGCGGCAGCTCGCCGACTACAGCGGGCTGGAGCCCATGTACGTCTCCCGGCTCGCCCGCCAGGTCGAGGGCAGCGGCCTGGTGGAACGCAAGGACAACCCGGCCGATCCCCGTGCCGTCCAGGTGACGCTCACGGACAAGGGCGTCGAGACGGTCAGGTCCGCGCTCGCCGTCGTGCGCGAACTCGAGGACCGCTACCTCGAACCCCTCGGTGGCGCCGACAGCCCGGAGAACCTTGAGCTGAGGCGCCGGCTGCAGGCGCTGCTTGAGCACGCCGACTCGTTGAAGGGTGCGGCGGCGCCCGACCTTCAGCCGTACTCCAGCGGGGATTGAGCCGGCTCGGCCACGCTCGACGATGTGACGAGCGGGAGGGCCGGGTGCCGATGAACGAAGAACAGACCGTCCTTGACGACCTGTGTCGGCGGGCGGCCGAGCTCATCGGCGCGACGCGCGGGCCGCTGAAGAGCGTGCGCCTGCGGGTGGGCGAGACGAGCGTCGAGGTGGAGTGGCCGGAGGCGCCGGCCGCCGGACGCGAGCCGGCGGGCACGGCCGGCGGCGGAGAACCGGCGGAGACGGGCGTGCGGGCCGAGGAACCCGCACCGGAACGCGAGGACGGCACCTTCGTGGTGGACGCCCCGCTTGTGGGGACGTTCTACCGCGCCCCGTCGCCCGGCGCCGGGGCCTTCGTCGAGGTCGGCGACAAGGTGGAGGCGGGACAGCAGGTCGCGATCGTCGAGGCCATGAAGCTGATGAACGCGGTGACGGCCGAGCAGGCGGGCCGTGTCGTCGAGGTCCTGGTGGACGACGCCGCGCCGGTCGAGTACGGCCAGCCGCTGTTCGTGCTCGCGCCGCCCGACTGAGGCGGGACCCGGTGCTCCAATCCGGAAGAATCTCGCGTTCCGAGACTTCAAGGATTAGGGTTCGGGGTATGAGCGAGGGTCTGGAGCCGGGTCATGCCGAGCTGCGCGCGTCCCACGAGGACCGCGACCACGTCGTCGAGCGGCTCAGGGACGCGGCGGGCGACGGCCGCCTGACCGCGGAGGACCTCGACGAGCGGCTGGAGGCGGCGCTGACGGCCCGCACGCACGGCGAGCTGCGGGCGCTTCTGCGTGATCTCCCGGAGCCCGCCGCCCCGGACGCCCCCGGGCTGCTCCGGCTGGAGGCCCGCCAGGGCAACATCGAGCGGGCCGGGAACTGGGTCGTCCCGCGCCGCCTGGAGGTCGAGGCGCACAGCGGGAACGTGGTCATCGACTTCACCCGGGCCACGCTCGCCCATCCGGTCCTGGACGTCGAGGTCACGGTCAGCCACGGCAATGTGCGGCTCATCGTGCCGCCCGAGGTCGAAGTCGACATCGGAAGCGTGACGGTCCGCAGCGGCAACGTGCGGCCGTACCGGGCCCGCGGCGCGGCCGGTGTCCCGGTCCGGATCCGTGTCGGCGTCACGGGCAGCGTCCGGCACGGGAACGTCATCGTGCGCGGGCCGCGCAGGAGCTTCTTTGAGTGGCTGCTGCGCCGCCCGGCGCGCTCCCGCCCCGCCCTGCTGCCCTGAGCCGCCGCCGCGCCGCCGGTGCCCAGCCGGTTGCTCGGCCGGCCTCAGCCGGTGCTCGGCGCCGGTTCTCAGCCGGTCAGGTCGTGGGTGGCGGCCGCGTTCTGCTCCTGTAGCCAGCCGACGAGGAACGAGAGCTCGTCGTCGGACAGGTCGTCCGTGCGCGCCGCGAGGACGGCGGCCCGGTCGAGGTGGGCGAGGAGCACGGCCAGGGTCTCCGGGACGGGTTCGAGGATGACGCGGCGCCCGTCATCGGGATCCCGGGTGCGGCGGGCCAGACCGGCCTCCTCCAGGCGGTCGGCGACGCCGGTGACCGCGCCGCCGGTCGTGACGCTCAGCAGCCGCGCGAGGCCGCCGGGGGTGCGAGGGCCGTCGAGCGCCAGCGCTGCGCCGCCCAGCGCGTCCTTCAGGGACAGTCCCAGCCGGTCGGCGAGGGCCTGGTAGAGCAGCACGCTCCACAGGCTGTGCCGGATGATCTCGATGCGCAGGTCCTCGTACCCGGGGCGAGCCATCACCTCGCTTACCTCCCTTGTAGAGGAACACTAAATATGAGTAACTCTACTTTAGAGATTACTGCCTGAGGGTGGCGGTGGTTCGCTTCGGCAGGATGCGGGCTCCTACTCCTCCTTCTCCCGCTTGAGCTGCTGCTCGAGCTCAAGGAGGAGGAGGCGCTCCGTGTCGGGCAGATCGTTGAAGGGCGTGACCCTCTCCGGGGACGCCCGCAGCGGCTCCCCGCGCCGCGCGTGCCGTGTCGCCCTGGCGGTGGACTCGGCGGACGCCGACCGCACCGCGGCTATCAGCTCGGCGGTCGGCCAGGCGTGCGTCCCGCAGTACATCAGGCCGACGAAGAGGTGACTCATGACTCGTCGCAGCACCGCGATCGCGCGGCTCTTCTTGCGCATGCCGGCCCTCCGCCCTCGATCCTGCGTCCGAGCGTCGCCCGCGGCGCTCTCCGGCCGGTCGAGGGCCGCTGGACCGCCGGCGCGGGCGCCGCCGCCCGCGCCGCCGCGCGGGCGCGATCCGCCGGGTGTCGGTGAACTGACCGGCCAGCGGCGTTTCGGACAACATTTCGCCGCCGGAACATTTCGTCATGACCGATTAGCATTAGTTGCCGAAAGCGCTGGGTTTACTGAAGTTCGTCATGGTCGGTCCAGATCCGGCCAGCCAAACCCGGTGCATTGTTAACTACGATCGAACGGTCGATGAATCACGCTGGGGGTTCAGTTGTCAATGATCGCCAGGGCTTACGGGCAAGGTCGTGCCCCGGGTAGCGGACTGAAATATATCTGGTGCCAGCTATTGCGCTGCCGGTGGCGCCGCCCGGTCGCTGCGCGAGTAATCTTCGAGTGCCGCCCAAGGCGCCGCTGTGCATGGTGTGGCGGTCATTGAGGCAGGCGGCGACCAGGGCCGGCGATTCGGGGAACGCGCAGAGTAGCCGCCTAGTCGCATGATGTGCGACGCGGACTGATAAGCCTATGGAGTGATCGTCTTGAAAGCAAGGGTGCTCCACTCCTTTTCTGAGTGAGATATCTATGGCCAGTCGTCTAGGCGGTGACTTATTGCCTGATTCACTGATCGCGCTGACAATCCTTGCGTGTTGATCGTTCCAGGGTTAGAGGGTGTCCATGATGAACGGGATCAGGAGGTGAATGGCGCATGCATTTTCGGATTCTCGGCCCAATGTGGGTGGCCAGTGGCGGGGTGGAGATAACTCCGACCGCGCCCAAGGTGCGGCAAGTGCTCGCGTTCCTGCTGGTGCGGTCCGGAAAGCTCGTCCAGGTGGGGGAACTGATCGACGAGCTGTGGGGGGAGGAGCCGCCGAACAGCGCGATGACGACCCTCCAGACGTACATATACAAGCTGCGGAAGGACGTGCTGGAGCACTGCCCCTCGGCCGAGCTCCACACGAGGATCTCCGGGTACCTGCTCGACGTTCCCGCCGAGCTGGGCGACCTGCTCCGGTTCGAGCGCCTGGCTCAGGAGGGACGAGCGGCGCTCGAGGAGGGGGACGCGGCGAGCGCTTCGGCCCTGCTGTCGGAGGCCCTGACCGTGTGGCGCGGTCCGGCGCTCGCCGACGTCTCCGTCGGGGACATCCTCTCCGCCCATGTGACCCGTCTCGAAGAGGAGCGTCTGCGCGTCCTGGAACAGCGCATCACCGCCGACCTCGAACTGGGCCGGCACCAGCAGCTCGTGAGCGAGCTGAAGATGCTGGTGTCCGAGCAGCCGCTGAACGAACGCTTCCACGGTCATCTGATGGTCGCGCTCGACAGGTCCGGGCGCCGCTATGAGGCGCTTGAGGTGTATCAGGGGTTGCGCCGGATGCTCGTCGACGAACTCGGCATGGAGCCCTCGGCGACCGTGCAGCGGTTGCACCTGACCCTGCTCAACTCCGAGGAGGCGGACGAGCCGGAGGACAGGACGCTTTCCGGACCGTCCGCGATGGTGGCGGTGTCGTCGGGCCCGCTGCCGTCACCGGCGCAGCTCCCCTCCGACATCCCGGACTTCATCGGCAGGGCGGACGTGGTGGAGAGCGTCTGCACCGGCCTGCTCGCCGCGGGCAGGGAGGGCACGGCCGGCCGGACGGTGTGCGTCTCCGGCATGCCCGGCGCCGGGAAGACCACGCTGGCGCTGCGCACGGGCCACGCGATCCGCGCCGAGTTCCCCGACGGCCAGCTGTACGCCGACCTCCGCGGCACCGCCGAACATCCCGCCGACCCGCTCCCGATCCTGGAGGGCTTCCTCCGCGCGGTCGGGGTGCCGGCCCGGGAGATGCCGGAGGGCCTGGAGGAGCGCTCCAACCTGTTCCGCACCTGGACGATGGGCCGGCGGATCCTCGTGGTGCTCGACGACGCCTCATCGGTTCCGCAGGTCGCGCCGCTGATGCCGGCGTCGCCGGGCAGTTCGGTGCTCGTCACCAGCCGGTGGGGCCTGTACAGCCTGCCGGGGGTGCGGCACGTGCTGCTGGAGGAGATGCCCGAGGACGAGGCGGTCGAGCTGATCGAGTCCGCGAGCGGTCGGCGGTACGCGGGCGCCGAGCGGCGCTTCGCCGAGCGGGCCGCCGCGCTGTGCGGCCGGCTGCCGGTCGCGATGCGCAGCCTCGGCTCCCGGCTGGCGGCCACCCGCAACTGGCCGATCGGCAAGCTGGTGAAGCGGCTGGAGCCGGACGCCGGGCGGCTGGACCTGCTCGCCTTCGCCGACCTGGACGTCCGATCCCGCTACGCGGCCAGCTACCTGCGCCTGGAGCCGCAGGACCGCAGCATCTTCCGGCTGGTCAGCCTGCTGCCGCCCACCGAGTTCACCGCCGACGTCGCCGCCCGGCTGGTCGGCTCCGGAACCGATCTGGTGGAGGCCAAGCTCGTCCGGCTGGCGAGCTGCAACCTGCTGTCGGTGGCAGACGCCAGCGCCGGCGAGATCCGCTACCGGATGCACGAGCTGATCCGCCTCTACGCCCGCGAACGCCTCGACCAGGACTTCCTGGAGCCGATGCGCGCGCAGGCCCACACCGAGGGTATCCCCCTCGGGCGGTCGCTGCCCGGTCCGCGAGCGGGCGAGGTCCCCGCGCTCGAGGCCGGCGAGCCGCAACGGGGGGACGGCCACGAACCGCCCCGCGACGACGGCTACGAGCAGCAGCTGCGCCGGCGGCTCCAGCGAAACGGGGAGCCGCGGCCCCATCACGCCAACGGGCTGGCCGGCCAGGGCGCCGGGTAGCCGGGCGGGCACCCGCCGAGCGGACTCGAGCTGTATCCGGCCCCGCCTCCAAGCCGGATCCAGCGGAGTTCAAGTCCTCACCGCGACAGTGGCCGCATCGGCTCCGGAAAGGTGAGGACAGTGTCCAGATTCACGGTGGATGACATCAGAAGGATCCTGCGGGACTGCGCGGGCGAGCCGGACTCCGTCAGCCTGGAGGACGACATCGGCACCATCAGCTTCGAGGAGATGGGCTACGACTCGCTGGCCGTCCTGGAGATGGCGGCACGGATCCAGCAGGAGTTCCTGGTCGCCATCCCCGACGAGACCGTCGCCGAGCTCCCCACCCCCGACGCGGTCGTCGGCTATGTCGGTCCACGCCTCGCCGCGTGAGCGCCGGGCCGGCGACGCTCTCGGCCGGGTGCACGTCCTGGTCTATGCGAGCGCGCCGGGCGGCGACGCGCGGGCCGTGGAGGACGCCTACCACACCATCAGCCGCGATCTCGAGGGGACGCCCGGGCTGCTGGGCAACGTCCTGCTGCGGTCGCTGGCCGACCCGGGTTCCTTCGCGGTGATGAGCGAATGGCGCGACGCGGCGGCGTTCCGCGAGTGGGAGAGGACGGCCTCCCACCGCGACACGACGGCCCCGCTCCGCCCCCTGCAGAACGCCGGTGCGGGACCGGCGGCGACGTTCGGCGTGTACGAGGTGGTCGCCGCGTATTGAGCCCGTGCGACCTGGGCGGTCTCCCGGGTGGCCGAGGACACCAGCCGTCCTCAAGCGGGCCGGGGCACGGTGTGCCCGATCCGATCGAGAACCATCCGGGAGGGCCGCTCATTGGACGGCATGCTGAAGCGACGGGACGCGCTGAAACTGGGCGCGGTCGGTGTCACGGGACTGGCCGTGCCGGGAGGCCTCGGAACGGCCTCCCTGCGCCGGCTCCGCGAGACGACGGCGCCGGAGGCGTTCTCGGTGCCGCTGGCGCTGCCGCGCCGGGCGAGGCCGGTGCGGCGCACGTGGACGACGGACTACTACCGGATGACCGTCCGGGAGGCCGAGGCCGCGATCCTGCCCGGCGTCAAGACGAAGATCATGGGCTATGACGGCCTGTTCCCCGGCCCGGTCATCCACGCGCTGAAGGGCCGCCGGGTCGTGGTCCGGCAGACGAACGCCCTGGACATGCCCACCATCGTCCACCTCCACGGCGGGCACACGGCGGTGAGCAGCGACGGCTACCCCTCGGACGTGATCGAGCCCGGCGCGTTCCGCGACTACGAGTACCTGAACGAGCAGCCCGCGGCGACCCTCTGGTACCACGACCACACGCACCACATGTCGGCCGAGATGATCTTCCGCGGCCTGTCGGGGACGTACATCATCACCGACCCGGCGGAGCTGCGCCTCGGGCTGCCCATGGGGCACCACGACGTCCCGATCACCCTGCGCGACGTCCGGTTCGACGACGCGGGCCAGATCGTCTTCGAGATGGACGACTTCCAATACCGCAACACGGTCCTGGTCAACGGACGTCCGCAGCCGTACTTCGAGGTGGCCGCGCGCAAGTACCGGCTGCGCCTCATCAACACCTCCAACCTGCGGTTCTTCTCCCTGGGGCTGAGCACGGGCACGGAGATGACCGTCGTGGCGTCCGACGGCGGGCTGCTGCCGGCGCCGCGTCCGGTCAAGAACGTCATGCTGTCGCCGGGCGAGCGGGCCGACGTCGTCGTCGACTTCGGCGCCCACGACCCCGGAACCCGGATCGTGCTGGTCAACGAGTTCGGAGCGGACGACGCGACGCGCAACCTCATGCGGTTCGACGTCGGGCGGCGGGTCTGGGACCCCAGCCGGATCCCGGAGTCGCCGGTGAACGCGCCCGACCTCGGGGAGGCCCAGGTGACACGGGACGTGCACTTCGGCTTCGACCCGCAGACGGGGGACTGGCTCATGGACGGCAAGACCTTCGACATGAAACGCGTCGACATGAGGATCCGGCGCGGCGACACCGAGATCTGGCGCGTGCACAACAAGGGCGCCGGACCGTCCGTGCCGCACAACATGCACCTGCACGGCACGCACTTCGAGGTGCTGGACCGCGACGGGCAGGCGGTGGCGCCCCACGAGACCGGGCCGAAGGACACCGTCTTCATCGGTCACGGCAGCACCGTCCGCATCAAGGTGCGCTACGACCGCTACCTGGGCCGCTACCTCTACCACTGCCATCTGATCGACCACGCGTCGATGGGGATGATGGCGCAGGCGGAGATCATCTGACCGGGACGGGCGACCGGGCACCGGCGACCGGCGAGCGCGGACCGGGACACCAGCGGTCCACCAGGGGGGTTCTAGGCCGGGTCGGCAGCATTCGAGCGACCACGACCACGTCCATGGAGGGACACCAGCATGGCTGGACACACCGACAACGAGATCGTCATCAACGCGCCGATGGACCTGGTCTGGGACATGACCAACGACATCGAGTCCTGGCCCGGCCTGTTCAGCGAGTACGCCGCCGCAGAGATCGTGGAGCGGGACGGGGACAAGATCCGGTTCCGCCTCTCGCTCCACCCCGACGAGAACGGCACCGTCTGGAGCTGGGTGTCGGAGCGGACGCCCGACCCGCAGACGCGGACCGTCCGGTCCCACCGGGTGGAGACCGGCGTGTTCGAGTACATGAACCTGTTCTGGGAGTACGAGCACGTCGACGGCGGCGTGCGGATGCGCTGGCAGCAGGACTTCACGATGAAGGCCGGCGCCCCGCTGGACGACGAGGGCATGACCGCGCGCCTCAACCGCAACACCGCGGTCCAGATGCGGCGGATCAAGCGGATCGTGGAGGAGGCGGCGGCGCGGGCCGAGGGCGGTGTGCGCCTCGACCACTCGGGCCGGCGGGTGCTGGTGACCGGCGGCACCCGGGGCATCGGCCGCGGCATCGTGCTGGCGTTCGCGCGGGCCGGCGCCACCGTCGTCACCTGTCACCGGACCGACGGGCCCCTGGTGGACAGCCTGGTCAAGGAGCTGAGCGAGACGGACGGCGACCACCGGGTGGTCAAGGCCGACGTCGGCGACGAAGGCGACATCGACCGGCTGATGACGGTGTGCCGCGAGCACCTCGGCACCATCGACGTGATCGTCAACAACGCCGGCAGCATCAGCCACATCCCGTTCGGCGAGCTGGAGACCGCCGAATGGCGCCGGGTGCTCGACGTCAACCTCACCGGAACGTTCCTCGTCGTGCAGAAGGCGCTGCCGATCCTGTCGCCGGGCGCCTCGATCATCAACATCGGCTCCAAGGTGGCCACGGTCGGGATCCCGCTGCGGTCCCACTACACCGCGTCCAAGGCGGGCCTGATCGGGCTGACCCGTTCGCTGTCCAAGGAGCTCGGCCCGAAGGGGTACCGGGTCAACCTCGTCGCGCCGGGACCCGTCGAGACGGAGGAGGAGGTGACGCCGGAGATCCGCGAGCGGTACGAGCGGCTCACCTCGGTCGGCCGGCTCGGGGTGCCGGGCGACGTCGCGGGACCGGTGCTGTTCCTGGCCAGCGACCTGGGCGCCTTCATCACCGGCGAGACGATCAATGTCGACGGAGGTATCTGAGATGCGGGACGAGGCGGGCATCTTCCGCGTCATGCTCCGGATGAGCATTCACCCGGGCATGGAGCGGGAGTTCGAGGACACCTGGCACCGGGTCGGCCACGCGATCACCGAGCATCCCGCGAACATCCGGCAGTGGCTGTCGCGGGAGGACGGGGACGACAACGCCTACTTCGTCGTCAGCGACTGGGTCGACGAGCCGGGGTTCCGCGAGTTCGAGCGCAGTGCGCAGCATCTGGAGCACCGCACGAAGCTGCATCCGTTCCGGGCCTCGGCGTCCATGGTGACGATGCAGGTCGTCTTCGAGATGACCGGCCAGGCGACCACCGCCGAGCCGGTGCGGCCGTAGCCGAGGAGAAGCCATGACAGAGAACGCGGCTGAGGCGGGGAACGTCGACCGCAGGGAGATGCTGCGCAAGGGCGGCCGCTGGCTGCCCGCGGCCGGGGCGACCGCGCTGCTGGCCTCCGCGGTCGCTCCGGACCGCGCGAACGCGCAGACCCGGCACGCGCACCCGCTGACGGGGACGTGGCTGACGGAGGTCATCGTCACGGGGTCGGACCGCCCGCCGGAGAAGGGGATGTTCTCCTTCGGGCAGGACGGCATGGTGTCCGGCACCGACGCGTCCAAGGTCACCGGGTTCGGCACCTGGCGGGCCACCGGCGCGCGGACGTTCGAGATCGAGTACCGGCACTACGTGATCGCCGACGGTCAGATCGGCGGGATGGTCGTGGTCGCGATGACCGGGACCGTCACCTCCGCCACGCGGCTGGAGGAGAGCGGGACGGCGCAGTTCCTCGACCCGGCCGGCGACGTGGTGCTGACCCATGAGGCGACCGCGTCCGGGACCCGGTTCGGGTTTCCGCCGTGGAGGCTGGGCTCCTGACGGCGGTCCATCGAGGCCGGGCGCGACACGGCGCCCGGCCTCGACGGCTGCCCGGACCCGTCCCCGACGGCCGCCCGGGTCCGGTCCCGGTCCCGGCGGGCGTTCTGGCCCGTCCCCGGCCCGCCGTTCCGGTCCGGTCCCGACGGCCGTTCCAGCCGGGCCTCGACGTCCGTCCGATCTCGCCTCGACGTTCCGCACGGCCCGCCCAGCCGCCCTCGATCACGCGTCGAGCACACCGGCGGAGGGTGCTCGTAGGTGCGGACGCCGCCCGGGTCCGCGGTGGGCGAGCCGAATCGGAGGAAGCCGTGCTCGAGAACGCGCTGATCGTCGTGGGCCTCACCGGGAGCGGGCTCACCGCGGGCGTGCTGCTGGCCGTCGCCATCAGCGTGGTGCCGGCGATGGCGGCGGTGTCGCCGCCGCTGTACGTGCGCTTCCACCAGCTGCTCGGCCGCAACTGGGACCCGACGATGCCCGCGATCGTCCTCACGTCCGCGCTGACGTGCGTCACGCTCGCGGTGGTCGCGGGCGGGGACCGGTCCCGGGTGCTGTTCGGCTGCGCCGCTGCGCTGCTGGTCGCCGTCTCCGGGGTGTCGCACCTGCTGAACGTGCCGCTGAACCGGCAGGTCAAGGGGCTCGACCCGGACGCGCCCCTGCCGGCGGACTGGCGGGACCCCCGCGCGGAGTGGCGCCGGTGGCATCTGCTGCGCACCGGGCTGGCGATCGCGGCCCTGCTGCTGAACGCCCTGGCCGTCGTGGCCTGAACCCCGAGGAGCGAGCTGATGAGCACAGAGCCGATGAGCACCGAACCGACGACCACTGCGCCGACGACCACTGCGCCGACGACCACTGGCGGAAAGACGGGGAAGAACCGTGAGGTCGCGTTCATCGGGCTGGGGGTGATGGGCG
Organism: Actinomadura sp. 3N407; assembly: GCF_052245875.1. Taxonomy (NCBI): domain Bacteria; kingdom Bacillati; phylum Actinomycetota; class Actinomycetes; order Streptosporangiales; family Thermomonosporaceae; genus Actinomadura; species Actinomadura sp. 3N407. Next base: position 160,957 of record NZ_JBQQBP010000009.1, read on the forward strand.
CCGGGATGGCGACGCGGCTGGTGGAGACCGGCCGCTCGGTCCGCGTCTACAACCGCACGCCGGAGAAGGCGGCGCCGGTGGTCGAAGCCGGGGCCCGGGCGGCGCGGACGGCGGCCGACGCGGCGCGGGACGCGGACGTGGTGATCGTCAGCCTCGCCGACGAGGCCGCGGTCGAGAAGGTGCTGTTCGGGGACGCGGTCCACGGGCTGGCCCCGGGAACCCCGGTCATCGACACCTCCACCGTCACCCCCGCCTTCGCCCGGGAGGCCGCCGGGCGGCTCGCCGACCTGGGGGCGCGCAGGGTCGAGGCGTGCGTGCTCGGCAACCCGCTGCAGGCCCGGTCCGGCGAGATGCGGGTGATGGCCGCGGGCGACCGGGCGGACGTGGACGCGGTGCGCGACGTCCTTTCCGACCTCGGCCGGGAGGTGCGCTACTTCGGCGGCGCGGGCGCGGCGGCGACGATGAAGCTGGTGCTCAACGTGCTGATCGGTGCCGAGATCGCGGCGCTGGCCGAGGCGGTGTCGCTCGGCGAGAGCGGCGGGCTGGACCGCGACGAGATCCTGGAATGCATCGGCGGCAGCGGGGTCAGCTCGATGGTGATGACGTTCCGCGCCGCCATCATGCGGGAGCGCCGCTACACCCCCGCGGCGTTCCGCAGCAGCCTCATGGCCAAGGACCTGCGGTACGCGATCGAGCTGGCGGACGGTGCCGGGGCGGACCTTCCGCTCGCCGAACGCGTCCTGGAGATCGTCGCGCGGGCCGTCGAGCGCGGCGACGGCGACCGGGACCTGGCCGTCCTGGCCGAGCACGTCGGCCGCGGCTGACCCCGCCGGGACGTGCCCGCCCGTCCAGCGAGCCTCAAGCGGGCGCGTGTGCGATGAAGGCCAACAGATCACCTCGGACATTGGAGGTTCCGATGCCGTACGCAGCGATCCGCTACCGGGTCAAGGTGGGCAGCGAAGACGCGCTGGCGGAGATCTTCGAGGGGTTCCAGCGAGTGGACACCCCCGACATGCGCGATGACAAGGGCCAGGACGTCGGCCGGCTGCTCGGCACCGCGGTCTTCGTCAAGGACGAGTTCATGGTGCGCATCATCCATTACGAGGGCGACTTCATCGCGATCGCCCGGCACATGGCCCGCCAGCAGGGCGTCCACAATCTGGAGGAGAAGCTGGCGCCCTACCTCACGGACCGGAAGGCGGCGTCGTCGCCCGAGGAGTTCCAGGAGAACTTCCGCAACGCCCTGATGCGCTGCGTCTCGGAGCTCTCCGTCGAAACCCATCCGGCCGGGCACTGAGCCGGGCGGGCACCAGCGAATCAGGGGCGGAAACGATGAGAACCTCAGCCGCCATCACCGAACCACCCGCCGTCTTCCCCGCGGACGGCGACGTGGGTGCGCCGGCACGAGGTCCGCTGGTCACGGCGGGGCCGCGGTTCGTGGTGCTGGGCCCGCTGGAGATCTACGAAGGGCAGCGCGTCCGGACGCCGCGCGCGCACAAGCCGAGGGCTCTGCTGGCGATCCTGCTGGCGCGCCGCGGCACCGTCGTCTCGACGGACGCGCTCATAGCCGAGCTGTGGGGCGACCAGCCGCCGCGGACGGCGCTCAAGGCGTTGCGCGTCTACATGACGCAGCTGCGCCAGGTCCTCGCGGGCCTGGCCGCCGCCCCCGGCGCGCGCCCGGCGATCGTGACGCGGGCGCCGGGCTACCGGCTGGAGATCGACGACGACGACCTCGACCTCGCCCGGTTCCGCCGGCTGTGCGATCTCGGCCGGGCCGCGCGGGAGGCCGGTGAGCTCGCGGACGCGCTGCGGCACTACCGGAGCGCAACCGCCCTGTGGCGGGGTCCGGCACTGGCCGATGTCCGGTCGTCTCCGCTGCTGGAGGGGGTCGCGGCCCGCCTGGACGAGTCCCGCGTCACCGCGATCGAGCGGCGTCTGGAGCTGGAGGCCCGGCTCGGCGGGAACGCCGACGTCGTCTCCGAGCTGCGCGCCCTCGCGGCGGACCATCCGCTTCGCGAGCGGATCCACTATCAGCTGATGGTCGCGCTGAGCGAGGCGGGACGGCGCGGGGACGCGCTCCAGGTGTTCCGCGAGCTTCGCCGCGACTTCGTCACCGAACTCGGGGTCGAGCCCGGTCCCGATCTGCAGTCGCTGCACCAGGCGATCCTCGCCGCGGACGGGCGCGCCTTGCCGCAGTGGGGCGCGTGGGACCGATGACCGGGGCGCCGATCCTCCGCCAACCGATCCACACGGGTCGTTTCGACGGCGTTGTCCCGCCGGAGAAGGGAGAACCATGATCCGCGCCGTGCTCACGATGATGGTGCGCGAGGGCTGCGAGAGCACCTTCGAGGAGGTCTGGAGAAACGCGATGGCCGACCCCGTCCAGGGCAGCCTCGGCCAGGCCATGATGTGCGACGCCGAGCAGCGTCGGCTGTACGTCATCACCGGCGACTGGGAGAGCCGCGACGCCCTGCGGGCGTTCGAGCGGAGCGCGGGACGGCGTGCGATGTCCGCCGCGTTCGAGCCGCTCCGCGAGTCGGCGAGCAAGCAGGTACTGGAGATCATCGCTCGCGCATGAGCGCGGGCGGTCGGCCGGCGAGTCTTTGCGATCGGAGAGGAAGGCGACGGCGATGACCGTACGGGTCCTGGTCAGAGCGACCCCGCGTGCGGAGGACAGGGAGAGGTTCGAGGAGGCGTACCGCACGGTGACCGCGACCGTGCGCGGCACGCCGGGCCATCTCGACGACGAGCTGCTCCGCGACGGCGACAGCTACATCCTGCTCGCGGAATGGGAGAGCGAGGAGAAGTTCCGGGCGTGGGAGGACGCGCCCGAGCACCTGGAGATGGCGGCGCCGATGCTCCCGTACTGGGGGGACGGCGGCGTGGAGCGGCGCATCTACGAGGTCCGCGCGCGGCTCGACAGTCTGTGATCGCGGGTCTCCGAGAGACCCCACACCGAACAGGGAGGGACCGGCATGGCCGCCGTGCGGAACGCGATCGTCGCCGGCGCGGGGATCGGTGGTCTGACGACCGCGATCGCGCTGCGCCGTGCGGGGATCGACACCGTCGTCCTCGAACGCCGCTCGACCCCGGACCGGCTACTGACCGGCGGCGGGTTCATGCTCTGGCACAACGCGCTGCTCGCCCTGCGCGAGCTGAAGCTCGACGAGCCGGTCGCCGAGGCCGGGGTCGAGATCGTCCACCACGAGTTCCGTTCCGACCGGAACCGGCGGCTCGCCCGCTGGGACGTCGCGTCCGAGGCCGGGCGGCATGGTGCGCCCGCCCTCGGGCTGCGGCGGTCGGCGCTCAACACGGTGCTGATGGAGGCGGCGGGCGACTGCGTCCGGCTGGGGACCCGCTGCGCCGGGTTCTCCCAGGACGGCGACGGTGTCACGGTCCGCCTCGACGACGGCGCCGAGCTGCGCGCCGACGTGCTGATCGGCGCGGACGGCGTCCGCTCCACCGTCCGCGACGACCTCCGCAAGGGACACGACCTGCCGCTGCGGTACGCCGGCTACACGGCCTGGCAGGCGATCACCCGGCTGCCCGGCGAGGACGTCGTGCCGACAGGGACGTTCTTCAACCTCTGGGGCCGGGGAGGGCTGCGCTTCCTGTACATGCGGCTGAACGAGGACGAGGTCTACTGGGACGCCATCACCGCCGACAGCGTCGGCGCCTCGTTCGACATGCTGGTGAAGAGCCGGCGTGAGGTGATGATGGAGGCGTACCGCGACTGGCCGGACCCCGTCCCGGGCATCATCGCGTCCACGACGGAGGAGGCGATCCTCCCGATCGGCATCTTCGACCGCCCGCCGGACCGCTGCGGCGGATGGGGCAGCGGCCGGGTGGTGCTGGTGGGCGACGCCGCGCACCCGATGACGCTGAACCTGAGCCAGGGCGCCGGGCAGGCCATCGAGGACGCGGTCGGCCTGGTCCGGATGCTGTCCGAGCACGACGACGTGCCCGACGCGGTGGCCGCCTACGAGGACCTGCGCCACGAGCGGGTGAGCGGCATGGTGCAGACCGCGTGGACGATCGGCGCGATGGGGCGCTGGCGCAGCCGTCCGGTGTGCGCGGGCCGTGACCTGTTCATGCGCGCCTTCTTCGACAGGGTGGGCCGCAAGCAGAGCTACCAGCAGATGATGGACGTGCGGTTCTGATGGCCGTCGACGTGCTCCTCGCGGTGTTCCTGCTGCTGTCGGGGACGCTGGCCGGGGTGCTGTTCGCGGTGGAGGTGGCGATCGTCCCGGCGGTGGGCGCGCTGCCTGGTGAGCGCTATGTGCAGGTGCACCGGCTGCTGGACCGGCGTTTCGACCCGCTGATGCCGAGGGTGAACAAGGTCGCGCTGGCGGTCTGCGCGCTGCTGGTGATCGTGGCCGGCGGGCTGTGGCCGCGGGTCGCGATCGCGCTCGCCGGGCTGTGCATCGTCGGGGTCGCGGTGGTGTCGGAGCGGTGGAACGTCCGGTTCAACCGCGTCGTGGACCGCTGGGACGCCGAGGCTCCGCCTGAGGGCTGGCAGGGCGTCCGGGCGAGGTGGGCGGCGGCCAACCGTGTGCGGACGCTCTTCGCGCTGGCGGGATTCGGTGTGGCCATCCTCGGCGCGGCGCTGGTCTGGGGCTGAGCGGTCACTGAACCGGAGCCGGGACGGGTGCCGTACCGGCCCGGCCTCTTGCGGCCCGGGGGTCTCGTTTCGGCCTCAGGGCCCTTCCCTTCGGATGATAGTCATGACAATAATAGCCATGTATATGATCGCTCGACGTCGTCTTCGGAGGTAGGGATGTCTCGATATCTGGCGTTTCCAGCGGGCCGGCGGGCCAAATGGCTCGTGCTGGTGGCCTGGATCATCATCCTGATGGCCGCGGCGCCGTTCGCCGGGCAGCTGTTCGACGCCGTCAACAACGACCGGCTCGGCTACCTGCCCAAGAGCGCCGAGTCCACCGCCGTCCTCGAAGCCCAGCAGAAGTTCCCGCAGGGCCGGGTCAACCCGGCCATCGTCGTGTACGAGCGGGACGGCGGGCTGACCGAGGCGGACAAGCAGCGCGCCGCCGCCGACCAGCAGGCGCTGATGCGGGAGTACACCCCGGAGGTCAAGCCGGAGCAGCCCGCCACCGCCCGCGACGGTGAGGCGCTGTTCTACCAGATCCCGCTGGTGGCGCCGGAGAACAAGCAGGAGGGCGCCTACATCCTCGACTCGGTCGACGCCATGCGCGAGCAGCTGGGCGAACCGGCCGCCGGTCTCGACATCAAGGTGACCGGACCCGCCGGACGCGACGCCGACCAGTTCCTGATCTTCAGGGACATGGAGTTCACGCTCGTCGTCATCCCGGTCGTCGTGGTCGCCGTCCTCCTGCTGGTCATCTACCGCAGCCCGTTCCTGTTCCTGGTGCCGCTCGTGTCGGTCGCGGTCGCCAACCAGCTCGGCAGCGCGTTCACCTACGGCCTGATCAAGAACACCGACCTGGTCATCAACTCGATGTCGACCGGTGTGCTGAGCATCCTCATCTACGGCGCGGGCACCGACTACGCCCTGCTGCTGATCGCCCGGTACCGGGAGGAACTCGCCCGGCACGAGGATCGGCACCAGGCGATGGCCGTGACGCTGCGCCGCACGTCCGGGACCATCGTCGCCTCCGGCGGGACGGTCGGCCTCGGTCTGCTGTGCCTGGGGGTCGCCGACCTGAACGCCACCCTCGCGCTCGCGCCCGTCGGGATCATCGCGGTCGTCTCCGCCGTGCTCGCCATGCTGACGCTGCTGCCCGCGCTGCTGGTCATCCTGGGCCGCTGGCTGTTCTGGCCCAAGGTCCCGCACCTCGGCGACACCAAGCGCGTCCTCGGCATCTGGACCCGCGCGGCCGCCCTCGTCTCGGCCCGGCCGCGCCGCGTCTGGACGCTGACCTCCGTCGCGCTCGCGACGGGGATGCTGGGGCTGCTCGCCTTCAACGTCCCGCAGCAGACGATGTTCACCACGACCTCCGAGTCCGAGCGCGGGGAGAGCCTCATCTCGGCGCACTTCCCCGCCGGGAACAGCAACCCCGCGACGGTGATCGCCAACGTGGACCGGGCGGAGGAGGTGAAGGCGGCGGTGCTCGCGGCCGGCGCCGGCGCGGCCGAGGAGGTCGGACGCGTCGACGGGAAGGTGCAGCTGACGGTCACGCTGCAGGCCGAGCCCGGCACCGGCGAGGAACGGCAGGCCGTCGAGACGCTCCGCGACCGGGTGCACGCGGTCACGGGCGCCGACGCGCAGGTCGGCGGGCCCGCCGCGATCGGGCTCGACCAGCTCAACACCAACGTGCGGGACGCGTGGCTGGTGATCCCGCTCGTCCTGGTGGTCATCCTCCTGGTGCTGTTCTGCCTGCTGCGCGCGATCACGCTGTCGGTCCTGCTCATCCTGACCGTGGCGCTGTCGTTCGGCGCGACGCTCGGCATCTCGACGCTCGTGTTCGAGTACGGCTTCGACTGGTCCGGCCAGGACGCGCAGCTCCCCCTGCTCTGCTTCGTGTTCCTGGTGGCGCTCGGGGTCGACTACAACATCTTCCTCACCAGCCGCGTCCGCGAGGAGACCCGGACGCACGGCACACGCGAAGGCACCCTCAAGGCCCTGACCAGCACCGGCGGTGTGATCACCTCGGCCGGCATCGTGCTGGCGGCCACGTTCAGCGTCCTGGTGACCCTGCCCGTCGTCGGCTTCGCCGAGCAGGGATTCGTGATCGCGTTCGGGGTGCTGATCGACACCTTGATCGTCCGCTCGCTGCTGGTTCCCGCGCTCACCTACGACATCGGTGACCGCGTCTGGTGGCCGAGCGGCCTGACCCGGCGAAGCGCGCCGGGTCCGGTGCCGGAGCGGGAGCTCCAGCCGGAGAAGGGGGCTTGACGACCATGACCGAGGCGAACAACGGCGGTGAGCCGGGCAACACCACGACGCTGCTCGGCCGGCCGGCCGAGGAGTACCTGGACGACGCGGCCGGCTCACTGGAGGCCGTCAAGGCCGCGATCCTGCGCCGGCTCGCGTGCGGGCCCGGCGACCGGGTGCTGGACATCGGATGCGGCAACGGGACCGACGTCCTGGAAATCGCCAGGCGGGTCGGCCCCGGCGGCGTGGCCGTCGGCGTCGACGTGCAGGAGGAGGCCGTCTCGGGCGCCGTGCGCCGGAGCCGGGTCACTGGCGTGGACGCCCTGTTCCACGTCGCCGACGCGTACTCGCTGCCGTTCCCCGACGGCGACTTCGACGTCGTCCGGTCGGAGCGGATGGTCCAGCACCTGGACGACCCGGCGGGCGCCGTCCGGGAGATGCTGCGCGTCGTCAAGCCGGGCGGGCGCGTCCTCATCGCCGACCCCGACCACGGCATGTGGGCACCCGACCTGACCGACCGGGAGGCGGCGCGCACCGTCCTCACCTGGTGGTTCAACAACATCCGCAACCCGTGGATCGGTCGGCGCCTGCACGGCCTGCTGGGCGCGGTCGGGCTGCGGGACGTCCGCGTCACCGTCATGCCCGTGGTGCTGCGGACCGTCGCGGAGGCCGACGGGCTCACCGGCCTGATGGACGCGCTGCGCCGCGCCGGCGAACTCGGCGTCGTCCCGGCGGACCGCGCGCGGTCCATGCGCGAGGAGGCCGCCCTGCGCGACACCCAGGGCGGGTTCCAGATGTACGGGGCGATGGTCCTGGCGGAGGGAAGGAGAACAGATTGAGGCCCGGCATCGACCGCTGCGCCGATTCCGGCGCGAACCGCCACGCCGGCTCCGACTCCGGCTCCGGCGCGGACTTCGGCGTCGGCCGCTATGCCGACTCCGTCGACGACGCGCTCGACCGGCTCTGGGAGACGGGATTCGAGTTCGGCCCGGACTTCGCCGTCCACGCGCCCATGGTCGCCGAGACGCTGGCGGTCCTCGGCTGCCACGACGTCATCCCGCGCTGGATCGAGACCAACGGCCGGCGGCGCGGCCACCACGTGCCGCCCGCCGCGGGCGGGCTGCTGCCGGAGGACCCGGTGGAGGCGCGCCGGGCGGCGCTCGGCGACTACCGAAGGGTCGCCGACTGGGTCCAGTACTTCGAGTGGCGGCTCAGCGAGCGTCCCTGGCGCGAGGTGCTGGTGAGCTGGTGGCCGTCCCTGATGGAGGGGGCGCTGTCGGCGTTCACCCACGGCCTGATCCGCACCGCGCACGCGGTGAGGACGCTGAGCACCGTCCCGGAGCCGAGCGAACTGCAGCTCAACGAGCTCGCGCGCGGGATGGCGTACTGGGCGGCGCGGCACACACCGGTGCCGCGGAAGCTGCGGGCCGAGGGGCCCGCGGTGACCACGGCGGCGGAGGTCCCGGCCGCGCTGAGCGAGCTCACCGCCCTGCACGCCGGCACGTACGCCCGGCTCGCGCCGCACCCGCCCGTCCCGCAAGTGCACGCGGTCACGGCGCCCGCCGCACTGCGGCTGGTGCTGCCGATCCTGCCGGACGACCTGGCGGTGAGCTCCTACCGGGCCGTCGCCACGGTGGCCACCGCGGTGTGGAAGGCGGTCCCCTCGATGCCCGGCGCGGGTCCCGCGGCGGCCGAGGGGTACCGCCCTCCGCCGGGCCGCGTGCTGGCCGCCGACGCGGTCGAACTCGGCGAGGAGCACGCCATCAAGCTCACGGAGGCGTGCCTGCGCGAGCACGCGCTCAGCCCGGACGACCGTTATCTGGCCGCGGCGCACACGCTGATCAGCAACTGCCAGTACTGAGGGGGACCGAAATGCCCGCCGACTACGACATGGCCCTGATGCAGGCCACGCACAACGCGCTCCGGCGCGACCTGGACCACCTGGCCCGCGCGGCCGAGAGGCTCCGGCCGGGCGACGCGCGCGGCCACGAGGCGGTGCTCCTCGGCTGGGGGACGCTGAAGGCCATGCTGGGCAGCCACCACGACGGCGAGGACCGGCACATGTGGCCGCGGATGCGCGCCGGACTGCGGGACCGTCCCGACGACCTGGCCGTGCTGTCGGCGATGGAGGACGAGCACGCCCGCATCGACCCGCTGATCGCCGATGTGGACGCCGCGCTCGCGAGGCCGTCCGGCGGGGACGGCGACGCACTGGCGAAGGCCGCGCACGCGTTCGCCGGCGAGGTCGGCGGGCACCTCGACCACGAGGAGCGGGACGCGCTGCCGCTGGTGCGGGCGGCGATGCCGGCGGCGGCGTGGGAGAAGTGCCTCGCCGACATGCGCGGCAACGGGCTCGCGGCGCTGAAGTCGGCGCCGGAGTTCTTCCCCTGGCTGCTCGGCGACGCGCTTCCGGCCGACCGCGCCGCCGTGCTGCGCCGCGTCCCGCCGCCGGTGCGGCTGCTCTACGCGAAGGTGTGGCTGCCCCGCTACGCGAAGCGGCCGCGCTGGCTGGAAGGCGGCGGCCGGTGACCGCCGCCTCCGGCCGCTACCTCGCTCCCGGCGGCTTCGGCCCGCCCGGCCCGCCGGGCGGCGGGCCGCCGGGGGCGGGGATGACGCCCAGCTGCTGCATCATCCCGAGGTCGTCCCGGATCGCCCAGTGCTCGGCGATCCGCTCGCCCTCGAAGCGGACCATGTGCTGCTGCCGGACGCTGACCCGCTTGCCGGTGCCGGGCAGCCCGGACCCCGGCAGCGGGCCCTCGTGCGTCCCCTTCATCACCATCCGCCAGGCGACGATGTCACCCTCGGCGATGATCTCCTCGATGTCGTAGTCGAGGTCGGGGAAGGCCTTGCGCGCCGCCTCGCCCACCGCCAGGACCCGGTCCGGGCCGCGCTGCGGGGCGCCGCTGTGGTCGTCGTAGTCCGCCGTGTAAAGGTTCTTGGCCATCTCCGGGTCGGCCTTTCCGCGGAGAATGTCCAGCGAGCGGACAAGGATTTTCTTATTCCTTTCCTGCTGGCTCTTTTCGGGCATGGTAAAACACCTTCCGGGACGTGGAATCGCATCATTCGTTTTCGAGGCTAACCAGCCGTAATTGTGCTGTCAAGATGGGAGGCGTCGCCTTTCCTGTGCTTAGCCGCCGTTTTATCGGCACCCGTCACACTGGCCGGGTGGCCCGAGGGCGCAGCGGCGGGCCCGGAGAGGATCGACGATGCCGAAGTGGACACCGGACGAGTTGCCCGACCTTTCCGGCCGGACGGCGGTGGTGACCGGAGCGAACGCCGGCCTGGGCTTTCACACAGCGCTGGAACTGGCGCGGCACGGTGCGGAGGTCACGCTGGCCTGCCGCGACGAGGGACGCGCGGAGCGGGCGCTGGCGGAACTGCGGCGCCTGGTCCCGGGCGCGGCCGCCGAGTACCGGCCGCTGGACGTGGCGAACCTGGAGTCGGTGCGCGAGTTCGCCGCCGGATACACCGCCGACCGGCCCTGTCTCGACATTCTCATCAACAATGCCGGCGTGATGGCCACCCCGTTCACGCTCACGCCGGACGGTTTCGAGCTGCAGTTCGCCACCAACTATCTGGGGCACTTCGCACTGACCGGCCTGCTGCTCCCCGTATTGCTGGCGCGTCCCGGTGGCCGGGTGGTGAACCTCACCACCTTCGGCGTCAACTACTGGGGCAAGATCGACTTTGACAATCTGCAGGGTGAGCGGAAGTACAACAAGTCCGCCGCCTACACGCAGGCCAAGATGGCCAACCTCGTGTTCGCCAAGGAATTGTCGCGCCGCTACGCCGGCCGGGGGCTCGCCGGAGTCGCGGCGCACCCCGGGTACGCGGCGACCGACGTCCTCTACGTCGGACCCCGGATGGCGAACAACCGGATCCAGGAGCTCTGGTACCGGTTCACCACGGCGCTGGTCGCCAAGCCGACCGAGCAGGGCGCGTGGCCGTCGCTGTACGCGGCCTGCGCGGCCGGGGTCGTCCCCGGCGAGAGCTACGCCCCCCAGGGACGGGTCCAGATCCGCGGCCCCGTCGGCAGGGTCAAGACGCCCGACCGGGCCGAGGACCCCGATCTCGGCCGGCGGCTGTGGCAGGTCTCGGAGAAGCTCACCGGGGTCTCCTACGACGCTTCGGGCGTCCCCGAGACGAAGGGATCGTGACCATGGACATGCTTCCGGTGAAGCCGCAGGCGCCGTCCTTCCACGGAAAGGTCGCGCTGGTGACCGGGGCGAGCAGCGGCATCGGCGCCGCGACCGCCTGGATGCTCGCCTCCCGCGGGGCGGCGGTCACGGTGAACTACCTGCGGGGTGAGACCCCGGCCAAGGAGATGGCCGAGTCGATCAGGGCGGCGGGGGGCCGGGCGCTGGCCGTCCAGGCCGACGTGACCGACGGCGACCAGGTCCGGGCGATGGTGGAACGGACCCGGAACGAACTCGGGCCCATCGACGTCCTGGTGACGAACGCGACCGGGCTCTACGCCGAGGACGTCGGCTTCGCGCCCTTCACCGCCACCCCGATGGACGTCGTCGACCGGACGGTGCGGCGCCAGATGCACGCGATGCTGAACCCGGTCGCCGCGGTGCTGCCCGCGATGGTGGAACGCGGGCGCGGCTCCGTCGTCGCCGTCGGCGCCGCGCTCTCGCGCACCCCCGCGCCCGGGTTCCTGGGGCTGTCCATGGCCAAGGCGACGGTGGAGGCGGCGGTCAAGTCGCTGGCGCAGGAGGTCGGCCAGCACGGCGTCCGCGTCAACGGGGTGGCGCCGGGCCTCATCCTCACCCGCGTCGCCGACGGGCTCCCCGAGCCCGCCCTGCGCGCCAACGCGCAACGCGCCGCGATCCGGCGCAACGGCGTGCCCGAGGACGTCGCCGAGGTGATCGCGTTCCTGGCGGCCGACTCCGCCGAGTACATGACCGGTGCCTACCTCCTCGTGGACGGCGGGACGGCGCTGGTGTGAAGTCCGCCCGCACCTAGAGAAGCGAGGGCAGATGGACAAGCAAACCGACTGCGACGTCTTGATCATCGGATCGGGGATGTCGGGTTCCATGCTCGGCGCCATCCTGGCGAGGAACGGCGCGAACGTCGTCCTGGTCGACGGCGTGACGCATCCGCGGTTCGCCGTGGGCGAGTCGACGATCCCGCACTTCCTCGTCCGGCTGCAGATGCTCGCCGCCCGCTACGGCGTGCCGGAGATCACGACGCTGGAGAGCATCAACGAGGTCGACAAGAAGATCGGCACGACGTTCGGCCTGAAGCGGCACTTCGCGTTCGTGTCGCACCGGCCGGGCGAGGAACCCGACCCGGACGAGACGATCCTGGCCGGCGTGCCGAAGGCCCTCTACAAGGCCACGCACATCTTCCGGCAGGACAGCGACTCCTACATGTTCCACGTCGCGGTCAAGTACGGGTGCGTGCCCCGCCAGAACTGGCGGGTGGCCGACATCGACTTCGCCGACGACGCCGTGACCGTCACCGGGCAGAACGGCGAGGTCATCCGCGCCCGCTACCTGGTGGACGGCAGCGGCTTCCGCTCCCCGGTCGCCGACAAGCTCGACCTGCGCGACGACCCCTGCCGGTTCAAGACCAGCACGCGGTCGCTGTTCACCCACATGGTGGACGTCCCGGCGTTCGACCACATGGTGGACTGGCCGAAGGCGCAGCGGCCTCCGCTGCCGTGGCACCAGGGCACGCTGCACCACACGTTCGACCGCGGGTTCTTCTGGATCATCCCGTTCGACAACCGCAAGAAGTCCACCAACCCGCTGTGCAGCGTCGGCCTCGTCCTCGACACCCGGGTGCATCCGAAGCCCGCCGACATGACGGCGGAGGAGGAGTTCTACTCGTTCGTCGACAAGTTCCCGGCCGTGAAACGCCAGTTCCGGGGTGCGCGCCGCGTTCGCGAATGGGTATCCACGGGCCGGGTGCAGTACTCGTCGAAGAAGACGGTCGGGCACCGCTGGTGCATGATGTCGCATGCCGCCGGGTTCATCGACCCGCTGTTCTCGCGCGGCATGTCCAATACCGTCGAGCTCATTGACGCGGTCGCGTGGCGCATTCTCGACTCGCTCAAGGACGACGACTTCTCCGAGGAGCGCTACGAGTACGTGGAGCGGCTCCAGCAGGGCCTGCTGACCTACAACGACGAGCTGTGCGACACCTCGCTGCTGGCGTTCCCGCATTTCAAGCTGTGGGACGCGATATTCAGGATCTGGGGCTTCAGCTCCAACTACGGGGCCATGCGCCTCACCCGGGCGCAGCTCCGCTACAACCTCAGCGGTGACGAGCAGGTCTACAAGGACCTGGAGGACGCCCCCAACACGGGGTTCTGGTGGCCGGACGAGCCGGAGACGAAGGCCATGTGGGACACCATGGTGGAGACGGTCGCGAAGTTCGAGGTCGGCGAGGTCAGCGCCGACGACGCCGCGCACAAGATCCTGCGCATGGTCCTCGACTCGGACCTCCCGCCGGCGGCCTTCGGCTACAAGGACCCGGACAACCACGATCTGCACCCGACGACCATGGACCTCGCCCGCTTCATGACGTGGGCCATCAAGGACGGCCCGCCGGCCGCCAAGGAACTGGCCTCCGGCACCCTGGAGGCCATCGGCAGAGCGGCCATCCGCCGCAAGAAGATCTCCTGACCCACCACAAGGAACCGGCCGCCCCACCCTCCGGGAGCGGCCGGTTCCTGGCTGCGCGCGGAAGACCTCGGCGCATCCGCCACCCGCGCGTACGGCTCAGTCGCGTTAAGCGGTGGGTGCGACTCGTGGTCCGTCCGGTCCGTCGGAGCGGTGAGGCCACTGTGCCGATTCGTCGCGACGCAATCGAGAGACTTCCTCCATGCGGTCACCGGGGATGATGACCTGTGTGACGTCTACGGCGTTCTCGTCTTTGGCGCTGTAGCTGATTCGGACGATCTCCCAGACGGGGAGTTCGGCGGGTATGAGCAACAGCTTGGCTTCGTCGGGGGTCGGCATCCGCACGCGGCGACGTTCAAGCCACTCCAGCGGACCGTGCCCTGATGCCTCGATGGCATCGATCCAGGCTCCGGGGCCTGTGCCGTAAGGGTCTTCGACGTCGGGGATCTCGGTGGTGATGCGTGGATGTATCCACGTGGTGGAGATCTGGAACGCGGGTTCGCCTTCGGGGCCGGTTACACGCAGACGCCTCAAGATCGTCTCCCCGACCGGGACGTTCAACATGTGGGCGAGGCGGGCGTCATCAATCGGAGCCTTGCGGACGTCCGGCTTGATGTGATGGGTCCAGAGTTCGTTGCCCATGGCGGCGGGGAAGCTGTAACCACCAGCGATGTCCTTCCCGTCTCTCTGATGCCTGGTGTTCCGCTTCACGAGGTCGGTCCGCATCACGGTCTTGCGGTGCTTGGGTCGGACCACGGTCCCCCGGCGAGGCACTGAGACCAAACGACCTTGCTTCGCCAGCTTGCCTACTGCGCGGGCTACGGCGTTGCGGCTGGCCTCGTAGTGTTCCGCAAGCTTCTCCATCGGCGGCAGGGTCTCGCCCGACTGCCACTCACCTGCGTCAATGCGCCGTAGCAAGTCGTCGGCGATGTCCTTGTACCGCGCTGACCCCACGTGCTCATCTCCTCGTGTCGGGCAGAATCTCCAGGGAGTCATTCGGTGGACGGGCGGCGATGGTGAAACCGCGTCACCATGCGACCGCGCGCGGGAGACTTCGGCGCGTCCACCCACGCGTCGCATGCTCAGCCAAGGATTTGTACCGCGCCGCGGCTACGGCCGTTGCGTTGCCGTGGCGATCCAGGCAAGTGCTGCTACCGGGTGGCAAGTTCTGCGATGGCACGTCCGCCATTCCAAAGCTCGGCGGCATGGTAGGCGAATCGGTCGTATAGCCCGTCTTCCTGCTGGCGTTGTATGTGCAGCAGCGGGGAGTCGTGCCCCACGAGATGCGCAAGGTGTGGGGTCACGAGCATTTCGTCATCGAAGATGAAGACGCTTATGGCGATGTGATCATCGCCAAAGCGCGCTTCGATGCCCGGCACACTCACGATCTTGGACAGTTCGTCAAGTGTGATCTTGATCCGGGTGCCTACGGTGAGCGGCACGGATTCGAGTTCCTCGCGGCGTCGTGTGACTTCGCTGTCGGGGTCTCCGATCAAGAACCGGACTCGACAGCCGCGTTCGGCCTTACGGCGGAGGATGGTTCGAAGGTTGGGGATCTCCAGCCACAGGAAGTAGTTCGTGTAGCCGGCGAAGGTCAGTTCCTTGTTCGCCTCGCCTATGAGGCGACGCCAAACGGATTTGGGGCAGGCAGACCGGTAGGGATACACCGCGATGACTTCGCGGTCGGGCCCAGTCTTCACGTTCTTGCGGATGGCATCAGGCCACAACATGCCCTCATCAACTCCCAAGGCGTCCGAGGCTGCCCAGCGGTGACGCGGGTGCGGTGTGCGACCTTCCTCGGCTACCCACCGGGCCACGGTCTTAACGTCCACTCGGCATGCTTCGGCGAGTTCCTGCTCCGTCAGTCTCGCACTGGTCATGGCCTGTCGTAGCGCGTCGTTCGTCACGCTTACAACCCCTTTGCCGGGACGGACGGGACGTTCTCAACGGTAACTCGAAAACGTCCTAGACGTCCTGGGAACGGTGTTCAGGCGTCCATACGAGGGCGCGCATCCTCAATGCTCCACGACAGGACGGGCTCGGACGCAGCGATTGCCCCGCTGGCCGAGCCCTTGACCGGAAGGTGGTTCCGGCCCATGGCAGATGTTACGGGCAAACCGCTGGAGGAGCTGGCGGCGCAGCTTGCGCAACGAGGTCTCCGGGCGGAGGTGCACGGGGGAACGCTCTTGGCGTCGCTGGGTGCGCGTAGTGAACAGGTGATCGCGTGTGATGGTCGGCGGTTCCGCTGGGGTGGTGAGCGCGGCCATGTGCTCGGCGAGGTAGGGCACGAGGGCGCGGCGGCGGAGCGGGCCGTGCTGGTCCTGCGGCAACTGGCCCGGTGGTCGTGATGAGCGGCTACACGGTGGGGGCCTGCATCAGCACGGCGAGCAGGTTGGACATGGGGCTTCTCGCGGCGCGGACGGCTCCGGGGCAGGTCCGGACGATGGTGGAGCTGCGCCTGGCGTCGTGGGGGCTGGCGGTGCTGCGCGACGACGTGACCTTGATCGCCAGTGAGCTGGTGACGAACGCGGTCCAGCACGCGCCCTCCGAGCGAGAGATCCGCGTGCGGTTCACGCGTGAGGCGCGCGGAGTGCTGCTGGAGGTGTGGGACTCCTGCGATGGCATGCCGGCACGCAAGCACGACGCGGAGGGACTGAGCGGCCGGGGGCTGCCGATCGTGGAGACACTGGCCGCCGAATGCGGCGTGTACCGGACCGAGCCACACGGGAAAACGGTGTGGGCGCGTTGCCAGGTGACGTGATTGGCGTCCGCCATGACGGGCGGCGAATCGGGGCAGAAGCGAGCGGATCAGGAGCGAAAGGGGCGTGTGCGGTGGCGCGGGGTCTGGTTCAGGCGGTCGGCCGATGGCGGCTCGTCCTGGAGGCTCGGACGTTGCGGGGCCATGACCCGGCGGTGCGGAAACTGGAGGTCCTGCGGGTCGCGCTGATGCCGCTGGGCTGGCGGTGCGTCGGGTTGTACGACAAGCGGGAGTTCCGGTTCCCGGTGCCGCTGCTGTGGGTGTACGCCAGCGGGGCGGCCGACGACATCGGGGCCGTGGTGACGGTGCGGGCGCTGCCGGGCGAGGCGTGGGGCTACTTCGAGGCAGGCAACGGGCGCGCGGGGTTCGTCTCGCCGTGCGGGGATGTGAAGGCGGCGGCCGAAGCCCTGGACCTGCTGCTGAAGGACCGCATGTTTCCGCGCCGGGAGTGGGCTTGACCGTGATGCCCTGCGGAGACGACGAGATGGTGGGTCACCTGCGAGTGAACGGAGGGTGAGGGTGCGGCGTGAGGGAGTGTCCGGCGGTGCGGGTGGTGTGTCGACGGTGACGGATCTGGTTCCGGCCGGCTCGGGTGTGGTGGAGCCGGTGTTCTCGTGGTCGGGCGGGGGTGGGGCGCTGCGGCTGGGCACGCGGACGTCTCCGCTGGCGATGGTGCAGGCGCGCAGCGTGGCGGCGCGGCTGGAAGAGCTGGCCGACGTCCGCGTCGAGGTGATCGGGATTCAGACGGCAGGGGATCGGCACCGGGGCCACTTGGGTGAGCTGGGCGGCAAGGGCGCGTTCATGCGGGAGATCGACCGGGCGTTGTTGACGGGCCGGGTGGATGTGGCGGTGCACTGCCTCAAGGACGTGCCCGGTGATGTCCCGCGCCCCGATGGGCTGGTATTCGCCGCCTACGTGCAGCGTGATGACACGTCCGACGTGATGCTGTTCCCGATGGCGAGCAAGGTGCAGTGCATGGCGGATCTGCCGCCGGGCGCTCGGGTGGGGACGTCGGCGGTGCGGCGGCGAGCGCAGCTCGGGCAGATCCGGTCGGATCTGCGGGTGGAGTACCTGCGCGGCAACGTCAACTCCCGGCTTGGGCGGTTGGACTCGGGAGAGGAGTTCGACGCGATCGTGTTGGCGCGGGCGAGCCTGGAGCGGCTGGGCGTTGATCGGGCGGGTCAGGCGCTCGACATCATCCCGGCGGTGGGGGCGGGGGTGTTGGCGGTGGATTGCCGTCGTGCCGATTCCGACATCGTGGAATTGGTGCGACTGTTGGATCACCGGGACACGCGGCGGTGCGTGAGCGCGGAGCGCACGATGTTGCACGGGCTCCAAGGACACTGCAACAGCCCGATCGCGGGTCATGCGCGGCTGGAGCGGGACGGGCAACTGACCTTGCGCGGGATGGTCTTCACCCGTGACGGGTCCAAGTTCGTGCACTCGCACGAGTGGTCGGAGCCGGACAAGGGCGAGGATCTGGGCGCGTACGTGGCGGGTGACCTGCTGCGCAAAGGCGCGCGTGATCTGATCGGCGGAATCCCGCACTGATGGGAGAACGGGGTCAGGCGTTCTCGCTCTCCTTCTTCAGGGCCTCGTTCAGGAGCCGGAAGTCGCGCTCGGTCTTGACGAGCAGCTTGCCGATCAGCGGGACGAGCGCGCCGGAGAACTGCTCGGAGTGGCGGAGGCGGGTGCCGGTCTCCGTGGCGCTGAGCGCGAATTCGTGGCGTCCGGCGGCCAGGCCCGGAATGGGAATGAGGCGGGCCGACCAGCGCAGCACCACACCGGGGACGGCGTCCAGGACCCTGGCCTTGTTGGTGGCGCTCCACCCGGCCGACGACTTGATGCGCAGCTTGAGCCGCGCGCCCGGGGCCGGCGTGCCTTCCGCACGGACGATGAACGGATTCCACCGGGGATAGGCGGCGAGGTCGGTCAGCACCTCCCACACGCGCTCCGGCGGGGCGTCGATGTCGATGTCGGTCATGACGCTGTTCGGCATTTCCAGCTCCTCACGGTCGGCGCGACAATTGTCTCGCGGGCGGCTAGAGAATGACTGGTGAATAGCTGGAAGAATTTGCTGTTGACTAATTCCGGCGAGCGTCCGACGATTACGGGAAAGGATTCTTTGAATGGAGGCGGGGTAATGACCCACACCCCCGGAAAAGTCGTCGCGCGCGACGAGGTGGCGCCGGTCCGCTGGCTGGGCGAGGAGGGACGGTTCCTGCTCCGCGCCGAGGACACCGGCGGCCTCTACTCGTTCTTCGAGGTGACCACCTCCCCCGGCGGGGGCCCGCCGCTGCACATCCACGAGGCCGAGGACGAGGCGTTCTACGTCATCGAGGGCCGCTACTCGATCGTCCTCGGCGACGAGGAGTACGAGGCGCCGGCCGGGCGGCTGGTGTACGGGCCGCGCGGCGTGCCGCACAAGTTCCGCAACATCTCCGACGGGCCGAGCAAGCTCCTCGTCGTCGCCACACCGGGGGGAGTGGAGGGCTTCTTCGAGGGGCTGAGCGAACTCATGGCGGACGGCGGGCCGCCGTCGCCGCCCGACATGATCGAGCTGGCGGCGCGGTACCACGTCGAGGGGCTGGAGCAGGTGGGGCCGCCGCCGGGCGTGGGCTCGCGATGACCGGTACCGCGGACACCGCCGTGGACGTCCAGGAGGCGAACAAGGCGCTCGCCCGGCGCTGGCTGGAGCGGGGCTGGTGCCGGGGCGATCTCGACCTCGCCTCCAGCGTCTTCGCGGCGGACTTCACGCTGCGCGGGCGGCGCGTCGGCCCGGACGGGCCCCGGCACAGCATCCGCCGGATCCGCTCGGCGTTCGCCGGCCTTACGATCACCGTCGACGTCCAGGTGGCCGAAGGGGACCTCGTCGTCACCCACTTCACGGCCCGGGGCGAGCACGTGGGCGAGTACCGGGGCATCCCGCCGACGGGACGGACGGTGGCCGCGTCCGGCGTCCAGATCTGGACGGTGCGCGACGGCCTCGTCGTCGACGACCTGAACGTCTTCGACGAATGGGCCATGGTCGAGCAGCTCCGCGCCTGACCGCACCAGAGTCACCCCGAACGCACTCGATCCGGTCCCGCCCCTGTCGGCGGAACCGGATCGAGCGGTTCTGCTCCGGTTTCTACCCCGGCTTGTGCCCGATGACGACCGTGTGGCCGTCGTAGTCCTGCAGCGGGACGGTCTCGACGCCGGTGAAGCCGGCCTCGCCCATCCAGCCGGCGCACTCCCCGGCCTTGTAGCCGGACCCTCCGACGCTGAGGGTCATCGCCAGGCTCAGCATCAGCGGGTTCAGCCGGCTGCGGTCCTCGTCGATCATCAGGTCGTGGACCATGAACACGCCGCCGGGCCGGACCGCCTCGTACGCCTTGCCGATCACGGTCTTGCGCTGCTCGGCGGTCCAGTTGTGCAGCGCGTGGCCGCACAGCAGCACGTCGCCCTCGGGGAGCGGGTTCTCGAACCAGTCCCCGCCCTGGTAGCTCGCCCGGTCCTGGACGCCGAGGCGCTGCATGTGCTCGTGGAACAGCGGCTCGATCGGCGGCATGTCGAACACGGTCGCGGTGAGGTGCGGGTGGGCCTGCAGCAGGATCCCGGCGGTGTTGCCGCGGGCGCCGCCGAGGTCGACGAGCCGCGTCCAGCCGCTCCAGTCGATCCGCCGGCTCAGCTCCCAGGCGACCTCGCTGCTGAGGGAGTCCTGCGCCTCCATGAACATGCGCTGGAGGTCCACGTTCGCGTAGGTGTGCTCGAAGAACTCGGAGCCCTCCTTGCCGGGCGCGGCCTCCTGCGGCGGCGCCTGCGGCTCCGGCGGCTTGCCCGTCCGCAGCACCTCGCCGAGCCCGTCCCACGTCGGGCGCATGAACTTGTCGACGAAGGTGAGGTAGTGGCCCATGTAGTAGCGCTTGCCCGGGACGAGGTAGTAGTCGGCCTCGGGGCTGTTGGCGTACCGGTCCCCCTCCCTTTCGAGCAGGCCCAGCGCGACCAGGGCGTCCAGGAAGTCGTGGAGCACGGGCGAGTGCAGGGACAGCTTCTCGGCGAGCCCCTCCACGGTGGCGGGGCCTTCGGCGAGCCGAGCGAAGATCTCCAGCTCCCCCGCCGTCATGATCAGTTTCGTCTGCCAGAACGCGGTGCTGAGCGCGTACACCTTCGCGGGTGCGAAGGGCGGCGCCTGGACGGGACTCGTCATCGTGTTCTCCTTGTCTGCGTCCGCGGGCTAGGAGTGCCAGGCGGACCACCATTGGAATTCGGTGCTGAGGAAGCGGTAGCCGCCGCCGAAGAACACCAGCGGCTCGGCGTGGTCGTCCGGGGCGGTCTCCAGCGCCGCGACCCGGCCGATGATGACGTCGTGGTCGCCGGCGGGGACGGTCTGCGGCTCGACGCACTCGAAGACGGCCAGCGCGCTCGGCAGCAGCGGGACGCCGGTGCTGCCCGCCCGCGGCTCGATGGTGTCGAAGCGGTCGAAGCCGGGGCTGGCGAAGCGCCGGCAGAGCGCGAGCTGCCCCTCGCGCAGGACGTTCACCGCGAACGTCTCCGCCCCGGCGAACACCGGGTGCAGGCGGGACCCGCGGCCGACGCAGAACAGGACCAGCGGGGGATCGAGGGACACCGAGGTGAACGAGTTCACCGTCATCCCGACGGGGGTCCCGTCCGGGCTCGCGGCGGTCACGACGGCGACGCCCGTGGCGAATCTGCCGAACGCCGCGCGGAGCCGCCGCGGGAGGACGGGGTCGGGTGTCCGCGAGTCAGGGTTTCGCATGGCCCTCCCGTTCCGGTCCGTCCGGTCCGTCCGGTGCAGTCTCCGGCCGGCCGCTCGAAGACCGCTTGGGCCGCGCAGCGTCCCCCGGCGTCGCTCGGCCCCCGTTCAGGACGGCGCTTCCAGCGCTTCTGCATCGCCGGTCAAGCGACGCCCGTCACCGTTGGTGCGGTGATCCCGTCACGGGACCGTCTGGTTAAGGAGCCGTTTCGTGTCCACACCGCGAGCTCAGAAGGTCACCGCCGCTGATGTCGTGCCCAACCGCCGCCGCGGTGGGGACATCCGGGTGCTGCTGAGCCCCAAGACCGTCAAGTCCACGTCCGGATTCATGGGAGAGCTGACCCTGGAGCCCGGTGAGTTCGTCTCCGAGCACCGGCACCCGTACTCCGAGGAGTTCCTGTACGTCGTCCGCGGCTCGCTGCTGATGAGGGTCGAGGACGAGACCGTCCGGCTCGGCCCCGGCGACTCCCTGATGGTCGCCATCAACGACCGGCACCGGCTGGAGAACGACGGCGCCGAGCAGGCGTTCGTCGTGTTCCACCTGAGCCCGCTGGCGCCGCGGCCCGATCTCGGCCACGTCGACACCGAGCCGCTGCCGCACCCCGCCGAGTCGGCGCCGAAGGTCGGCTGACCGTGAGGAGCGAACGCAGGGCGGTCATCACCGGGATCGGCGTGGTGGCCCCGGGCGGGATCGGCGCGAAGGCCTTCTGGGGCCTGCTGACCGCCGGCCGGACCGCGACCCGCACGATCTCGCTGTTCGACCCGACCGGGTTCCGGTCGCGGGTGGCCGCCGAATGCGACTTCGACCCGGCGGCGCAGGGACTCACGCCGCAGGAGATCCGGCGGATGGACCGCGCCGCGCAGCTCGGGTCGGTGGCCGCCGACGAGGCCATCGCCGACAGCGGGCTGGAGAAGGGCGCGCTGCGGCCGGAGCGGGTGGGGGTCAGCCTCGGCAGCGCGGTCGGCTGCACGATGGGGCTCGAACAGGAGTACATCGTCCTCAGCGACGGCGGACGGCAGTGGGAGGTCGACCACGAGTACGGCGTCCCGCAGCTGTACGGATACATGGTGCCGAGCACGCTGGCGGTGGAGGTCGCCTGGCGCGCCGCCGCCGAGGGGCCGGTGTCGCTGATCTCCACCGGCTGCACGTCCGGGCTGGACGCCGTCGCGCACGGCGCGCAGCTCATCCGGGAGGGCGCCGCCGACGTCATGATCGCCGGGGCGACGGACGCGCCGATCTCCCCGATCACCTCCGGCTGCTTCGACGCGATCAAGGCGACCACGCCCAACAACGCCGACGCCGAGCACGCGTCCCGGCCGTTCGACCGGGACCGGGACGGCTTCGTGCTCGGGGAGGGCTCGGCGGTCTTCGTGCTGGAGGAACTGTCCGCCGCGCGTGCCCGGGGCGCCCACGTCTATGCCGAGATCGCCGGGTTCGCGAGCCGGAGCAACGCCTTCCACATGACCGGCCTCAAGCCGGACGGCCGCGAGATGGCCGAGGCCATCAGCGTCGCCATGCGGCAGTCGGGGCTCGGACCGGACGACATCGACTACATCAACGCCCACGGGTCGGGCACCAAGCAGAACGACCGCCACGAGACCGCCGCGTTCAAGCGGAGCCTCGGGCACCGCGCCTACGAGGTGCCGGTCAGCTCGATCAAGTCGATGGTCGGGCATTCGCTGGGCGCGATCGGCTCCATCGAGGTCGCCGCGAGCGCGCTGGCGATCGAGCACGACGTGGTGCCGCCGACCGCCAACCTGCACACCCCCGATCCGGACTGCGACCTGGACTACGTGCCGCTCGCGGCGCGCGACCACCGCACCGACGTCGTGCTCAGCGTCGGCAGCGGCTTCGGCGGTTTCCAGACCGCGATGCTGCTGGCGCGGCCGGGGGAGGCCCCGTGACCGCGCCCGACCGGGTGGGGGAACGTCCGGGGACGCGCGTGGCCGCGCCGGTCGTCACGGGCCTCGGCGTCATCACGCCGCTGGGGCTCGGGACGGACGACTACTGGGCCGCGACGCTGGAGGGACGCCGGGGCCTCGGGCCGATCACCCGGTTCGACCCGTCGTCCTACCCGGTGCGGCTGGCCGGCGAGGTCCGCGGGTTCACGGCGGCGGACCACGTGCCGAGCCGCGCGATCCCGCAGACCGACCACTGGACCCACATGGGCCTGGCGGCGGCGCGGCTCGCGCTCGCCGACGCCGAGGTCGACCCGGCGGACCTGCCCGAGTACGAGATGGCGGTGGTCACCGCCGCCTCGTCCGGCGGCACCGAGTTCGGGCAGCGGGAGATGGTGAACCTGTGGGGGCGGGGGCCGGGTTTCGTCGGCGCCTACCAGTCGATCGCGTGGTTCTACGCGGCGACCACGGGCCAGATCTCCATCCGGCACGGCATGCGCGGCCCGTGCGGCGTGATCGCCACCGAGCAGGCGGGCGGGCTGGACGCGCTCGCGCACGCGCGCCGGCTGCTGCGCGACGGCACCCGGGTCGCGGTCAGCGGCGGCGCCGACGCCTCGCTGTGCCCGTACGGGCTGGTCGCGCAGCTCAGTTCGGGGCGGCTCAGCGTCCGGACCGACCCGGCGCGGGCCTACCTGCCCTTCGACCCGGACGCCTGCGGGTACCTGCCGGGCGAGGGCGGCGCGCTGCTGATCGTCGAGGACGCCGGGCATGCGGCCCGGCGGGGCGCCCCGCGCGTCTACGGCGAGATCGCCGGGTACGGCGTCACGTTCGACCCGCCGCCCGGTTCGAGCCGCCCGCCGTCACTGCGGCGGGCGATCGAGAACGCGCTCGCCGACGCGGGCGCCGAGCCCGGTGACGTGGACGTCGTGTTCGCCGACGCGATGGGCGTGCCGGAACTGGACCGGATCGAGGCGGACGCGCTGAACGGCGTCTTCGGTCCGGGGGCCGTGCCGGTCACCGCGCCGAAGACGATGACCGGACGCCTGTACGCGGGCGGCGCGGCGCTGGACACCGTGTCGGCGCTGCTGTCGGTCCGCGACGCGGTGATCCCGCCGACGGTGGGCGTCCGGGAGGGCGCGGGCGGTCTGGATCTGGTGATCGGGCGGCCCCGCCCGGCGCCGGTGCGGTGCGCCCTGGTCGTCGCGCGGGGATACGGCGGGTTCAACTCGGCGCTGGTGGTGCGCGCGGTCCCCTGAGGGGCGGTGTGCGGCTGGACGGCAGCGCGGACGGACGGAAGGAGGCGCGGATGTCGGAGATCCTGATGCTGATCGCGTTGATGGGCAACGCGATCGCGGTGGGGGTGTTCAGCGCGACCGTGCTGGGGGGCGTCCCGCTGCTGCTGGCGCTGCCCGGCGAGCAGTACGTGCACGCCCACGGGTTCCTGGCGACCCGCTACGACCCGTTCATGCCGATCACCATCCTGCTGACGGTGCTGGCGGACCTGGCGCTGGCGGCGGCCGGGCCGGGGACGGCGCTGCGGCTGCTCGGCGGCGCGGCGGGACTGGTGATGGCGTCGGTGATCACGGTGTCGATCACCAAGAACGTGCCGATCAACCACTGGGTGGCGGCGCAGGACCCGGCGTCGCTGCCGGCCGACTGGCCGGAGCGGCGCAGCCGCTGGCGGCGGTGGAACGCGGTGCGTTCGGCGCTGGCCCTGTCGGCACTGGCCGTCAACCTCGCCGCGGCCGTCGTCCTGATCATGTGACCGCCGGTTCGCCCGCCCCGCACATTTCACCGTGCCGCCGGGCGCCGTTTACATATTCGCAGCTCAGCGCCATTGTCCGCGGACGATGGTGCTGACCCATTTCTGGCGCCCTGAGAAAATCAAACATGACCTTGACAGGTTGTCATCTGGTATTTGAATCTCCGGCTCCGTATACTCGTGCTGGAGTATCTGTTCACGGGGAGTTTTCAGTGGTGAAGCGAAAAGTCTCAAATCCGCTGGCATTAGCGGTGCTCGCAGCACTTTTCGAGCGGTCCATGCACCCGTACGAACTGGCCGGGATGCTCAAGACGCGCGGCAAGGAGCAGAGCGTCCGGATGAATTACGGATCGCTGTACACCGTTGTCGACGCGCTGGCCCGCGCCGGTTTCATCGAGCCTGTGGACACCTTCCGGGAGGGGCGCCGCCCGGAACGCACCGTGTACGCGCTGACCGTGTCCGGCCGGACGGAGCTGAAGGACTGGCTCAGCGAGATCCTGCGCACCCCCGCCAAGGAGTATCCGGAGTTCGAGTCCGGGCTGTCGCTGCTGCCGGTGCTGCTGCCAGAGGAGGTGATCCGCCTGCTCGAAGAGCGGATCAAGGCGCTGGACGGCCGGCTCGCCGAGGTCAGGGGGTTCATGGAGCGGATGCGCGAGTCCGGGCTGCGCCGGCTGTTCATGATCGAGACCGAATACCACGAGGCGCTCCTGCGCGCCGAGCAGTGCTGGGTGCGCGCGCTCATCACCGAGTTCCAGGGCGGCGCCTACGAGGACCTCGACGCCTGGCGGCGCTGGCACGCCGAGGTCACCGCCGACCGCGGGTTCACCGAGGAGGAGAGCATGCACTGACAATCGGTCCCGGCGGCCGGCGGGCGCCGCGCGGGGCAATGAAGTTTTGACGGTGCCGGCGGGGGCGAGCGAGAGAACGGCGATGCTCCCCTGGGTCGCCGATCGCCTCCCCGGCCACGATCGCCGGACGATCACCTCTGTGGGAGTGCGCTGATGACCTTTGACAGCACGACCCTTGACAGCACGGCCATTAACGGCACGGCCATTGAGGTCAAGGACCTCACCAAGACCTACTCCAACGGCGTCCGCGCCGTGGACGGGATCTCGTTCTCGGTCAGGAATGGCACGGTGTTCGGCCTGCTCGGGCCCAGCGGCGCGGGCAAGTCCACCATCATCAAGATCCTCACGACGCTGACCCGGCCAGGATCCGGCGGCGTCCGGGTCGCCGGCGTGGACGTCGTCCGGGAACCGGCCCAGGCCCGCCGGAGAATCGGCTGCGTCACCCAGCAGAGCGGCGTCGATCCATGCGCCACCAGCAGGGAGGCCCTCACCCTGCAGGGCCGGCTGTACGGGCTGAACGGGCGGGTCCTGCGGAACCGGGTGGACTCCCTCCTCGAACGGTTCGCCCTGGCGGACCTCGCCGACCGTCCGGCCCGGACCTACTCCGGCGGCATGCGCCGCCGGCTCGACGTCGCCCTGGGCCTGGTCCACGAGCCGCACGTGCTGTTCCTGGACGAACCCACGACCGGGCTCGATCCGGAGACGCGCACCGACCTGTGGGCCGAGATCTTCGGCATGGCCGCCGTCGGCATCACGGTCGTGCTGTCCACCCACTATCTGGAAGAGGTCGACGAGCTCGCCAGCACGCTCGCCATCCTCGACCGGGGCAAGATCGTTGCGATGGGGTCGCCGGGCCAGCTCAAACGCGAGGCGGGCGGGGACGCGCTGCGGGTGGAGCTGGTGGAACCGCCGGGCGAGGGCAAGGTGCGCAAAGCGTTGGCGGGCGTCGAGGGGGTGGGCAACATCGTGGTCGCGGGCTGCGGCCTCAGCGCCAGGGTCGAGCGCGGCGCCGTCAGCGCCCCGTACCTGGTGGCGGCGCTGGAGTCGGCGGGCGTCCGGGTGGTGTCGCTGACCCTGTCGGCCCCCACGATCGGAGACGTCTACCTCCGCCATGCCGGCCGCCTGCTCCGCAGCGCCCAGGAGGCGCCGAGCCGATGAACGAGAGCGCCGTGCAGCTCTATCACATGACCGTCCGCGATCTGCGCAACACCGTCCGCCAGCCGTCCTACGTCCTGGCCGCCCTCATCCAGCCCGTGGTCTGGCTGCTGCTGTTCGGTCAGCTGATGGCGCCGATCATGGAGACCCGGATCACCGACGGCTCCTACATCATCTTCCTGACCCCCGGGATCGTCGCGCTGACGGCCGTGTTCGCCAGCGGTTGGAGCGGGATGGTCTTCGTGGTCGAGATGGACCAGGGCATGCTCAACCGGTTCCTGGTGACCCCCGTCCAGCGCTGGGCGCTGATCGCCGGGCGGCTGGCCCAGCAGGCCATCGTGGTGCTCGCCCA
Organism: Actinomadura sp. 3N407; assembly: GCF_052245875.1. Taxonomy (NCBI): domain Bacteria; kingdom Bacillati; phylum Actinomycetota; class Actinomycetes; order Streptosporangiales; family Thermomonosporaceae; genus Actinomadura; species Actinomadura sp. 3N407. The sequence continues at coordinate 187,969 of NZ_JBQQBP010000009.1, forward strand.
GAGCGCCCTCATCCTGGTCATCGGGGTGTGCCTCGGGGCGCGGTTCCCCGGCGGCGCCCCCATCCTGCTGACGTTCTTCGGCTGCATCACCCTCAGCACCGTCGCGTTCGCCTCGATGTCGAACGTGCTGGGTCTGCTCACCCGCAGCCACCAGGCGGTGGTCGGCATCGCCCAGCTCATGGTGCTGCCGCTGGTGTTCCTCTCGGAGATCTTCGTCCCGCGGCACGAGATGCCGGGCTGGATGAGCACCATCGCCACCGTGAACCCGGTGAACTGGCTCGTCCAGGTCGGACGGCAGTCGATCCGCGACGACGTCGCCTGGGGCCACGTCCTCGACCGGGGGTTCGGGCTGCTGGTGGTCGCGCTCGTCGGCTTCTGGCTGTCGACGCTGGCGCTTCGCGTCTACCAGCGGCAGGTGTGACCGCGTGATCCGGGACCGGCGCGTGCGCGTGCCGGCCCCGGGTCGCCCGGCCGTCAGGCCGCGGTCGCGAGTTCCTTGTCCCCGGACGGCTCGGTCCGCTGGGCCCGCTCCAGCCGGTCCGGCATCGACGCCTTGTAGAGCGGCATCGCCGCCGCCGTGGTGAGCACGGCCACCAGCACCAGCATCGCGAACACCCGCTGGCCGATCATTCCCTGCGCCAGCCCGATGTTGATGAAGATCAGGATCATCAGCCCGCGGGCGTTCATCAGGGCGCCGACCGCGGTGGACTCACGCCAGCCGAAACCGAGCGACCGCATGGCCAGTGAGCAGCCGAAGTACTTGCCGGCGAACCCGGCCAGCAGGATCGCCACGAACGCCAGCAGCATCGCGCCGCCGCCGAGGCCGTCCAGCCGGGTGTTGAGCCCGGAGAAGGCGAAGAAGATCGGCAGCAGGAGGGTGGAGACCACGTCCATCATCCGGCCGTGCAGCATCCGCCGGAAGGCGGCGTCGCGCGGCATGGCCAGCCCCGCGATGAACCCGCCGAACACCGAGTAGATGCCGATCCAGTCGGTGAACCAGCCCGCGGTGAGCGGGACGAGGATCACCAGGTACATGGCGCCGTTGCTGATCTGCCCGGACCGCAGCACATGCCGCCCGAGGGCGCGCAGCAACCGCGACGCGACGGTCAGCATCAGCACCACGAACAGGACCGCCAGCCCGATCGTGCGGGCCGCGCCGCCGGGGCCGGAGTCGACGTGGATCGCGGTCAGGACCGCCAGGACGCACCAGGCCACCGCGTCGTCGACGCCCCCCGCCATCAGCGACAGCCTGCCCAGCGGCGAGTTCTCCAGCCCGCGCTCGTAGAGGATGCGCGCCAGCATCGGGAAGGCGGTGATCGACAGCGCGCCGCCGAGGAAGGCGGCGAAGAACCACCGGCCGATGCCGGGATCGGACAGCGAGCTCCACAGCAGCAGCCCCGCGGCCATGCCGAGGACCATCGAGGGCAGGATTCCCGCGATCGCCACCACCGCCGGCTGGTGGGCGGGCTGCCGCGGTCCCGAGCCGCCGTGCTCCATGCCTGCGCCGACGAGGAACATGTACAGGGTGAGCCCGATGGTGCTCAGCACGTACAGGACGGGTGTCACCTCGGGCGGGAAGATCCTGGCCTGGACGTCGGGGAAGAGCCAGCCGAACAGGGTCGGGCCGAGCAGGACGCCGGCGACCATCTCACCCAGCACGCGCGGCTGCCAGAGCCGGTTCGCGAGGCGCCCGCACAGGGCCGAGACGATGAGGATGACGATCACGGCCGGGAGGACCTTGAGGGTGAGTTCCAGGTTCGGGTCGGTTCCCGACGCCGCGAGAGTGTGATGGTGCATCGTGTCTCCGCTGGGGATCTAGGAGCGCGTGCCGCTCCGCCATGTCACCGACTCTGCGATCGAGCGTCTGTAGTCCGGGTCGAGGGCGGCTGGAGCACCGGCCGCGAACCCGTCCCGGCGGCGTCGAGGGGCGTCCGCGAGCGGCCCTCCAGCGGGGATCGAGGCGGCCCGGCGACGATGCGCGGATGGATGACGCGCACGCGGCCGGCGGGCCGCGCACCGCCCTGATCACCGGCGCCGGCCGCGGCATCGGCCGCGCCGTCGCCGCCGAACTGCACCGCCGCGGCCTGCGCCTGGTCGTGACCGCGCGGACCGCCGGCGATGCCCGCGAGACGGCCGCGCGGCTCGGTCCGGACGTCGCGGGCCACGGGCTGGACGTCACCGACCCGGACGCGCCCAAGCGCGTCGCCGCCGACGCCGGACCGGTCGACGTGCTCGTGTGCAACGCCGGCGTCCTCCTGGACGCGGGCACCGACCCGCTGTCGGTTCCGGTGGACCTCGTCGACGAGACGCTGAGGGTGAACCTGCTCGGGACGTGGCGTGTCGCGCAGGCGTTCGTGCCCGGCATGGTCGAGCGCGGCTGGGGCCGCGTGGTGATCATCTCCAGCGGTACCACGGCGGAGTTCGGCGGCCGGCTGTTCGGCGGCGCCCCGGGCTACTCCATCTCCAAGAGCGCGCTCAACGGGCTCGCCTCGCTGCTGGCCGCGCAGACCGAGGGGACGGGCGTGCTGGTGAACGCGGTGAACCCGGGACGGGTCCGGACCCGGATGATGCCGGGCCAGCGGCGGATGCCCGAGGACGTGGCCCCGTTCATCGCCGACGCGGCGACGCTCCCGGCGGACGGACCGACCGGAGGATTCCTCACCGACAAGCGCGGCCCCGGCTGAGCCCGGGGGCGCGGGAACAGGAGACGGCATGGAACTGGAACTGGCCGGCAAGAAGGCCGTGGTCACGGGCGCGGGCCAGGGGATCGGCCTGGCCGTCGCCGGGGCGCTGGCCGACGCGGGCGCCGAGGTGTTCGGCGGGGCGCGCACCGTCGGGCCGGAGCTGCGCGCGGTCACCAAGCACACGATGGAGGTCGACCTCGCCACGGAGGACGGCCCGCGGCTGCTGGTGGAGGCGGCGATCGAGGAGTTCGGCGGCCTGGACGTCCTCGTCAACAACGTCGGCGGGGGCGTCAGCTGGGCGGCGAGCTTCCTCGACATCGACGACGACGTGTGGCGGCGGTCGTTCGAGCTGAACCTCTTCAGCACGGTGCGGGCCAGCCGTGCGGCGCTGCCGAGCCTGGTCGAGCGTGGCGGGACGCTCGTCAACATCGGGTCGGCGAACTCGCGCGCGGCGGACCCGCAGCTCGCGCACTACGCGGCGGCGAAGGCCGCGCTGTCCAATCTCGGCAAGTCGCTGTCGCTGGAGTTCTCGCCGCGGGGGGTGCGCGTGAACACGATCTCGCCAGGCCCGGTCCGGACGAGGATCTGGACCAAGCCGGAGATCGTCGAGAAGTCGGGGATGTCGCCGGAGGAGTTCGTCGCGGCGGTGCCCGGCCGGGCCGGGCTGACCACCGGGGCGATGGTGGAGCCGTCGGAGATCGCGGCACTGGTGGTGCTGCTGGCGTCCGGGCGGGTCCCGAGCGTCACCGGCGCCGACCTGTCGGTAGACGCCGGGCTCCTGAAGAACACATGAACCCGGGGGCCGGTCACATCCGGGGCGCGGTCACATCCGGAGGGCGCGGGCGATCACGTCCGCCTGCGCGGGCTCCTCGACGCACGGGAACAGGATCAGCTCGTCGCAGCCCACGTCCCGGTACCCGTCGACGAACTCGCGGAGCCGCCCCTCGTCGGTGATCACGCTCCGCACCGCCATCTCGGCCTTCCAGCCGATGAAGGAGTAGTAGTCGACCAGGTAGCGCTCGGCCCGCTCACGCGCCCCGGCGCCCAGGGCCACGTAGGCGATGGCGACGAGCCGCGGTTCGCCGGTCCGCCCGGCCGACGCCCACGCCTTGCGGGCGCGGCCCGCCAGCTCCCCGTAGCCGGCGGCGGAGCTGCCGCCCGCGATCCAGCCGTCGCCGTAGGCGGCGGCGCGTTCCATGGCCGCGTCGGAATGGCCGCCGACCAGCAGCGGCGGGCAGCCGCCCGCCGGGACGGGGCCGGGCACCGGGCCGTCGCCCGTCCCGTCGCAGAAGCCGCGCAGCTCGCCGAGGAGCGCGTCGAGCCGGCGTCCCCGCCCGGCGTAGGGCGTCCCGCAGGCGTCGTAGTCGTCGGCGCGCCCGCCGGCCGCGACGCCGATCGTGAGCCGCCCGCCCGACAGCCGGTCCACGCTCGCGAGCTGCTTGATCAGCAGCGCCCGGTCGCCGCGGTAGGCGGCGATCAGGATGGTCGTGGCCAGCCTGATGCGGCTGGTGGCGCCCGCCGCGGCGGCGAGCGTGGTCAGCGGCTCGTAACCGTCGTACATCAGCCGGTCGAGGGTGCCCAGCGAGGAGAACCCGAGGTCTTCGGCCCGGCGCGCCCAGCCGAGCAGAGCGCTCCCGGGGGTGCCGGGGATCATCGTCGGCAGCCCGATCCCGATGTCCATCAGATACCGCCGTCCACGTTGAGGGTGGCGCCGGTGATGTACCGGGACATGTCGCTCGCCAGGAACAGCACCGCGCCGGCGACGTCGGCGTTCGAGCCGAGTTCGCCGAGCGCCGTCATGCCGCGGATGATGTCGGCGACCGGGGGCGGCGGCCCGCCGCCGGGCTCGGTCACGATCACGCCGGGCGCGACCACGTTGACGCGGATGCCGCGATGCCCGATCTCCTTGGCCAGCGAGCGGGTCAGCCCGGTGAGCGCCGTCTTGGACGCGCCGTAGTGGGAGCTCTCCGGCCGGCCGCGGAATCCGGCGACGGCCCCGACGTTGATGATCGAGGCGCCGTCGGCGAGCAGCGGCAGCGCCGCCTGCGTCACCGTGAAGCAGCTCGTCAGGTTGGTCTCCAGGACGCGGCTCCACTCCGCGGCGGTCAGCTCCTCCAGCGGCGACCGCGCGTCGATGCCGACGTTGTTCACCACGACGTCCAGTCCGCCGAGCGCGTCCCGGCAGGCGTCCGCCAGCGCGGCGACACCGTCCGGGTCGGTGACGTCGGCCTGGACGACCCGGTGGTCGCCGCCCAGTGCCTTCAGCTCGCGGGCGAGGCTCTCCGCGGCCTCGCCGGTGGTGCGGTGGCAGACCACGACGGCGGCCCCGGACCGGGCGAAGGAGACCGCGGTCTCCCGGCCGATACCGCGGGTGCCGCCGGTGATCAGGACGCGTTTTCCGGCCAATCCGAGATCCACGGCTTTCCCTCCTCGCGCGGGGACATGGCGCCTCTGGCGACGCCGATGGCGCCTCTGGCGACGTCGCCGCCGACGATGCCCCGGGACGCTCGCGCCGGGCTGGAGGCCCGCTTCCACCGCGTGCCTCCGGATTCGAGCCGGGTTCGACCGGGACCGGAGGGCCGCGCCCGACCATGGCGACGACCACGAGAGGAGGCCGGCGTGCACCGGACATTGATCGTCGCGCACATGGATCCGGCCGAGGCGGGCGACGTGGCGCGGATCTTCGCGGATTCCGACGCCAGCGACCTGCCCCGGATGATCGGCGTGTCACGACGCACGCTCTTCCGTTTCCACGACCTGTACTTCCATCTCGTCGAGGCGGACGAGGACATCGCGCCCAACCTCTACAAGGCGCGCAGCCACCCGCTCTACGGCGAGATCAACGAACGGCTGTCGCATCACATCCGGCCGTACGACCCGAACTGGAAAGAGCCCCGGGACGCGATGGCCGAACCCTTCTACGTCTGGGACGCCAACGGTGAGTGACTACGACGACGAGGTTCCCGTTCTTATCGTCGGCGCCGGGCCCGTGGGGCTGTCGGCGGCGGCGTTCCTCGGCCGGTACGGCGTGCGGACGCTGCTGGTGGAGAAGCGCGCCGACACCTCCGTGCTGCCGCGTGCGCCGGGCCTGCAGGCCCGCACCATGGAGATCTTCCGCGCCGCCGGGATGGGCGAGGAGGTGCGGGCGCTGGAGATCGGCGACTCGCACGTCTTCTTCGAGGGCGGCATCCTGCGCGTCAACACCTACTCCGAGATCGCGGACGCCGAGGTCGTGGAGGCCCCGTCCCTGGACGGCCCGGACATCAGCCCCGAGCGGGTCATGGGCTGCGGCCAGGACCGCTACGAGGTGGTGCTGGCGGGCAAGGCCCGGGAGTTCGGCGCCGAGATCCGCTTCGGCGTCCGGCTGCGGACCCTCGAACAGGACGCTGACGGCGTCACCGCCCAGGTGGAGGACACCGCGACCGGTGCGGTCCGCACCGTCCGGGCCCGCTACCTGATCGGCGCGGACGGCGCGGGCAGCACGGTCCGGCAGGTCCTCGGGATCGAGCGGTCCGGCCGCGGCACCGTGTTCAACGCGCTCAGCATCTACTTCCGGGCGCCGGAGCTGGAGGCGGCGCTGGCGGACCGTCCGTTCATCCTCTGCTACGCCACCGCGGGAGGGTCGATGACGGGGCTGTCCCGGCTGCACGGCTGCGACCCGTGGCTGGCCGCGCCCGTCTACCACCCGGAGAAGGGCGAGACGCCCGAGGACTTCACCGACGAGCGCTGCGTGGAGATCGTCCGGGCGGCGTCCGGGCTCCCCGCGATGGACGTCGAGATCATGGCGAAGGTGCCGTGGGAGGGCGCGCAGCTCGTCGCGGAGCGGTTCCGGGACGGCCGGGTGTTCCTGGCCGGCGACGCCGCGCACGTCCACCCGCCGGCCGGCGGGTTCGGCGCGAACACCGGCATCCACGACGCGCACAACCTCGCGTGGAAGCTGGCGGCCCGGCTGGGCGGCTGGGCGGGCGACGCGCTGCTGGACACCTACCACGAGGAGCGGCACGCGGTCGGCGGCGCCATGGCCGAGCAGGCGATGGTCCGCAACCGCATCCGGCACGGGTACGCCGACGACGAGGTCCGCGCGCAGATGGTGGACGACATCGTCATCACGCTCGGCTACCGCTACGGCTCCCGGGCCGTCGCGGCGGCGGAGCGCGGCCCGGTGCTCACGCAGCCGCTCACGCTGACCGGGGAGCCGGGGACGCGGGCACCGCACGTCTGGCTCGAACGCGACGGGAAGCAGATCTCCACGGTCGACCTGTTCTGGGACTCGTTCGTGCTGCTGACCGGACCGGACGGCGGCGCGTGGCACGAGGCGGCGGTCCGGATCGCCGGGCGCACCGGTGTCCCGCTGCGGGCGGTCCAGATCGGTGACGGCGGCGACTACACCGCCGTGGACCGGGACTGGGCGGCGGCGTTCGGGGTGTCGCCCCGCGGAGCGGTCCTGGTCAGGCCGGACGCGTTCGTCGCCTGGCGCGGCGCCGGCCGCCTGCCGGAGCCCGAGATGGTCCTCGCGGACGTGCTCGGCCAGATGGCCGACGCCGACGTGCCGGGCCGGTCGGCCGGTGTCGGCGCCGGCGCGGCGGCGCGGTGACCGCGAGCCGATGATGCGCGGGGAACTGGCGGCCGTCTCCCGGCCCGTGGTGGCCCGGATCACCGGGCACCCGTTCTGGGAGGGGCTGCGGTGCGGCACGCTGCCACCGGCGGCGCTGTGGTACTTCGCCGAACAGGACGCGCACCACGTCGTGCCCGCGTACGCGCGGGCACTGGCGGGGTGCGCGGCCGTCGCCGACGACGACGCGCACGGGGCGCTGCTCGCCTCGGCGGCCAGTGCCACCTTCGGGTCGCTGTCGCGCCTGGACGAGGAGCTGGGCAAGCTCGCGGCGTCGCTCGGCCGCCCGGCCGCCGCCTCGGGACCCGCCCCGGACGTGCACGCCTACACCTCGTTCATGCTCGCCGCGCCCGCCGGCCCGTTCGCCGGCGGGATCGGCGGGCTGCTGCCGATGACCTGGTTCCACCTCCTGGTCTCCGACGACCTCCGGGAACGTCACGACCCCGGCTCCCGCTACGGAGCGTGGATCGCGCGGTACCTTCCCGACGGCGACTACCTGCAGGAGTACGTGGACGGCTACCTCGACATGATCGACGAGGTGGCCGCGGGTGCCACGCCGGGCGAGCGGCGGCTGCTCGTCCAGCGGTTCCTTTTCGGTGCCCGGCTGGAGCTGGCGTTCGCCGATTCGGCATGGCGGCTCCGGGAGTGGCCGACATAGCGCCGCCCATTCGTCTCGCGATTCGAGTGATCTTCGAGCCGGCGGTTCCACACTCGCACCGTCAGCATCCGATCCCCGGCGGGCGGTCTCCCCGCGGTCCCGCGCACGAGGCCGCAGCCGGACCACCGGCACGGAGAAGATTGATGGGCAGAGCCTCACACCCCGCTCGCGAGAAGATCCGAAGCAGAATCCGCCGGACGCGCCGGGCCGCCGCCGTCGTCATGGCGACCGTCCTCGGCGCGACGTTCGCCCTGACGGGAACGGCCGCCGCCCAGCAGCACCACCGCTGGTGGAACGACGGGACGCGGTACTTCGTCGACTGCGGCTCCGGCGACGACGGCGCGCCGGGCACGAGCCCCGGCGAGGCGTGGAAGACCCTCGCCAAGGTCAACACCGTCACGTTCGAGCCCGGCGACTCCGTCTCCCTGCGCCGCGGCTCCACCTGTAACGGGACACTGGAACCGAAGGGCTCCGGGACGGCGCGTTCACCGATCAGCCTGGACGCCTACGGCCACGGCGCCCGCCCGGTGATCAACGGCGGCGGCGCCCGCGCGGCCGTGTTCCTGCACGACGTCCAGGGCTGGGAGATCCGCGAACTGGAGATCACCAACCCCGGCCCCGACGACGGCGCCCCCCGCATCGGCATCTACGTGCTGCTGGACGACTACGGCACCGGCGAGCACTACGTGGTCGACAACGTCAAGATCCACGACATTCCGGGCTGCGACTGCCTCCAGGCGGAGAAGGAGAACAGCGGCGGCATCGTGTTCAAGGCCGCCGGGTCCGAGAAGCCCACCGGCTTCGACGGGATCCGCGTCACCCGCAACCAGATCAGCGACATCGACAACGTCGGGATCGGCACCGTGTCGCAGTGGGTGAAGCGCGACCTGTACCCGGGCGGCACCAACCACTGGGTGCCGATGAAGAACGTCCGCGTCACCTGGAACCGGATCACGGACACCGGCGGCGACGGGATCCTGGTGTCCAACGGCGTCGACTCCGTGACGTCCCACAACAAGGTCGACGGCTTCGGCCTTCGCGGGACCCAGGCCCACGCGGGGATCCTGGCGTTCAACTCCGACCGCCCCGTCGTCCAGTACAACGAGGTGACGGGCGGTTCGAGCAACCCGCCGTCGTTCGCGTACAGCGTCGACGCCGGCAACCGCGACCTCGTCTACCAGTACAACTACAGCCACGACAACGACGGCCCGTTCATCCTGTTCTGCGCATTCGCCGGGACGTCCGGCGACGGCGCGAAGATCCGCTACAACGTCAGCGAGAACGACCTGGACCTGGCGATCGGGACGTTCACCATCCCCGTCGTGTCCAACGGCTGCGACAACCCGATCGAGAACGTCGAGTTCTACAACAACGTCATCCACAGCGAGCGCGCGGGGCGGCTGGTCCGCAGCCTCCCGCACACGCCGATCGAGTTCACCAACAACGTGTTCTCCGGCCGTGACGCCGGCGCGTCGATCGTGGACGACGTCGGGATCTACGACCACAACATCTACCGGAACGTGACGGAGGTCCCGGCGGGCGACCAGAACGCGATCACCGAGGACCCGAGGTTCACCGACCCGGGCTCGGGACCGTGGGGTTACCGCCTGCGCTGCGGCTCCCCGGCCATCGGCGCGGGCGTCGACATCGCCGGCGACGGCGGCCGCGGCCTGTTCGGTCACCGGATCCCCTCGCCGCCGAACATCGGCGTCCACCAGGGACGCTGCGCGCGTTAGCGGGCGGTGACGCCGAGGGCCGGTGGTGGCCCCCAAGGGAGGCCACCACCGGCCCTTTCCCGTGCCGTGCCTCGGCCTCAACCTGCCTGGCGCAGCTCGGCGACGCCCATCTCGTCGACCAGGCTCGTGGTGTGCTTGGCCGCGCGGAAGGTGGCATCGTCCAGCACCTCACCGAGGAACTCGCACGTCGTCCGGACACCCCGCCCGGAGACGCGGAACTCCTCCAGCGCCCGCCCGGCCCGCTCGATGGCCTGCCGCCGGTCGGGGGCCCAGACCGCGACCTTGGCCAGCAGCGGGTCGTAGTCGGCCGTCACGCGGAAGCCGGGGTGACCGTGGGTGTCCACCCGGACGAACGGGCCTGCGGGCGGCTGGAACTCGTCGACGACGCCGGGCGTCGGCATGAAACCGCGGCGCGGGTCCTCGGCGTTGACGCGGCATTCGATCGACACGCCCCGCGGCGCGATGTCGTCCTGGGTGACCGACAGCCCGTACCCGGCCGCGACCCGCAGCTGCTCGCGGACCAGGTCGACGCCGGTGACCAGCTCGGTGACCGGGTGCTCGACCTGGATACGGCAGTTGACCTCCATGAACGTGAAGCCGCCGTCGTCGTCGACGAGGAACTCGTAGGTCCCGGCCCCCGGGTAGCTGACCTGCTCGGCGGCGCGCACCGCGGCGGCGCAGACGCGGTCGGCGAGCTCGCGGGGCAGGCCGGGCGCCGGCGTCTCCTCGATGAGCTTCTGCCGGCGTCGCTGCACCGAGCAGTCCCGCTCGCCGAGGTGGACGACGCCGCCGCGCCCGTCCCCGAGCACCTGGACCTCGATGTGGCGGGCGTGTTCGAGGTACCGCTCCAGGTAGAGGCGCGGGTCCCCGAAGACGGCCTGGGCGCTCGCGCGTGCCTGCGCCCACGCGCGGGGCAGCTCGCGGGGGTTCCGGACGACGGTCATGCCCCGCCCGCCGCCACCCGCGGTGGCCTTCAGGATCAGCGGGTAGCCGACCTCGGCGGCGATGACGCGGGCCTGTTCCAGCGTCGTCAGCGACTCGGGGCTGCCCGGCAGCACCGGCAGCCCGGCCGCCTTGGCGATCTCCCGGGCCCGCGCCTTGTCGCCGAGCCGGCCGAGCAGCTCGGCCGACGGCCCGATGAACGTCAGCCCCTCCGCCTCACAGATCTCGGCGAAGTCGGGGTCCTCCGACAGGAACCCGTACCCGGGGTGGATGGCGTCGGCGCCGGTCTGCAGCGCCGCCGTGACGATCGCGGCGGCGTTGAGGTAGCTGTGCCGCGCGGCGGCGGGGCCGATGCGGACGCACTCGTCGGCGAAGCGCGTCACCGCCGAGCCGCGGTCGCTGTCGGAGCACACCGCGACCGTTCGGATGCCCATGTCGCGGCAGGTGCGGGCGACACGGAGCGCGATCTCACCTCGGTTGGCGATCAGGATGGTCGAGAACAACGGGCTTCCTCTCGTTGACCGCGCGGGCTGGCGCGGCGGACGGCGGCTTCCTGGTGGCGGTGGCTTCCTGGTTGCGGTGGGCTGCTAGTACCGGCGGAAACGGCGGCGGCGCCGCGCCACCAGCTCCGCGGGCGGGAGACCGGAGACCTCCGCGAGCGCCTCGCCGAGCGCGGCGCGCAGCAGCTCGGCGGCCTGGGAGGGGTCGTGGTGGGCGCCGCCGTCCGGCTCCGGGACGACGGCGTCGACGATGCCGTTGCCGAGCAGGTCGCGGGCGCCGATCTGCAGGGCGGCGGCGGCCCGGGGCGCGGCGGACTGGTCCTTCCACAGGATCGCCGCGCAGCCCTCCGGGCTGATCACCGAGTACATGGCGCCGGCGCAGGCCAGCACCCGGTCGGCGACGGCGAGCGCGAGCGCGCCGCCGCTGCCGCCCTCACCGGTGATCGCCGCGATGACCGGGACGGGCAGCCCGGACATGAGCCGGATGTTCTCCGCGATCGCCCACGCCTGCCCGCGCTCCTCCGCGCCGATGCCGGGATGCGCGCCCGGCGTGTCGACCAGGGTGAGGATCGGCAGCCCGAGCTTGACCGCCAGCCGCATGAGCCGCGCGGCCTTGCGGTATCCCTCCGGCAGCGCCATGCCGAAGTTGCGCCGCACGCGCTCGGCGGTGTCGCGGCCCTTCTGGTGCCCGATCAGGACGACCTGGCGGTCGCCGAGCCGCCCGACGCCGCCCACGACGGCCGGGCAGTCGCCGGTGAGCCGGTCGCCGCGCAGTTCCTGGAAGCCGTCCAGCAGCTGGTTCGCGTATTCGAGGGTGTTCGGGCGGTCCTCGTGCCGCGCGGCCTTGATCACCTGTTCGGGGTCGAGGTCGGGAAGCAGCGCCGGGTCGCGGATGAGCAGTGTTCTGGCCGTGGCCGTGGCCGGCGGCTCGGCGGCGGCCGGGGCCTGCTTGCGCGCACGCACCGGATGCTGGGATTCGAGCAGGTCGGCGATCGTCGTCCGGAGCGCGGTGCGCGGGACGACCGCGTCCACCAGCCCGCGGGCCAGCAGGAACTCGGCCGTCTGGAATCCCTCGGGCAGGTCGGCCTGGATCGTCTGCCGGATGACCCGGGGGCCGGCGAAGCCGACGCGCGCGCCGGGCTCGGCCAGGATGACGTCCCCCAGCGTCGCGTAGGACGCGGCCACGCCCCCGTACGTCGGGTCGCTGATGAGCGAGATGGTGAGGATGCCTGCCTCGTCCAGCTCGGCGAGCGCCTGGCTGGTCTTCGCCATCTGCATCAGCGCGAGGGCGCCCTCCTGCATCCGGGCGCCGCCCGACGCGGTGACGATGATGAGGGGCCGGCGCAGCCTCAGCGCGGTCTCCGCCGCGCGGGTGATGGCCTCCCCGACACCGCCGCCGAGGCTGCCGCCCATGAACCGGAAGTCCATGACCGCCGCGACCACGGGACGCCCGATGACCTCCCCGGTGACGCAGAGGACGGCGTCGGTCATGCCGGTCTCCGCGCGGGCCTCGCGGAGCCGCTCAACGTAGGGGCGGGAGTCGGTGAAGCCGAGCGGGTCGTCCGGCACCCGCGGGGGCGCCAGCGGCTCGGCCGAGCCCTCGTCCAGGAGCTGCTCGACGCGTTGCTCGGCGGTGAGCCGGTCGTGGCGGCCGCATCCCGGGCATGTCCGCAGGATGCGTTCGTAGCGGCCGCCGTAGATCAGTTCTGAGCACTGGGGGCAGCGGGTCCATACCGCAGTTGGCGCAGTCACGTCTGAAGCGTGACCCGGCGGGCTCAATGGCCGGTTGAAGCGGGCTGGGGGCGGCGCATCACGAGGCATCCGGCATGGCCGTCGTCCCCGAGCGAGGTCACGACGGCCGCCGGACCCTCGGCGGCGTCCACGGCGTCCGCGGCGTCCGGGGCATGCCAGGCCGCGAGGAGCGCGGCGATCTGCAGGGCGCCGCTCGCGCTGTAGCTCTCGCCCAGCCGCGCCGCGGGCCGGATCCTGTGCGGCGGCGGCCCGCCCAGGACGGTCCGGACGGCGTCCTCCTCGGCGGCCCGCAGCCCCCGGATGCCCGTCGCGCCCAGCGAGACGACGCCGACGTCGGAGGCGGGCACGCCGCTGCGCCGCAGCGCGCGGTCGACGCACCCCGCCAGTGAGGTGCGCATCCCCCCGGAACCGGGGGTCCCGACCTCGCAGGCGAGCAGCTCGGCCAGCGGCGTCCGCCCTGCCGCCGCGGCGGCGCCGGGTGTTTCGACGACGAACACGGCCGCGCCCTCACCGACCGCCGCGCCCGGCGCGAGCGCGCCGGAGTGGTGCCAGGCCCAGGCGGACTCCGCGCACAGCTCCTCCGCCGCGCCGACCAGGGCACGGTCGACCCGGCCCCGCGCGATCGCGTTGCGGGCGTAGCGGACGGCGGCCAGCCCCGACACGCGGCCGTCCGCGATCGTGGCGTTCACCCCGCGCAGGGAGTTCCAGATCGCGAGCTGGCCGGCGCAGAAGTTCATGACCGCGCTGGGGAACCGGTTGGCGCGCACCAGGTACGGCTTGTCCCGCACGAGCGTCTCCCGGGAGAACTCGCTGGAACTGCGGACGCTGCCGGTGCTGCTGCCGATCACGACGCCGGTCCGCGCGCGTTCGGCGTCGGCGAGGGGCGCGCCGAGTCCCGCGAGGGCGTTGTGCGCGGCCACCAGGGCGAGCAGGGTGGTCCGGTCCAGCGACCGGATCCCCTTCGTGCCGAGGGACTCCGCCACCCGCAGGTCCGGTGCCGCGGCCAGCGCCACCGGCGGGAAGTCCCCGCCGATCGCGTCGAGGTCGGCGGCATGCGGCCCGCCCGCCGAGGTGAGCGGCGTCAGGCCGTGGCCCGCGGGGGAGACCACTCCGCAGCCGGTGATGACGAGCGGCGCGACGGTCGTGGTCGCCGGTGCCGTTGTAGCCGCGGGTGCGGGCGTCATGCCACTCGCCCCAGCACGGTGATCGCGTTGTTGCCGCCGAACGCGAACCCGTTGTTCTGCACGATCCGCGGGGACGCGGCGCGGCCGGTGCCCGGCACGCAGTCCAGCCCGTCCCCAAGCGCCGGATCGGGTTCGGTCACGTTGGCGGTGGGCGGCAGGAACCCCTCGTGCAGCGCCATACAGCAGATCAGCGCGCCGAACCCGCTGGCCGCGCCCATGGTGTGCCCGATCATGGACTTGATCGAGCTGATCGGCGGCAGCGCGTCGCCGAACACGGTCCGCATCGCCGCGACCTCGGTGGCGTCGTTGGTGGGGGTTCCGGTGCCGTGCGCGCAGATGTAGTCGATGTCCGCCGGGCGCACGCCGGCGTCCTGATGCGCCGCCCGGACGCACGCCGCGATGCTCGTCGGGTCGGGTGCGACGGGGTGCTTGGCGTCGCAGTTGACGCCGTAGCCGAGCACCTCGGCGTAGACGCGGGCGCCGCGCGCCACCGCCCCGCCGAGCGTCTCCAGGAACAGCGCGACGCCGCCCTCGGCGGTGAGGATCCCCGTGCGGCCGGCGTCGAACGGGCGGCACACCGACTCGGCGAGGGCGCCGAGCCGGTAGAAGCCGGCGTGCGACCACCGGTTCACCGAGTCCGCGCCGCCCGCGAGCATGAACGCGGCCTCGCCGGTGCGGATCATGTCGTAGGCGTAGCCGAGGGCGTAGTTGCTCGCCGAGCAGGCCGTCGCGATGGTGTGGGCCTCGCCGGTGAGCGCCAGTTCGGCGTTGACCGCGGCGGCGATCCGCCCGGCCGGGGCCTGCGGGACGAGCGCCGGGTCGAGCGCCTTCATGCCGCCCTCGACCGACTGGCCGGTGAGCGCCTCGATGACGGCGGACTCGCCGAACGTGGTGCCCATCGCCGAGCCGGTGACCTCCGCGGAGATGCGGTCGGGGTCGATGCCGGAGTCCTCGACGGCCAGCCGCGCGGCCGACGCGGCGAACAGGGCGCTGCGTCCCCACCCGCCGGTGTCCAGCCGGTGCAGGATCCGCTCCGGCTCGAAGTCGCCGACCTCCCCCGCGTAGGTGTACGGGAAACCGGTGGTGTCGAAGCTCCGGATGGGCGACACGCCGCTGCGTCCCTCGCGGACGGCCCGTGCGAACACGTGTGCCCCGGTCCCGAGGCTGCTGACGGCGCCGAGCCCGGTCACCACCACGCGTTCACTCATCGGACGCTCCGCTGTAGCGCTCCAGGACCTCCAGCACGGCCGCCAGCGTGGTCAGTTCCGGCAGCACCTCGTTGGGCAGGTGGACGCCCATGTCGCGCTCGATGCTGGAGATGATGTCGATGGCCATCAGCGAGTCGGCGCCGTGGTCGTTCACGAAGTGACTGGTCTCCGTCAGCTCGTCCGGCTCGACCTCCAGGACGTCGGTCAGGATGTCGCGCAACTGCTGGATCTGCTCGGACCGGGTGGTCGCCGCCTGGGACATCGCATGCGCCTTTCGCAAAGGTTGGGAGGAGCTCAGAGGGTTGGGAGGGGTGCTTCGTCGAGCGTCCGCCGGATCATCCGAGCCGCCTGCCGGTTGCCGTCGTCGTGCGGGTGCACGATGTCGGCGAAGGCGTCCCCCTCGAACCGGTCGGCGGACATGTTGAGGAACGACACCCCCAGCTCGGAGCAGCCCTCCGCGAGCAGGGCGGCGTAGGCGTCCCAGCACTTCTCCAGGGTGCTGTGCAGGATGCCGAAGACGGGGGCGTCGAAGTCGAAGCGCTCCCGCTCCCCGGCCGTGAGGTCGCGGGTGCGGGGGGTGGCGAGGGGCTGCAGGCACAGGACGATCCGGGTGCCCGGCGCGGCGGCCCGCGCGAGCAGCGCGAGGTCGCGGAGCCTGCGGCGCGCCGTGTCCTCCATCCGTGCCTGTGCCTCGGCGAGGTCCCACGGCCGGGTCGCGCGCTGGGCGAGGCGCCGTTCGTCCAGGTCGGGGACGGGTTTGCCGGCGGCGAGCGCGGCGAGGTCGAACACCGGGACGCGGATCAGGTCGTCGAACGTCCGCTCGTAGGAGATCGTCCCGTAGGCGCCGTCCGGGGTCAGCGACCCCAGCTGGTTGACGAGGTCGGTGCCGCCGCCGATGATCGCGACGTCGGACGCGGCGTGCAGGAAAGGCGCGGCGGCGATGACCTCCTGCAGCGAGATCGCCGCGCACAGGCCGAGGTTGAGCCAGCGGATCCCGGTCAGGTCCGCCAGGTGCGAGGCGGGGGTGAAGCGGTCCGCGGTCGCGCCGAGGCCGAGCGCCACCGAGTTCCCGAGCACGATGCCGCCGCCGCCCCCGGCGAGCCAGCCGGCGCAGTCGACCGTGCCCGACGGGGAGTCCGACAGCCGGAACCCCTCGCCGTCGATGTTGATGGCGTCCGAGCGGTGGCCCGGGGAGAGGGTGAAGCCCAGGAACGGGTGCGGATAGAGGTCGAGGCCGTGCCTTTCCAGCAGCATCCCTCCGCGGTGCCGCCGCGCGAAGGACTCGTGCTCGAATTCCGGGGAGGAACCCACCGTGTGCTCCCGTCGTGTCCGTTGTCTGCGTGCGGCCGGGACGGCCCGCACCGAGCCTGTGCACGCGAGATCGAAGGCGGCTCGCGAACGGCTCGACGCCGTGGCGTGCGGATGCGCCGTGTCATGCGTGCGCCGTCCCGGTCGTCACCGGCCGGCCGTGGCGCCCACGCCGATGTGCGCGAGTTCGGCGACGACCCGCGCGGGCGGCGGCTGCTCGCGCATCTCGTCCCGGAGCGCCCGCGCGGCGTCCCGGTGTGCGGGGTCGTCCAGGACGGCGGTGAGCCCGTCGCGGATCGCGGCGGTGTCCACCCCCGGCGCGGGGAGCACCACCCCGGCGCCCGTCTCGGCGATCCGGGCGGCGTGCCGCACATGGTCGGGCAGGCGCGGGACGTGGACCTGCGGCAGCCCGTTGTCCAGCGCCGTGAGGATCGTCCCGGCGCCGCCCTGCGCGATGACGGCGTCGCACCTCGGCAGCAGCAGGTGCAGCGGCGCGGACTCGACGACCTGCGCCTCCGGCGGCAGCGTGCCGAGGAGGTCGCGCTGCCCGGGGGCGACCGCCACGATCACGTCCACCGGCAGGCCGGCGATGGCCCGGACGGCGTCCCCGGCGAGGAACATCCGGGGGTCGAGCCTGCTGTAGGTGGTGCCCCAGGTGACGCACACGCGCGGGCGGCGGGCGGCGGGGCGCGGGCTCGGCGGCGGGAGCGTCCCCGCACCGTTGTAGGGGACGTAGCGCATCGGCAGCCGCCGGGAGCCGGTGGGGACCTGCAGCCCGGCCGGGCACGGGTCCACGGTCGCGGCGCCGAACGGTTCGACGCCGTCCAGCCCGAGCTTCTCGCACATCGGGGCCAGCACGTCCGGGAGGAACCGGCCCGCCCCGCTCAGCAGGTCGGTCCCGTACAGGTGCCGGACCGCGGGGACGCCGACCGCGGCGGCGGCCAGGGGCCCGGCGAACGCCGTGGGCTCGAACACGATCAGGTCGGCGCGCCAGCCCTCGGCGAGCTTCACCAGGTCGTCGGTCATGGCTTCGGCCAGTTCGGTCAGCAGCCCGAGGACGCGCGGGCCGCCGCCGCCCTTGCCCGGCCGCCCCTCCGGCGGGTGCACGATGTCGCGGAAGACGGCCACCGCGTCGACGTCGCGGCCGACCGGCGCGGCGGGCAGCCCGGTGCGCGCGATCGTGCCGGTCAGTTCCGGCGGGCTCGCGACCAGCACCTCGTGCCCCGCGGCCCGGCAGGCCCACGCGAGCGGAACCATTGCGTACAGATGTGACGGCCACGCCCAGGTGGCGAAGATGACGCGCATCGTCCCACCGCACCACCGGCCGCTCGCCGTCGGCTCCAGTGCCGCTCAAGCCCGCGGTGATCGACTGCCCCCGGGTGTGCGGAGGGAGGCGGCGATGACCGAACCGACCATCGAGGCGCGTGGCCTGGTGAAGCGTTTCGGCAGGACGACGGCGTTGGACGGGCTCGACCTCGACGTCATGCCCCGCCAGGTCGTGGCGGTCCTCGGGCCGAACGGGGCCGGGAAGACGACGTTCGTCCGGTCCGTGGCGACGCTGGTGAAGCCGGACGCGGGCGTGCTGCGGGTCGCCGGGCACGACGTGCGCCGCGACCCGCGGGCGGTGCGCCGGGCCATCGGGCTCGCCGGGCAGTTCGCGTCGGTGGAGCCCGCCATGACCGGCCGCGAGAACCTGGAGCTGGTCGCGCGCCTGTACGGGCAGCCCGCCCGTGCGGCCCGGGCCGCCGCGACGGCCGTCCTGGAGAACTTCGGGCTGACGGACGTGGCGGGCCGGCTCGTCCGGACGTACTCGGGCGGGATGCGGCGCAAGCTCGACCTCGGCGCCAGCATGGTGAGCGCGCCGCGGCTGCTGCTGCTCGACGAGCCGACGACCGGCCTCGACCCGCGGGCGCGCCTGGACCTGTGGGACGCCATCGACGGGCTGGTCGAGCGCGGCACCGACGTGCTGCTCACCACCCAGTACCTGGACGAGGCCGAGCGGCTCGCCGGGCACATCGTGATCATCGACCATGGCCGCGCGGTGGCGGCGGGGTCGCCCGCCGAGCTGAAACGCCGGGTGGGCGGCAACGTGCTGGAGGTCCACGTGCGCGACGAGGCGGACCTCGCCGCGGTCGCCGAGGTGCTCGCGCGGGCGGGCCACGAACCGCAGATCGACGCGGCCGTTCGCCGGGTCGGCGCGGGCGTCGGCGACGGCGGGGCCGTTCACGCGCTGGTCGACGGGTTGCGCGCGGCGGAGGCGACCGGGGTGACGGTCGCCGACATCGGGGTGCGCGGGCCGAGCCTCGACGAGGTGTTCCTCGCCCTGACCGGAAAGACGTCCCCCGCCGAAGCCGCCGCCGAGACCCCGGCCGAAGCCGCCACCGATGTCTGAGGAGACGACCTTGACCGTCAGCGCGACCGCCGGGGGCCGGGGCGCCGGCCTGCCGATGGGCACGTTCCTCGTCGCGAAACGAGCCGTGCTGACCTTCCTGCGCACCCCCCAGCTCGTCATCGTCGGGACGGTGCAGCTGGTCGGGTTCCTGGTGACGTTCCGCTATGTGTTCGGCGGGGCGTTCGGCACCTACAAGGGCCTGGACTACGTCGACTTCGCCGTCCCCGGCTTCATCGCCGCCGGGGTGCCGTTCACGCTCATCGGGACCGCCGTCGTGATGGCCGAGGACCTGCACACCGGGTTCGTCGACCGGCTGCGCTCGCTGCCGTCGCCGTCCGCGGCGGTGCTGACCGGGCGGGTGCTCGCCGACACCGCCGTGCTCGCGTGGAGCCTCGCGATCGCGGCCCTCGTCGGATTCGGGATCGGGTTCCGCCCGCACGGCACGGCCCTGGCCGCGCTGGCGGCGTTCGGCCTGTGCCTGGTGTTCGGGCTCGCGTTCAGCTGGGTCTTCATCACGCTGGGGCTGCTGGCCCGGAACGGGCAGGCCGCGCAGGGCCTGTCCCTGCTGGTCTTCCCGGTGACGTTCGGGTCGAGCGCGTACGTGCCCGTCGACACCATGCCGGGCTGGCTCCGCGCGTTCGCCGAGAACCAGCCGATGACCTGGATGGCCGACGCGGTCCGGGCCCTGACGCTGGGAGACCACGCCGTCCACGTCCTCGGGCACGACGCCGGCTACTTCGTGCCGCGGGCGCTGGCCTGGTGCGCCGTCATCATGGTCGTCTTCGCGGGCCTGGCCGTGGCCGTCTTCCGGCGCGGCTGACCCGCCCCCGCGGTGAGGCGGCGCTCAGCCCTTCTGGCAGAGCACCAGCGTCTCGTTCTCGGCGAGCGGGCGGCAGGACATCGACGTGAACCCGGCCGCCTCCGCCAGCGCGGTCAGCTCGCCCACGCCGTACTCCGCCCCCTCCTCGGTGACCAGGGCCATGATGAGGCTCGCGACCAGCCCGTCCACGTCCGCGCCGCCTTCGGTGAGCATCCGGTCGTGCACCAGAAGCACGCCGCCGGGATTGACGGCCTCGAACGCCTTGCGCATCAGGATCTCCCGCCGCCCCGGCGACCAGTTGTGCAGGACGTGCCCGAAGACCAGCACGTCCGCGCGGGGGAGCGGGTCGCGGAAGAAGTCACCGGCGTGGAACACCGTCCTGCCGGACAGCCCCAGCGTGGCCATCCGCTCGTCGAACGGGGCCTCCATCTGGGGAAGGTCGAACACGTGGCCGGTCAGCGCCGGATGGTCGGCGACGAGACGTCCCACCAGGTCGCCCGCGCAGCCGCCGACGTCAAGGACGGACCGGTGCGCCGGCCAGTCGACCGCCTTCAGCAGCTCCGGGACGAGCGGCCGCAGCGCGCCCTCCATCATCCGGACGTAGCGCCGCAGCTCCACGGGGTCGTCGAGCATCGCGTCGAAGCCGCCGGCCTCCGCCCGCGGCCTCCCGGTGCGCAGCGTCTCGGTCAGCCCGTTCCACAGCGGGTACAGGTTCGCCTTGGCGCCCAGCAGGGACCCGCCGACGTACCCGGGCATGCCGCTCACCAGGTGACGGCCGGCGCCCTCGGCGTTGCGGTAGCGGCCGCCCTCCTCCTCCAGCAGGCCGAGCCCGGTCAGGAGCGCGAGGAAGTCGCGCAGGCCGCGCCCGTCGAGGGCCAGGCGGTCACGGATGTCCCGCTCGGTGCCCGGCGCTTTGTGCAACGCGGTGAAAAGGCCGAGCTCCACCGCCGTCAGCAGCGCCTGCGCCTCGCAGTAGGCGTTGCCGAGGCGCAGGATCCCCTGCACAGAACCGATGTCTGGGGCCGTGCGCACAGTCACCGGACGTCCTTCCGTCGCCGACACGTCCCGGTGACCGTGCCGCACCGGAATGGAGCCTCGGTCGAGACGCGCGTACGCCCCCACGCGGGCCTGTACCGATCCTCGAGCCCCGTGCGACCCCCCGCCCGCACAGTTCCAGGAGGACCCACGCGGCGGTGACGATCCGGGACGGTGATGTGCGGTGCGTGTGAGCGTGACCAAGGAGACGTGCGCGGTGGCGAGCCTGTGCGTCTACCGCGTCCCCGAGGTCTTCGACCAGGACGAGGACGGCACCGTCGAGCTCCTGGACGCGGACCCGCCCGACGTTCTGCACCAGGCGGTCCGGACCGCGGCTCGCGGCTGCCCGACCCGGTCGATCCACATCGAGTAGGCCCGCCGCGGGCCCGCGGCCGGAACAACTGAGAGGGAGACGTGGATGTGCGGCATCGTCGGTTGGGTGGACTTCGGGCGTGATCTCGCCGGGGAGGCACCGGCCCTGCGGGCCATGACCGAGACACTCGCGAAGCGGGGCGTGGACGCGCGGGGCGTGTGGATCAGAGGGCACGCCGCCCTCGGGCACACCCGGACGTCCATCATCGACCTGGCCGGCGGCGCGCAGCCGCTGACCGTCGAGGAGGACGGCCGCCCCCTCGCCGTGATCGTCTACAACGGCGAGGTCTACAACTTCAAGCAGCTGCGCAGCGAGCTGGAGGCGCGCGGGCAGCGGTTCCGCACCCGCAGCGACACCGAGGTGGTGCTCCGCGCCTACCTGGAGTGGGGCACCGGCTTCGCCGAGCGGCTGGAGGGCATCTTCGCGTTCGCCATCTGGGACGTGCGCCGCGAGGAGCTGGTGCTGGTCCGCGACCGGCTGGGCGTCAAGCCGCTGTTCTACTCGGTGCGGCCGGACGGCGTCCTGTTCGGTTCCGAGCCGAAGGCGCTGCTCGCGAACCGGCTGGTCCGCCCGGTCGTCGACACCGACGGGCTCCGGGAGCTGTTCGCCACGGCCAAGAGGCCGGGCCAGTCGGTGTTCCGCGACATGGCGGAGCTGCGTCCCGGCCACCTGCTGACCGTGGGACGCGACGGGGTGACCGACACGACGTACTGGCGGCTGGAGGCGCGTCCGCACGCCGAGGACGTCGACGGGACCGTCCGGCATGTCCGGTCGCTGCTGGAGGACATCGTGCTCCGCGAACTCGTCGCGGACGTCCCGCTGTGCACGGCCCTTTCGGGCGGCGTGGACTCCAGCGCCCTGACCGCCGTCGCGGCGAAATGGCGCTGGCAGCTTGAGGGCGAGCGGGTCCGGACGTTCGTGACCACGTTCGACGAGTACGCCAAGAAGTTCCAGCCGGACGACGTCCGCTTCTCACCCGACGAGCCGTACGCGGCCGAGGTCTCCCGGCATCTGGGCACCGACCACGTCCCGATCGTGCTGGGCACCCGGGACCTGATGGACCGGGAGACGCGCCGGCAGGTGCTGCTGGCGCAGGACATGCCGACGACGCTCGGCGACATGGACACGTCGAACTACCTCACGTCGCGAAGGATCAAGACGCATTCCACGGTGGCGCTCGCCGGTGAGGTCGCCGACGAGATCTTCGGCGGCTACAACTGGATGCACGACCCCGAGCTGCTGAGCGCCGGGACGTTCCCGTGGACGGCGAACGAGCCGCGGCAGCCGGGCTCCCCCAAGGGCCAGGGCCGCGGCCTGTTCGACAGCGGGCTCATGGACAAGCTGGAACTCGGCGTCTACTACGCCGACCACTTCCATGAGGCGGTGGCCGAGGCACCGCACCAGGAGGGCGAGAGCGACGAGGAACGCCGGATGCGCGACGTCGCCTACGTCACCCTCACCTGGTGGCTGCCGATGCTGCTCGACCGCGGTGACCGGCTCTCCATGGCGCACGGCCTGGAGCTGCGGGTGCCGTACGCCGACCACCGGCTCGTCGAGTACATGTACAACACGCCGTGGGCGTTCAAGACGTTCGACGGCCGGGAGAAGAGCATCCTGCGGGCGGCCGTCTCCGACCTGATCCCGAAGTCGGTGCTGCAGCGGACGAAGAGCCCGTGGCCGGTCACCCAGGACCCGGCCTACGCGGCGATGCTCCACGAGGAGCTGCGGGACGTGCTCGACGACCCGTCGTCGCCCGCGCTGCCGTTCCTGGACACGGCCGCGATGCGCCGCACGATCGACGAACCGTCGAGCATCGCCCACGAGTGGGTCAGCAGGATGAACATCGAGATGGCGCTGGAGTTCAACACGTGGCTCGAAACCTACGGCGTCGAACTGGCCATCTGAGAACTGGCCATCTGAGAGAAGGAGATCGGCATGGATTTCTCGGACGTCCTGCGCCGGCGCCGGATGGAGCGCAGCTACACCGACGAGCCCGTTTCCGATGAGGCGATCCTGCGGATCCTGGAGGGACTGCGGCGGGCTCCCAGCGCGGGGTTCAGCCAGGGGCACCGGGTCGTGGTCGTCACCGACCCGAAGCTGCGGCAGGAGGCCGCCGACATCGCCGAGGCCCGCTACGTGGAACTCGGGTTCCCGCGGTGGATCGCCTCGGCGCCCGTTCACCTCTACGTGTGCACGCGTGAGGACTCGTACCACGAGCGCTACAACGCGGCCGGGGACATCCGGGAGGGATACTCCGAGATTCCGTGGCCGGTGCCGTTCTGGTGGTTCGACTGCGGCGCGCTGTTCATGCTGCTGCAACTCGCGGCGCTCAACGAGGGCCTGGCGACCGGGATGGTCAGCTCCGTCTACACCGACGAGCTGCAAGCCCTGGCCGACGTGGTCAACCTGCCCGATGACGTCTCGCTGGCGGGCATCATCACGGTAGGCCACCTGGACGACACCGTGAAGACGCCCGTCCCGCCAGGCGCAGCGACGCGCAGGCCCAACGAAGAACTGGTGGAGTGGCGCCGCTAACCGTTCACCCGCGGCGTGTCGCCCTTATAGAGGCTGCCAAAAGGGCGACACGCCGCAAGCGGACGGGGTTCGTTCAGCGGCCGCCGGCGGTGTGGACGACCTCGCCGTTGACGTTGCCGTTCGCCTCGGAGCAGAGGAAGACGATCAGGCGCGCGACGTCGTCCGCCGTGCTGAGGCGGCCGCTCGGGGTCTCCTCCGTCGCCTTCTCCAGAAGGACGGGGTCCACCGCGTCGAGGCTCTCGGTCAGCGTGGCCCCGGGCGCCACCACGTTGGCCAGGACACCGTCGCGCGTCCACATCAGCGACCGCGCGAACCCGTGCAGGGCGGCCTTGGCCGCGCTGTAGAACTCCGAGCCGGGGTTCCCGTACTGCGCGGTGATGGAGGACAGCAGGGCGATCCGGCCCCAGCCGCGCTCCCGCATGCCGCCCAGGGCTTCACGCACCGTCCACATATGGCCCTCGACGTTCTCCCGGAAGAGGCCGAGCCAGTGGTCCATGGGCTGTTCCTGGTACGGCGGGACGTTCTCGGGATCGACCCACACCCAGGTCTGCGCGTTGGCCACGACGACGTCGACGCCGCCCCAGCCGTCCTCGACGGCCCGGACGGCCCGCCGGATGGAGTCCGGGTCGGCGAGGTCGCAGCGCAGGGCGCGCGCCCGCCCGTCGCCGCCCAGCTCCTCCGCCAGGTCCTTCGCGGCCGTGTCGGAGCTGTGGAAGGTGAGGGCGACCCGTGCGCCCTCGGCGGCGAACGCGTGCGCGGTCGCCCGCCCGATGCCCCGGGTGCCGCCGGTGATGAGCACCCGCCTGTCCGTCAATCCGAGATCCATGCAGGCAACATCCATCGGCGGGCTCGAAGGCGGCTCGGGACGCGTTCCAGGGACCTCGGGACGCGTTCCAGGAGATTTCGAGCGCCGGCCCGTACCGTCCGCGTCGGAGCCCGAGCCGTGCCTTGCGATGGGGGAGACGGATGCTTCACGACGAACTCAGGGAGATCAGGGACCCCGTACTGCGGAGGGTCCAGGACCATCCGTTCTGGTCCGGTCTCCGGGACGGTTCCCTGCCGGGTGAGTCACTGGCCCATTTCGTCCAGCAGGACACCGGGCACCTGCTGCCCGCCTACGCGCGGGCACTGGCGCGGTGCGCCGCGCTGGCGCCCGACGACCTGGACGCGTGCCTGCTCGGCCAGTCGGTCGTCGGGACGCTGGAGGCCGCCGGCCGGCTGCGCGAGGCCTACACGGGCCTGGCGGGCGACCTGGACCTGCCGAAGCTGGGCGAGCAGACCCCGGCCGACCCGGCGACCCACGCGCACGCGTCGTTCTTCGCGGCCGCGAGCGCGCGGTCGTTCCATGACGGCCTCGGGGCGCTGCTCCCCATGGTGTGGTTCAACGCCGAGGTCTCCGACGGGCTGAAACGCGGCGTCGAGCCCGGTTCGCGGTACGCGCCGTGGATCGAGGTCTATCACCCGGGCGAGTCCTACGGGTACGCGGTCCAGGCGTTCCTGGACATGGTCGACCGGGCCGGCGACGGCTGCTCGGCCCGGCAGCGCCAACTGATCATCGAGCAGTTCTCCATCAGCGTCCGCTACGAATGGGCGTTCGCCGAATGCTGCCTGCGACGACCGTCCTGGCCGGTGTGAACGGGCGGGACCGGCCCGGTCACGCCGGTCATGGCAGCGGTCGCGGGCAGCCGACGAGAAAGGTCGCCGACCAGATGAGTTCGAACACCCCGATTCCCTATCCCTTCGAATGGACCCCGGTGATGGAGGTCCCCGGACGGTTGCGCGGCCTGCACGAGAGAGCCCAGGTCGATGTGCGGCTCCCGAGCGGCGACACCGCGGTGATGGTGACGCGCTACAAGGACGTCCGGAGCCTGTTCGCCGATTCCCGGCTGAGCAAGAACATCGCCCGTCCGGGCATGGCGCGGGTGTCCAAGGACAACGACCTGTTCGTCGACCCCAAGATCGACGGTGACCCGCCGCACCACACCGCGATGCGCGGGCTCGTCACCCGGGCGTTCACCGCGCGCCGGATCGAGCGGCTGCGCCCGTTCGCGCAGTCGGTCACCGACGAGCTGCTGGACGCGATGGAGGCCGGGCCGAAGCCGGCCGACCTGAACGAGGCGCTGGCCTTCCCGCTGCCGATCCTGGTGATCTGCAAGCTGCTGGGCGTGCCGCCGGAGGACCGGGACAAGTTCCGCGGGCTGGTGGACGGCTTCCTCTCGGTGAGCAAGCTGCCGCCGGAGGAGGTCGAGGAGTGCCGCAAGGGCCTGTGGTCGTACCTGGCGGACCTCATCGTCGCCAAGCGGGCCGACCCGGGCGACGACCTCATCGGCAGCCTGATCAAGATCCGGGACGAGGACGACAACCGGCTGTCGGACTACGAGCTGCACCACTGGACGCAGAGCCTGCTCATCGCCGGCTATGTCACCACGGCCAGCCAGATCGGCACCGGTACGGCGGTGCTGCTGCACAGGCGCGACCTGTTCGAGGAGGTGAAGGCGGATCCGTCGCTGGTCGAGTCGGCGGTGGAGGAGCTGCTGCGCACGCAGATCATGGGGTCGTCGATCGGCACGCTGCGGTACGCGCTGACCGACATCGAGCTGTCCGACGGCTCGGTGATCAAGGAGGGGAGCAGCGTCCTGCTGTCGGAGGAGGGCGCCAACACCGACGGGTCGGTGTTCAAGGACCCGTTCACGATCGACATCCGGCGCAAGGAGAACCATCACATGACGTTCGGGGCGGGCATCCACTACTGCGTGGGTGCGGCGCTGGCCCGGATGGAGCTTCAGGTGGCGACGGAGACGCTGCTGCGCAGGTTCCCGGACGTCCGGCTGGCCGTCCCCGCGGAGGAGCTGCCGCGCGGGCTCGGCGGGTTCATGGAGGGCTTCAGTGAGGTCCCGGTCACCTGGTGAACGGCTGATCCCCCTCGTCCAGGCCCCCGGCCGTGCAGGTCGGGGGCCTTGGCGCGTCCAGAGGTGGATGCCCTCCTGTCATAGTTGACACTGACTATTTATGGTTGGATAATTAGAGCTGGCTAGAGGTGAGGAGGCTCCCGGTGGAGAAACGGCGCAAGGTGGGGAACCCGCTGGCCCTGGCCGTGCTCGCCTGGCTGATGCTGGAGCCGATGCACCCGTACGAGCTCGGCCGGCGGCTGAAGGAGACCGAGCAGGACCGCAGCATCAACTACAACCGGGGCTCGCTCTACATGGTGGTGAAGCAGCTCGCCAAGGCGGGCTTCATCGTCGAGCAGGAGACCGTCCGCGACACCCAGCGCCCGGAACGCACCGTCTACGCGCTCACCCGGGAGGGACGCGCCGAACTCCACGACTGGCTCAGCGAGCTGGTCGCGCAGCCGCGGCACGAGTACCCGCACTTCGGGGTCGCGCTGTCGCTGCTGAGCGTCCTGTCCCCGGACGAGACCGTCGGGCTGCTCGGCAGGCGGCTGACCGCCCTCACCGCCGAGATCGACGAGATCCGCGGCCGGATGAACGCCGCCACCGCCGAGGGCGTCACGTGGGTGTTCCTGGTGGAGGAGCAGTACCGGGTCACCATGCTGGACGCCGAGTGCCGTTTCGTGTCCGAGCTGATCGAGGCGATGGAGCACCCGGACTACATCCGCACATGGAAAGAACTGTTTGGGAGCCGAACATGACTGCAGCAAGGACGGCACTGGTCATCGGCGGAGGGATCGCCGGGCCGGCCACCGCGATGGCGCTCAAGAAGGCCGGCATAGAGGCGACCGTTTACGAGGCGTACGCGAGCACCGCCGAAGGCGTCGGCGTCACGCTCACGATCGCGCCGAACGGGCTCAACGCGCTGAAGATCATCGGTGCGTACGAGGCCGCGCTCGGCATCGGCCAGCCGCTGACCCGCGGGCAGATGTACGACGGGCACGGCGAGAAGATCGGCGAGTTCCCCGGGCTGGAGGGCCTGCCGCCGAGCCGCGGGCTGTGGCGGGACACGCTGTGCCGCGTCCTGCACGAGACCGCGGAG
This sequence comes from Actinomadura sp. 3N407, assembly GCF_052245875.1. Lineage (NCBI taxonomy): Bacteria > Bacillati > Actinomycetota > Actinomycetes > Streptosporangiales > Thermomonosporaceae > Actinomadura > Actinomadura sp. 3N407. The sequence continues at coordinate 215,698 of NZ_JBQQBP010000009.1, forward strand.
GGGCAGGGCATCCGCGTCGAGTACGGCAAGCGGCTCGTCGACGTCGAGGAGTCGCCGGACGCCGTCACCGCCCGGTTCGACGACGGCACCACCGCGACCGCGGACGTGCTCGTCGGCGCCGACGGCATCCGGTCGACCGTCCGCAGGCTGATCGACCCGAAGGCGCCCGAGCCCGACACGACCCGGCTGCTGAACTTCGGCGCGGCCGCCGACATCGCCGTGCCGTCCGACCGCGAGTCGTCGTACTTCGTCTTCGGCAAGCGCGGCTTCTTCGGCTACTGGGTGCAGCCCGACGACCGCACCGCCTGGTTCGCGAACCTGCCCCACGACCGGCCGCTGTCGTCGGCGGAGGCGCGCAGGACGTCCAGGGCCGACTGGCTCGCGCGGCTGCGCGAGCTGTACGCCGACGACAAGCCCTGCGGCGACATCCTCGCGCACACCGAGGCCGGCGACCTGGTCGTCCTCGGCTCGCTGGAGAACATGCCGAAGGTGCCGACCTGGCACCGGGGGCGGATGGTCCTGGTCGGCGACTCCGCGCACGCGCCGTCCTCCAGCTCCGGCCAGGGCGCCTCCCAGGCCATCGAGAGCGCCGTGCAGCTCGCCCGCTGCCTGCGCGACCTCCCCGACCCGCAGAGCGCCTTCGCCGCGTACGAGCGGCTGCGCCGCGAACGGGTCGAGAAGGTCATCGACCGCGGCAACAAGACCAACAACAGCAAGACGATGGGCACGTTCGCCAAGGCGATGATGAAGCTGATGATGCCCATCATGATGAAGACGTTCCTCAACCCGGAGAAGACGCTCGGTCCCGAGCAGCGCTACCTCATCGACTGGGACGCACCGGTGACGTCGCCGCAGACGGCGGCGGCCGCCGGAAGCTAGCCGGTTCCGCCCCTGGCCCACGCCGAGCCCCCGCGGCGGTGGGCCGGGGCGGAACTCCCCTTCAGGCCGGTGCGGGACGTGCGGACGGGCGCAGGATCCGGTGCAGGGCCCCGGCGAGCAGCGCGTGCGGGTCACCGGCCGCCGACGGGCACCGCCAGGCCACGTACCCGTCGGGGCGGACGAGGACGGCGCCGGCGCGGCCGAGCCCGTAGCGGGCCTCGAAGACGTCCTCGGCATCGGACAGCTCGGCGGCGGTCTCCGGTCCGCCGTTGGCCGGCCCGATCCGGTACGCCCGCAGCGGGATCCCGGAATGTGCCGCGATCTTGTCCGCCGCCTCCGTCCACGCCGTGCCGTCCTCGCCGGTGAGCAGCACGAACGCGTCATGGAACAGGTCGTGGACGGTGATCCGCTCGCCGTCCGCGCCCTCGGTGAACACGTCGAGCCACAGGTGCGGTGCGCGCGTGCCGGGCGCCGCGCCCTGCTCCAGCCCGCCGCCGTACACGGCGTCGTGCCCAGGGACGTGTGCGGCGCCGATGACGGCCGCGGAGTCGTAGCGCTGCCCGAACGTGCACAGGACGTCGTCCACGTCGTCGCCGTCCGGCTCGTCGCCGAACCTGGCCTGCTGGCGGCGGACGGTGATGTCCGCGAGCGCCAGCGCGGCGGGCCGCCGTTCGGCCTCGTAGGTGTCCAGCAGCCCGTCCGACGCCCAGCCGCCGATGACGGCGGCGAGCTTCCAGGCCAGGTTGTGGGCGTCCTGCACGGCGGCGTTCGCGCCCATCGCGCCCGCGGGCGGCCACACGTGCGCGCTGTCGCCCGCGACGAACACCCGCCCGGCGCGGAACCGGTCGGCGACCCCCACCGCCTCCTCCCAGCAGGCGATGTCCACGATGTCCAGCGGCACGTCCGCGCCGATGACCGCGCGGGCCGCCTTGCGGCAGCGGTCGCCGGTGAAGTCGTCCGGCGACTCCTTCCCCGGGTCGTAGGTGAAGCTGATCGCCCACTGGCCGGGGACGGCGGTCGACAGGAACGACCCGAAGCCGCCGATCTCGGGGTTGACCACGATCCAGAACATCGCCCGCTTGGTGACGATGTCCGACAGGTCGGCCCGGACGACGAAGGTCACCCAGCTCTGCGTGACGCCCGGCCCCTCCCGGACGATGCCCGCCGACGGCCCGGTCCGGCCGCGGAAGCCGTCCGCCGCGATGACGTGACCGGCGCGGATGACGCGCCGCCGCCCGCCGTCGCGGTCCCCGATCTCGACGGTGACGCCGTCAGGGTCGGCGTTGACCGTGAGGCACCTTGTTCCGAACCGGATGTCGGCGCCCTTCGCGCGCGCGGCCTCGATGAGGATCGGCTCCACGGTGCGCTGGTCGGCCATCTCGAACTCGCACGCGGTCAGGCCGGGCAGCGACGTCCGCGCCTCCTCGCCGAGCAGCCAGGTCCACTCGCCCGCCAGCGACTCGCACCGGACGACGCCCGACTCCCCGTCGAACGGCCGGCCCGCCTCCCGGATGCGCGGCTCGACGCCGAGCGGCCGGTAGATCTCCATCGTCCGCTGGTTGATCCCGCGCGCGCGGCCCTGCACCGACACGTCCGGATGGCGGTCCACCAGAATCGAACGCACCCCGTGGTGCGCCAGGAACAGCGCGGACGCCAGGCCGGCGTAGCCGCCGCCGACGATGAGCACCGGAACGGTCTCGTCCATGATCGACCTCCATCCCTTCCCACGGCGAGGCTGGCATGGGCGGCTTGAGGCGCACTCGGCCCCCGGCGAGCGCGGTTCGAGCGCTCCTCCACCGGGCGTGGACGTTCCCCGGCGACGATCCGGGGGTGCGCCGTCCCTGCCCCGCCGTCCCTGCCCGCCGGCGCCCTGCCCAGCACGAGGAGAACCTGCCGTGACGCAAGCCCGGGCGACCACGGACGACACCCTGGACCACCCCCGGATCGTCATCCTCGGCGGTGGCGTCGCCGGGCTCGCGGCGGCGATCGCGCTGGCCCGGCGCGGCCTGCCCGCGACGGTGGTCGAGCGCGACCCGGCCCCGCCGGACGACCGGGACCCCTTCATGGAGTGGCGGCGTCGCGGCGTCCCCCAGTTCCGGCTGCCGCACGGCTTCTCCGCCCGTACCCGCAACCTGCTCGCCGAGCACGCGCCCGACGTCCTGGACCGGCTCCGCGCCGGCGGCATCGAGGTGATCAACCTCTTCAAGCGGCTCATCCCCGAGGAACTGTGGCGGCCGTCCGACGACGACTTCGCCAACCTGTGGGCGCGGCGCGCCGCCTTCGAACTCGCCCTGCGGCGCACCGCCGAGGCCGAGGCGGGCGTCACCTTCGAGTGCCCGGCCGTCGCGACCGGGCTGTCCTTCCTGCGGACGCCGGGCGAGCCGCCGCGCGTGACGGGCGTCCGGCTGGCCGGCGGGGGTGAGCTGCCCGCCGACGTCGTGCTCGACTGCGGGGGCCAGCGCACGCCCATGCCCCGCTGGCTCGCCGCCGAGGGCGTGCGCGTCGGCGCGGACGTCCAGGACTGCCAGACCGTCTACTTCAGCCGCTACTACCGCTTCACACCCGGCTGCGACCTGCCCAAGACGGCCGTCGCCACGCTGCGCGGCGAGGCCGACGGCATCTCCTACATCGGCTTCCCCGGCGACAACGACACGTTCGCGATCTGCTTCGAGGGGCCTCCCGCCGACGAGGACCTGCGGCTGCTGCGCAACACGTGGGCCTTCGAGGCCGCCGCGTGCGCGATCCCGGACGTGGCGCCCTGGGTCGACCCGTCCAACGGCGTACCGCTCGACGGGGTACAGATCATGGGCGGGCACCACAACGTCCGCAGGCGCTACGTGGAGGACGGCGAGCCCGCCGTCCTCGGCCTGCTGCCCGTCGGCGACTCCCTGTGCACCACCAACCCCGCCTACGGCTGGGGCGCGGCGATGGCGCTGACCTACGCCTTCACCGCCGCCGCCTGCATCGGGCGCCACGGCGGCGACCCGGCCGCCATGGCCGTCGCGTACGAGGACGCGGTCGGACGCGAGGCCGACGCCGTCTACCGCGAGTCGGCCGCCATGGACCGCGCCCGCATCTACCGCATCACCGGCCAGGACGTACCGGAGCACGACCGGGCGGAGATGGAGCGTCAGCGGCTCATCGCGGAGGGGGTGGCGAGCGGCGTGCTGCTCGACGTCGAACTCGGCCGCGCGTTCAACCGCCGCGTCAACCTCGTCGGCCCCGCCGACGCCGTCCTCGGCGACTCCGAGCTGGCGGTGCGGGCTCGAGAGCGCCGCAAGGACTTCGAGGCGGACGGGACGCCGACGGCCACCGCACCAGGTCTCCGCAAAGTGATCCGGGCGGCCAGGCCGGGCGCCACCGTCTGATCCGCGCAGGGTCGCCCGATCCCCGCGCAGGGTCGTCTGATCCGCGCAGGGTGAACTCCCGCAAAGGCGGCGGGCCCCTCGGGTGGTCGTCTCCGAGGGGCCCGCTGAACTCCGGCCGTGCTATGGGGTCTGGTCGCGGAACTCGTCCAGGTGTCGGGCCAGCCACGTGTCGAACGTCGCGGGCGGCCGGCCGAGGAGGCGTTCCGCGTCCGGCTGCGGGACGCCGCCGCGCAGCGGGCCCGGCTCCGCCATGGAGGCCAGCAGCCCGTCCACCAGGTCCGGCGGCATCCCGGCGCGGGTCATCCCCTCCCTGGCCTGTGCCGGGTCCACGCCGACGAACTCCAGCCGCCGTCCGAGCGCCGTGCCCAGCCGCGCCGTCAGCTCCGGCGCCGTCAGCGCCTCCGGCCCGGTGAGCTGGTAGGACCGCCCGCCGTGGCCGCCGCCGGTCAGGCACGCGACCGCGCACGCCGCCACGTCCGCCGGGTCGATGACGGCCCGGGCGACGTCGCCGTACGGCTGGAACACCTTGCCCTGCGACGCGATCGACCGGCGCCACTGCAGGACGTTCGTCGCGAACCCGGCCGGGCGCAGCGCGGTCAGCTCCGCGCCCGACTCGGCGAACGCCTCCTCGGACGCCGCGTGCGCCCGCCCGTAGGAGTCCGAGACGGGCGGGTTGGCCGCCACCGACGACAGCTTCACGACCCGGCCGATGCCGCGTTCGCGCACCGCCTCGGCGACGATCAGCTCGTGCTCCAGCGCGTCCGGGCTCGTGGCCATGAACACGCCGTCCACGTCCCGGAGGGCGTCCAGCACGGCGCCGGAGTCCTTGAGGTCTCCGCCGAAGACCTCGACGGGCCCTTCGAACCGGGCGCGTGCGGGATCGCGGGTGAACGCGCGGACCCGTTCGCCGGCGGCGGTGAGCCCGGCCACGACGTGCCGCCCCACCCCGCCGGTCGATCCGAGCACCAGGAACGCCGGCCGTCCCATCAGCGCGCCTTCCGGGCGATCACCAGGGTGTCGTCCTCGCCGAGGTCCTGGGCGGTGACATCGGTGAACCCGGCGCCCTCCGCGTGCTCGCGCAGCTCACTGACCTCGTACTCCGAGCCGCCGTCGGTGACCAGCAGCATGTCCAGGCTGACCAGCAGGTTCGCGGCCCGGCTGGACGCGCGGTCGAGGATGCGGTCGTAGACCAGCAGCACCCCGCCGGGGTTGACGCTGTCGTACGCCTTGCGCACGAGGAGGCCGCGCTGGTCGCGGTCCCAGTCGTGCAGGACGTGCCCGAGGACGACGATGTCCGCGGAGGGGAGCGGGTCGGCGAAGAAGTCGCCGCCGTGGAACGACACCCGGCCGGCGAGGCTCTTCTCGGCCACCAGCTCGTCGAAGAACGGCTCCATCTGCGGCAGGTCGAACACCTTGCCGGACAGATGCGGGTGCGCCTTGACGATCTGCGCCGTCAGCGCGCCCCGGCAGCCGCCGACGTCCAGCACCGACCCGTAGCCGGACCAGCCGTCGTAGGCGGAGATCAGCTGCGGGCCCAGCACGCGCGTGAACGCGTCCATCGAGTGGATGAACTGGCCGAGGATCTTCGGGTTCTGGACGACGGCCTCGAAGCTGCTGCCCGTCTGCGACTCGCCGGTGCGCAGCGCCTCCGACAGGCGCCCCCACGCCGGATACAGGTTGCGGTTGGAACGTTCGATGAACCCGCCGATGTAGGACTCCTGGCCGCGCACCAGGTAGCGGTCCGCTCCGGGCCGGTTGTGGTAGCGGCCGTCCTTCTTGGTGAGCAGGTCCAGCTCTACGAGAAGGTCGAGCCAGTCGGCGAGACCCCGGCCGTGCAGCCCGAGGGCCCCCCGGATCTCCTCCTGCCCGGCCGGCTTGTCGTGCAGCGTCGTGAACAGGCCGAGTTCGACCGCGGTCAGTACTGCCTTCGCATCGCAGAAGGCATTGGCGAGTTGCAGAATTCCGGATGGGGTACCGGTGTCCGGGGCGGTGGTCGTCACTGCGTTCTCCTCGTTCTGCTCATTGCGTCTTCCGCTCATTGCGTCAGTACGTCATTGCGCCGGTGTGGTGGAATGTTCGGTCTCGTTGACGTCGATCTTCTTCATCGACCATTTGGCGATCCGCAGCGACATGTCGATCGCCTCCGTCGCGTATCCGACCATTTCCCGCTGATAGGCGGTCACCGCGTCCACCAGGGACCGTTCGCCCCGGAAAGCGGCGGTGAGCGCGCGGCAGAGCCCCGCCGCGTCGCGCAGCGCGGTGTTGGCGCCCACCCCGCCGGTCGGCGGCATCGTGTGCGCCGCGTCCCCGAGCGGGATCACGGGCCCGGCCGGCCACGCCTCGACGGGCATCGTGGCCCGCAGCGCGAGCGGGTAGGTCTCCTCCGGCTGGGCGTGGGCGAAGACGTTCCGCAGGTCCGGATGCCAGCCGGCGGTCTTGTCGAGCACCAGCCGGCACAGCTCCGCGCCGCTCATCGCGAAGAACGCGTCGTCGGTGAGCCCCAGGTGGTCCTGGTGGACGCTGAACACCGACATGTAGTAGTCGCCGGTGTCGTCGAACTCCAGGCCCGGCCACAGCCGCGCGGCCGCCTCCCGCGGCGGGGTGCGGAACACCATCGGCATCCACGCGAGCCGGACCCCGTCCGGGGCGGTCACGTTGACGAACTGGTCGCGCAGGACGTCCGGGATGCCGGCGCCGATCGCCGTCGCCCTCGGCGTCCGGGTCAGGATCGCCCGCACGCCGAGGTCGTGGTGCCGGTCGTCCGGGCGCAGCTGCGCCCGCACCTGCGAGTTCGCGCCGTCCGCGGCGATGAGCAGGTCGCCGGTGTCGCGGTGGCCGCCGGCGAAGTGCGCCACGACCTTGCCGTCCACCTCCTCGTAGTGCGTGAACCGGCTGCCCCAGCGCACCGCGTCGCCGAGGCCCGCGAGCAGGACGCGGCGCAGGGTGACCCGGTCGACGGCGTCCACCTTGTCCGGGTCGTCGCCGCGCGGGTCGCTGAACTCGGGGGCCCACGCCTTGACGAGCTGCTCGTCGTAGGCGACCAGGCCCTCCTGCCTGCGGGCATTGGACGTCGCCACGAGCAGGTCCTGCGCGCGGCGGGGCAGGCACGCGCGGAGCGCCCGCTCCCCTTCGGGACTGATCCGCAGGCGGTACCCCTGCATCCGTCCCACCGGCGACCGGTCGCGCTCATGCACGACGACGTCGCCGAAACCGGCCTGCCGGAGGCCCTGCGCGAGGGCGAGGCCGCCGATGCCGCCGCCGATGATGATCGTGCGCGGGGATGGTTCCATCGGGTCCACCCCGCTCAGCGGAACACGACGCTGGCGATCCGATCCAGGTGATCGGGATCGGCGGTGACGGACAGGAGCAGCAGCTCGTCGCAGCCGTTGGCCGCGTAGCCGTCGACGACGTCCCGGAGCGTCGACTCTTCCGAGATGGCGCCCTTGGCGAGGTGCGCGGCCATCTCGCCCATGTAGGAGTAGTACTTCATCATGTGCTCGGTGGCCGCCTCCTTGCCGCCGGGGCCGAGCGCCACGTAGCAGTTGGCGCCCATCCGCGGAGACCCGTCGCGCTTCTCCTCGGCCCACAGCTCCTTGACCCGGTTGACGATCTCCGGGTACTTCTGCGGCGGGCCGCCGGGGGAGATCCACCCGATCCCGTACCGGGCCGCGCGTCGCAGCCCCGCCGGCGAGTGACCGCCGACCCAGATGGGGATGTCGCCGTTCACCGGGCGGGGGCCGACGCCGGGCACCGGGCCCTCGCCCCGCCACACCTCCCGGAGCTCCTCGATCATCGCGTCGAGCCGGCGGCCGCGGCTCGCGTGGTCGGTGCCGGTGGCGGTGTAGTCGTCCTCGCGCATCCCGGAGGACACGCCGACGACCAGCCGGCCGCCGGACAACCGGTCCAGGCTGGCGAGCTGCTTGGCCAGCTCCACGGTGCTCGGCCGGGACGCGGCGAGCAGGATCGCCGTCGTCAGCCTGATCCGCTCGGTGACCGCCGCGGCCGCGGACAGGGTCACGATGGGGTCGTAGTTGTCGTAGACCACACGGTCGACCACCGTCAGGCTGTGGAATCCGAGCCGTTCCGCGCGGCGCGCGAACTCGATCAGCTGCGCGCCGTCGGCACCGGGGACGGTCGTCGGCAGGCAGACTCCGATGTCCATTCGAACTCTCCTTGCGCTCGTGCACGGGCTGGCTGTGGCCACCATCGTCCGGAAAAAGGATGGGGTGCCGGTCGAGCCTCAATGGAAATTGAACCCGCCGCCGGTGAGGGAGTTCCGCCCGCTCTGTGAGGTACCGGTCGAGAACGGCTCGACGACGCCTTGAGCCTTATTGCGCGCACTATCCGCCATATCTATCTTTAGGTCATCGGGCGCTGTGCGGCTATTTCCGGGAGGGCTGATTCTTGAAACTGGGAGCGATCATCGAATGGGCGGACGATCTCACCGAATTCCGGGATCTGGTGCGGCTGGCCGACGCCCTCGACTATGACGTCATCGGGGTCGGGGACACCCCCGCCCGCGCCTGGGAGCTGTACGTCTCGCTCACCGTCGCCGCGCAGGAGAGCCGGAACGCGACGCTGACGCCGATGGTCACCACGCCGTTCCTGCGGCATCCCGTCGCCACCGCCACCGCCGTCTCCAGCCTCGACGAGCTGACCGGCGGGCGGATGATGCTGGCCCTCGGCAACGGCGGCAGCGTCCGGCGCGTCGTCGGGCGCTCCCCGGTGGCGACGCCGGCCGAGCTGCGCGACTACGTCACGGCCGTGCGGGACGTCCTGAACGGCGGGTCGGCGCACGTCGACGGGTACACCACCGAGGCCCTGACCCGCGTCCGCCCCATGCCGATCTTCGTTGCCGCCGACTACCCGGCGAGCCTGCGCCTGGGCGGCGAGCTGACCGACGGGGTCGTCACCACCGTCGGGATGTCGGAGGAGCGGGTGGCGCGGAAGGTCGCGGCGGTCCGGGAGGCGGCGGAGAAGGCCGGACGCGACCCGGACGCCGTCCAGGTCTGGGGCTTCAGCTTCATCTCCGTCAAGCGGACCCGGGCCGAGGCCAACGCCGAGATCGGCGCCGCGCTGGCCTCCGACGTAGCGCTCCGGCTGAAGTCGCCGCACATGCGCAAGTCCGTCCCGCCCGAGCTGCTCGGCGCGGTGGAGGAGATGGAGCGGCGCTACGACGTCTGGGACCACACCGTCGGCGGGAAGAACGCCGTGCTCCTCGAAGAGCTCGGGCTCGTCGACCTCGCGCTCGGCATGACCGGCATCACCGGCGACGCCGCCCAGGTGGCCGAGCATCTCGGCCGCCTCGAAGCGGCCGGACTGACGGGGGTTTTCGCGGCGCTCCCGCCGCTGGCCGACCGGGCCGGGACGGTCCGCGGCCTGGCCCAGGCGGCGGCGTCCCTCACCTGAACCGGCGCCCGTCCGGGCCGCCGCTCTCCCGGCCGGACGCGAAACGGCGCACCACGCCCCCCGCGTGGTGCGCCGCTCCCGTTCCCGGTCAGCTCGCCTTCGCGGCGTCACTGTGCCCCAGCCCGAGCCGCGGGCTGGTCACCAGGTACAGGCCGCCGACGGCGTTGGCCGGGTCGAACGGCGACGCCTTGATCTCGTGCACCCGGTTGAGGTTGTTCAGCGGGTTCGGGTCGCCGCTGTCGGCTCCCTGCAGGTGCTCCCGGACGGCCTTGTAGGCGTTCTCGGCGTCGTCCATGTCGGCGATGCCGGTGATGATGCGGTCGAAGGCGTCCTGAAGGTGCAGGTGGTCGCGCTCGTCGGACGTCAGCCGCTGGGCGTTGTAGAAGTGGTACTCCTTGCCCCGGTAGCTCTCGTAGAACACCGAGACGAGCAGGAGGAGCCGCTCGTAGGCGTGCCGGTACACGGTCTCGTAGAACCGCCACGCGTCCTCCTCGGCGACCTCGCCGCGCAGCACGCTGGCCACGGACGCCGCGCCGAGCATGGCGCTGTAGGTGGCGAGGTGGACGCCGGACGACAGCAGCGGGTCCAGGAACGCCGCGGAGTCGCCCGACAGCAGGTACCCGGGGCCGGCGAAGGCGTCGGACACGTACGAGTAGTCCTGCTCGGTCTTCATCCCGGTCACCTGCTCGGCGCCGTCGAGCATGTCCTGGATGGCGGGGCACTGGGCGAGCGCCTCGTCGTAGACCGCCTGGATGTCGCCGCCCAGCCGGGCGCGGCTGTCGTTGAACAGGTCCCGCCCGGTGACCAGGCCGACGCTCAGGGTCCCGTCGTGCAGGGGGATGCCCCAGATCCACCCGTTCGGCAGCGACAGGATGGCGATCGCGCCTTCCGGTCCCTTGCCGAGCGGCTTGGCGCTCTTCCAGTACGCCCAGGTCGCGACGTTGCGGAACACGCCGTGGAACCGGCGGTTCTTCAGGTGGCGGGTCGCCAGCACGCCGCCGCGCCCCGAGCAGTCGATGACGTGCCCGAACGCGATGCGCCCGCGGACCTCGGGCCGCCCGGCCTCCTGCCACTGCGCGGCGACCGCCCGGTCACCGTCGAACTCGATCTCGCGGACGCCCACGCCCTCGAAGACCTCGACGCCCAGCTCGCGCGCGTGGTCGAGCAGGATCTGGTCGAACTGGCTGCGGACGACCTGCCAGGCGTTGACGTTGTCGGAGCCCTGGTCGGAGAAGTTGACCTCCCACTCCTCGGGGCCCCACTGGAAGTAGGCGCCGCCCTTGGACTGGAAGCCGTGCGCCTGCACCTTGTCCCAGACCCCGGTCAGCTCGAAGATCGGGCGGCAGGACGGCAGGATGGATTCGCCGATGTGGTAGCGGGGGAAGGTGTCGCGTTCCAGCAGGGTCACCTCGAAGCCCTCGCGGGCCAGCAGGGCGGCCGCGGTGGATCCGGCGGGCCCGCCGCCGATGATCAGGATCTGGGTCGATTCGCGCATGGCCGCAGCATCGGCCCGCCTGATGGAAGACCGCTCGCGACCCGAGCGAGGTCACCATGGGCGGGGCACTCGTCAACCACGGGCATGGGTGAACGTGTGGGTCTGGCCGCGGTCGACGTAGGTGACGTCTCCGGCCAGGCCGCGGCGGTCGAGTTCGCGGCGGAAGTCGTCCAGGGACGAGCTGAACACGGTGTAGTCGTCGTAGTGGATCGGGACGGCGTTCGCGGGACGGATCGTCTCCAGCAGGTCGGCGCCCTGCGCGGCGTCCATGGTGACGATGAGCCCGCCCGGCAGCTTGGTGCCTCCCAGGTGGAGGACGGCCAGGTCGATATCGCGGTTGCGGCGGGCGATCTGCTGGATTCCGTCGAACATCAGGGTGTCACCGGTGATGTAGAGGCTGAACTGGACGTCGCCCGTGGCGGGACCGAACTCCAGGATGCTGCCCATGACCGGGGGGAGGAGCATCTTGGCGGGGCCGGGCGCGTGCCGGCCGGGCATGGAGGTGATGCGCAGCAGCGCCCCGTCCTTGACGAGGGTGTGCGACTCCCAGGTGCGCAGGCCGACCGTGTGGCGGAACCGGTTGCGGCCCTGCAGGCGGCGGGACGCGTGCGGTGTGGTGATGATCGGCAGTCCCCGGTCGAGCTTCGCGCGGGCCACCCGGTCCCAGTGGTCGCCGTGCAGGTGGGACAGGACGACGGCGTCCAGGTGCGGCAGGTCGTCGATGCTCAGCGCGGGGTCGGTCAGCCGCTTCGAGGTCAGCCCGTGCCCGAGGTAGGCCCGCTGCCCCCGGTGCAGGAAGTTGGGGTCGGTCAGCAGCGTGAACGGCCCGCAGCGCAGCAGCGTCGTCGCGTTGCCGATGAACTGCATCGTGAGCTGCCTCAGCGCGAGTTCCGGCGCGGTCTTCATGGTCGTTCCTCCCTCCGGCCGATGCGATAGCCCCGGTCATGCCCCCGGCCGGGATGTCGAACCATCGCCGGGGCGGCCGGACCGGGCGATGGCCATCGCCGGGCGGCCGGACATGTTTCATAATTCGTGCATCACAAGTCGCGGCGACGGAGGCGAAACGGTGAGCGACATCGAACAGGCTCCACCCGGGGTGGACATCACGGTCCCCAGTCCGGCCCGGATGTACGACTACATCCTCGGCGGTACGGCCAACTACGAGGTCGACCGCAAGGCCGCGGAGGCGGTGCGCGCGCAGATGCCCGAACTCGAGGACGCGGCCTGGGCGAACCGCGGATTCCTGCAGCGTTCGGTGCGGTGGATCGCCGAGCGGGGCGTCCGGCAGTTCATCGACATCGGTGCCGGGCTGCCGACGATGAACAACACCCACGACGCGGCGCAGGCGGTCGCGCCCGACGCCCGGATCCTGTACGCCGACAACGATCCGCTGGTCAAGATGCACGCGAACGAGCTGCTGGCGGGCTCGTCCGGGACGGCGTTCATCACGGCGGACTTCCGCGACCCGGAGGGTCTGCTCGGGCACGGGGACACCCTGGCGACGATCGATTTCGCGGAGCCGGTCGCGCTGCTGGCGGTGGCGCTGACCCACTTCGTGCCGGACGAGGACGACCCGTGGGGCCTCATCCGGCGGTACATGGACCGGCTGGCGCCCGGCAGCTACCTGGCCCTGTCCTCCCTCACGAGTGACCGGCAGGTCGACCAGGCGGTCGGCAATCTCCGGGAGGTGTACTCCCGCGCCTCGGCCAACGCCCATCCGCGGACCCGCTCGGAGATCGAGCGCTTCTTCACCGGCCTGGAGATCGTCCCTCCGTACGACGGGGCGGAGGCGGACCTCACCTACGTCGGCGTGTGGGGCGCCGAGGACCCCGACGCCGCCGACAGTGATGGGTCGCGGTGGGGCTACTGCGCTGTTGCGAGGAAGACAGAATGAAGAAGCCGTCCGTGGAGGAACTGGGCGTCGACCCGGACACTCTGGACTGGAAGCGCTCTCAGAGTGACGAAGGCGGCATTGAGGTCGCTTTCGTCGGCGAGTGGACCCTTTTGCGCACGTCCGGCGACCTCATCTCGGTGTTCGACGAGCACGAGTGGGCCTGTTTCCTGGACGGCGTGAAGAACGGCGAGTTCGATCAAGCCGCTTCCTCGCCGCCAAATCTGTGATTCACAAATTCGGAAGGCGTAGGATGATGCCGGCCGTATGTCAAGGGAGGTGGCGCCTGTGAGCGACGCGTACGGGGCCACCGTCGCCAAGCGGGGGCTGGCACGCCGCTTGAGGGAGTTGCGCGTCGAGGCGGGATACACGGCCAACCAGGTCTGCGACCGGTTGAACTGGGGTCGGGGCAAGGTCGGGCGTTTCGAGGCCAACACCTGGGTGCGGCCCGAGCTCAGCGACATCCGCGACCTGGCGCGCATCTACGGCGGCAGCGATCTCGACGAGCTCGAGGAGCTGGCGACGCGCGCGCGGCAGCGGGCCTGGTGGCGCGACTACCCGGAAGTGTTCGACAACGAGTTCCCCGGTTTCGAGGGCGACGCGTCGGACATCCGGGTGGTCATGCCGCTGGTGCTGCCGGGGTTGCTGCAGACCTTGCCGTACATGCAGGCGCTTCTGACGTCAGGGTCGAAGCCGCCCGAGTGGCGGGAGCGGTCGCTGCGGGCACGGCTGCGGCGGCAGCAGGTTCTGGACCGCGACGACGGGACGGCGCCGCGGCTGGTCGCGATCGTCACCGAGGCGTCCCTGATGTACGAGTGGGGCGACGCGGGGGACCGCCGCGCCCAGCTCCGTCACCTGCTGGCCATGGCCGGCCGGCAGAACGTCGAGCTGAGGCTGCTGCGCCTGTCGGACGGCCTGCACCCGGGCATGTCGACGCTGGTCAACATCTTCCGGTTCCCCCGCGACGAGCCGCCCATGGTCTTCCTGGAGAACGACGCCGCCATCGACCAGATCGACGACCCCGGCAAAGTGGAGGCACATGACCGCATCTTCGAACAGATCCGCGAGGCGGCGCTGAGCACCGCCGACACCGCGGAACACCTGGAGAAACTGATCACGACGCTGGAGTAGACCGACATGGACCTCTCTCAGGCACGGTGGTTCAAAGCCACCGCCAGCGCGAGCAGCAACGGGGGCTGTGTCGAGGTCGCCGACCTCGAGACGGCCACCGGGCTGCGCGACAGCAGGACACCAGAGGCCGGGGCGCACGTCGTCGCCCGGTCCACGTTCGCATCGTTCCTCGACGATGTGCGGGCGGGCCGGTACGACCGCTGATCGGGCCGCACACGGATCCCCCAGGGCTGCACCCCTGGGGGATCTTCATGTGTGCGGCCCTCTCTCAGGCGCCGTCAACGCTACAGCGCCGGTGCCGGCCGGTCCCGCCTCCGCCGGTACACGTTCAGATCACGGCGATGAGATGTGATTTGTACGCCTTCTGGGGCATTCGGTGAACGTCTCAACTGTGCATGAACGACCTTTGTGGTGTGCCGGGCCTTACCAGCCTGATTGTGCGAAGCTTGGATCTGTGATTCACACATAGCGAGTCGCGAACCACGGAGGTTCATGTCGCGATTGTCTGAATCATGAATGACTCCGCGAGCTCTGAGGGTGGGCGTCATGACGAAGACCGCGACGGTGTGCGGGGTTCCCTGGAGGCTGGAGAACGGCGGCTGCGCCGCCCTCCCCCTGCCCGGCGACGAGTCGATCGCCGGCATGGCACGGGCCCACGTCGCGGGCCTGCTGCCCGCGCTCGGGCTGTCCGTCCAGGACGTCGACGACATCACCCTCATGGTCAGCGAACTCGCCACCAACGTCCTGCAGCACGCCACGTCCCGCGACAGATCCCCCGGCGCCGAACTCTGGGTCTACCAGCGCGGCGACGGACGCGGCCACGACGAGCTGGTCGTCAAGGCGTTCGACACGCTCAGGGAGTGGCGCGCCGGTGGCCGAGCGGCTCACCCGGACCGCCCCGGCGAGATGCTCGACCACGGCCGCGGCCTGGAGATCATCGACATCCTCGCCAAGGGCCGGTGGGGGCACCATCCGACCCGGTCCCGGCTGAGCTCACCGCCCGTCCGCGGCAAGGCCACCTGGTTCGCCCTGCCGATCCCGCGCACCCGCATCTCCCGGGGCCGCCGGAAAGGCCGGCCCGTCGACGAGGGACAGGCCATGAAGGTCCTCCACTCGCTGCTCGTCCAGCGCGGCATCGACCGCTTCACCCCCAAGGACGAACTCGGCGTCCGCGTGCTGTCCGGCCACGGCGACCTGGCGGTGTGGTGCGAGGACGCGATGTTCCGCTGGCGCGCCCTTTCCGGCGAGACCGGAGGGCTCCCGGTCACCGACATCACCGAGGTGTGCGAGCAGGTCGTCCAAATCTGCGAAGCGCTGGACGACGTCCACATGGTCTGACCGTACGGGGGGGGGACGGTCAGACCACGTGGGACCCGGTGTCAGGCGGTCACGTCCTCCCGGACGCGCCGCGCCGCCGCGACCAGATTCCGCAGGGACGCCTCCGTCTCCGGATAGCCGCGGGTCTTCAGCCCGCAGTCGGGGTTCACCCACAGCCGTCCCGGCTCGACGGCCCGCAGCGCGCGCCGCAGGTTCTCCTCCATCTCCGCGGCGTCGGGGACGCGCGGTGAGTGAATGTCCCACACGCCGGGCCCGATGCCGTTCTCGTACCCGGCGGCGCGCAGGTCGCCGACCAGCTCCATGTGCGAGCGGGCCGCCTCGACGCTGGTGACGTCGGCGTCCAGCGCCCCGATCGCCCCGATGATCTCGCCGAACTCCGAGTAGCACATGTGCGTGTGAACCTGGGTGGTGTCGGCGACGCCCGAGGTGGCGAGGCGGAACGCGCCGACGGCCCAGTCCAGGTACGCGGGACGGCCGGCCTCCCGCAGCGGCAGCAGTTCACGCAGCGCGGGCTCGTCGACCTGGATGATCCGGATGCCCGCCGCCTCCAGGTCGGCGATCTCGTCGCGGAGGGCGAGCGCGACCTGCCGGGCGGTGTCGGCGAGCGGCTGGTCGTCCCGGACGAACGACCAGGCGAGCATGGTGACCGGACCGGTCAGCATCCCCTTGACCGGCCGGCTCGTCAGCGACTGCGCGTACGTCGCCCACTCCACCGTCATCGGCCGGGGACGCGCGACGTCGCTGTGCAGGATCGGCGGCCGGACGTACCGGGACCCGTACGACTGCACCCACCCGTGCTCGGTCGCCGCGTACCCGTCGAGCTGCTCGGCGAAGTACTGCACCATGTCGTTGCGCTCGGGTTCGCCGTGCACGAGGACGTCCAGCCCGAGGTCCTCCTGGAGCGCGATGACGCGGGCGATCTCGTCCTTCATCGCCCGCTCGTAGGCGTCGCCGGTGATGCGCCCGGCGCGGCGGTCGGCGCGGGCCCGGCGGATCTCGGGGGTCTGCGGGAAGGAGCCGATCGTCGTCGTGGCCAGTTCCGGCAGGCCCAGCGCGTCCCGCTGGGCGGCGAACCGGGCGGCGCGGTCACCGCGGCGCGTGTCGCCGATCGACCCGAGCCGTTCGCGGACGGCCCGGTCGACTCCCGCGGCCGGTGCCGCCGCGCCGGCCGGGGCCGGGACGTCCTCGTGCAGAGCCCGGCCGAGCGCGACGACCTCGGCGACCTTCTGCCGGGCGAACGCGAGCCGTCCCCGGACGGCCGGGTCCAGCGACGTCTCGGCGTCCAGGTCGATCGGGACGTGCAGCAGCGAGCAGGACGTGCCCACCACCACCTGGTCGACGAGCCCGAGCAGCGACGCGCAGGTGGCCCTGGCCCGCCGTTCGTCGGCGCGCCACACGTTGCGGCCGTCCACCACGCCCGCCACGAGCGTCTTGCGCGGCAGCCCGCCGACCGAGGCGAGGACGTCGACGTTCCCGGGCCCGGCGGCGAAGTCCAGGCCGATCGCCTCGACGCGGCTGCGGGCCAGGGTGCGCAGCGCATCCGCCCCGATCGTCCCGAAGTAGGTGGCGACCATCAGGCGCGGCCTGCCGGTCAGCCGCCCCAGCCGCGCGTACGCCCGCGCCAGCGCGTCGATCTCCGCCTCGCTCCGGTCCGCGACCAGGGCGGGCTCGTCCAGCTGCACCCACTCCGCCCCCGCCCCGGCCAGCCGCTCCAGCACCTCGGCGTACACGTCGACGAGCCCGTCGAGCAGGTCGAGCGGCCGGAACCCCTCCGGCGCGCCCGCCGCGGGCTTGGCCAGCAGCAGGTAGGTGAGCGGCCCGACGAGGACCGGCCGCGTCTCGACGCCGAGCGCCTTGGCCTCCCGGTACTCGGCCAGCGGCTTGGCCCCGGCACCCTCCGCCAGCCGGAACCTGGTGTCGGGCCCCAGCTCCGGGACGATGTAGTGGTAGTTCGTGTCGAACCACTTGGTCATCTCAAGCGGCGGAACGTCCTGGACGCCGCGCGCCATCGCGAAGTACCGGTCGAACCCGGTCAGATGCCGGTACCGGTCCGGGATGGCGTCGACCAGCACACTCGTGTCGAGGACCTGGTCGTAGAACGAGAACGTGTTCGACGGGACGGCGTCCAGGCCGGCGTCGCGCAGCTCGTTCCAGACCGTCGCGCGCAGTTCGGCACCGGTCTTCGCGAGCGCGTCGGCGTCGGCGCGTCCCGCCCAGTAGTCCTCGGTGGCGAACTTCAGCTCCCGGCGCGCCCCGATACGGGGATATCCGAGGATCGTCGTGTTCATGGCGGCTTCCCTCGCTGTGCCACGGGCGACCCGGGGGAGGACATGCGCACGGTCTCGCGGAACCGCGCCGCAGACCTTCCCGCGAGGCCGCAGACCACCGCGCGCCGGCCGGCGCGCGGGCGGAGGCAGGTCTTCGGACTCACGGGCACCGCCTCTTTCCGAGGCGTCCTACTGGCCGTCGCTTCCCAGGCCGCGTGACCCAGTGCGTGATGACGGCGGTCGTTCCCGCTCACCGCTGCGGGGCAGTCCCGGATTCGCACCGGGTTCCCTCTTACGACACCCGAACCCTCACAGGCCCGGATGAACCGTCCGCGAACCCGAGTCTACCCACGCGGGTCAGGACACCTAGTCCAGGTGCGCGGGTGAAGTGGCTTGGGCGGTGGACGCATTCGCGAGATGCGTCGTGCCGCCGCCGACGACGCGGAACCCGTGCTGCCCGCTCGGACGCCAAAGCTCGACGACGGTGCAGTTGGGGACGTCGCACGCGCCACTGAACCGGCGGAAGCCGCGCATCGCCGCCGCGTCGGGATCGGTGACCCCGGTGAGCAGCGACCACATCACGGCCTTCATGAAGATGCCGTGCGAGAACACCGCGATCAGGCCGTCCTCGGGACGGTCGGCGAGGCGGTCCAGGAAAGCGCGGGCCCGCGTGATGAGCGCACGGAAGGACTCGCCTTCACCACCGTTGACGTAATCGGGGTCGACGCGTTCCCAGTAATCCTCGGCGAAGGGCCGCCGCTGCATCCCCGTGGTCTGCAGTGCATGCAACTCGCCCAGAAAGGTGAATTCCTGGACGGGCCACTCCTCGTACGGCACCTCGGGGAACCGCTCGCGGGTCGGCTGAGCGGTCTGACGGGCACGGACGAACGGCGAGCTGACCATGAGGGCGGGCGGCTCGGTGAACGCCGCGGCCATACTGGCCGCCTGCTCCCGTCCACACGCGGTCAGCGGGGAGGCCCCCGGCCCGTTCGTCGGCAACCCGGCGTTCGACTCGCTCTGCCCGTGCCGGATCAGCCACACCCGCCGCACCATGATCACGCTGACAGACTGACACAAAGGCGCGGCGACACGGAAGGATCGGTGAGCCGCACGGAGGGAAGGGGAGCCGTGAACAAGTCCTACGTTGTGACAGGCGGTGGGCGAGGCGTCGGCCGCGCCATCGTCGAACGCCTGCTGTCCGGCGGCGGCAAGGTCGTCGTCATCGAACTCGACCCGGCGGCGCTCGAATGGACGCAGGACCGGCCGGACGTGACTTCGGCCGTGGGCAACGCCGCCGACCAGAGCACTGTGGACCGGGCCGCCGACCTGGCACAAGAGGCGGGGACGCTCACGGGCTGGGTCAACAACGCCGCCGTCTTCCGCGACGTGGAGAACCCGTCCGCGACCGAACTTCTCAACCTGATCGCGCTGAACTTCAACCCCGCCGTGGTCGGCTGCGTGACCGCCGTCCGCCGCTTCCTGGACGCGGGGACGGGCGGCGCCATCGTGAACGTCTCGTCTCACCAGGCGCAGCGCCCGGTGCGCGGCTCCCTGCCGTACGCGACGGCGAAGGCGGCGACGGAGGCCCTCACCCGCGCCCTGGCCGTCGACCACGGCCCGCACGGCATCCGGACGAACGCCGTCGCGCTCGGCTCGATCACGACGGAACGCTACGAGAACCTCCTCGGCCGCCAAGACCCCGCCGAGGCCGCACGCATCGAGAACGAGATGCGCCTGCTCCACCCGGTCGGCAGAGTAGGCCGCCCGGACGAGGTGGCCGCCGCCGTCGCCTACCTGCTCTCGGACGAGGCGAGCTTCGTCAACGGCGCCGTCCTCCCCGTGGACGGCGGCCGCCACGCCGTTGGCCGCGACCCCGAGGAAGCCTGACAGTCCATCTGGACGGGCCCATCCGGCGCAGGTTCTGCGGGTAGCCCCGAGGCGGGAATGATCGCGCTGCCGACGGGATCGTCTCGGTCGCCCGGACGACGTCCCTGAGCGGGTCCAGAGTCGCCAGCTGGCCGCCGGCGATCCAGATCGCCGAGTAGCCGAGCTTCTCCAGCGTGACCGCGTCGTCGAGGTGCCCGCCGTCTTCGCGCACATCCAGGGTCACGCCGATGGGCCCCAGGTCAAGCCGTGTCATCTCGCACCGCGGTCGCGCACTCAAGGCCGGGTTCGGCCAGACCGCGGCCGCCGTCCGCCGCAACGTCATCGGAGGTGGCACCGGTCGGATGGCACCCAGGGTTTCTCCGCGTTGACAATGCGTGTTTTCGTGCCTGGATAACATCGGTTTATCCGTCCCGAGTATGTGATCGGCTCGGCCCCAGAGGGGACGCGATCGCAAGGCGGGATGGGCTTCATTACTCCGTCAAGGGGAGTGCCGTGCAGGACGAGGAACGCCTGAGGGCCCTGCAGGAGCGTGCGGAGAACCCGCCTTCGATATCCGAGGCGCTGGCGGCGTCCAAGGAACTGGTGGAGGCGCTGGAGCCGCTGGCCGCTGAGGCGCCGGCGAGATACCAGGTCCAGCTCGCGACCGCCTGGAAACTCCGCGGCGTCCACCTTGGCCTGACCGAGCACCAGGCTGAAGCCGAGGAGGCGTACGCGACGGCGGTGCGCCTGTTCCGTGAGCTCGTCACCGGGACCGACCCGCAGTCCCTGTTCACTTTCGCGGTCTCGCTCATCGATCTGGCCGAGCACCGGCTCAAGCGCGACGACGGCGCCCGGGAGGCGCTCGAGCCGATCGAGGAGATCCGCGACCTGGGCCGACGGCTGGCTCGGGACGACGCGGACGCGGCCGAGGACATCGAGGCCCAGGCGTCCCGGCTGCACGCGATGGCACTGCACAAGCTCGGCGACCACCGGGCAGCGATCGATCAGGCGGAGCAGGCGCGCACCGGCCTGCAGCGGATGGAGCGGCGGGATCCGGAGGCGCGCGTCCTCATCGCGGAGAACTACAGAACCCTCGGATTGAGCCTGATGCAGGTGAACCGCCTCAAGGACGCCCGCAAGCGGCTGGAGGAAGCCGCGTGGCTGTTCCGCCGCCTGTCCAAGCGGGAGCCGGAGATCTTCATCGCTGAGCAGGCCAACGTCACCCTGGCGATCGCGGCCATTCTGATGGGGGACGGCAAGAAGAGGCGCGCCCTGGGCAACTACGAGGCCGCCATCCAGCTTTACCGCGACGCCGCTCAGGTCAACCCGGCCTACCAGGAGGATTACCGGAACGCGGTGACCACCCTGCTCAACACCTACCTCGACCTCGGCGACGACCGTGAGATCGACCGGATCTTGCGTAAGTATCCGATCTGACGTCCAGGTCGCGCGGCGCTTGGGAGAACTGCTCTACAGCACCTTCAGAGTCTCGGCAAGCCTACCGCCTCGGCCGGCGGGTCGCCCGGACCTGGACAACCCCTTGAGCGGGAGCCGGAGAGGGCGGCCGACGCGGGTGAGGGCGGGACGCGGTGCAGTATGTATCCATGCGGGTTGAGGTCCTTGGGCCGTTGGTGGTGACGGACCGGGGGAAGGACGTCGCGGTCGGCGGGGCCCGGCTGCGGGTGCTGGTGATCAGGCTGGCGCTGGAGGGCGGGCGGACGGTCACCGTCGACGCGCTCGTTGAGGCGTTGTGGCCGGACGGTGGGCCGGGGGACCGGGTGCATGCGTTGCAGGCGCTCGTTTCGCGGCTGCGGCGGTGCCTGCCCGCGGGACGGCTGCGGTCGGTGCCCGGCGGTTACGCCTTGGACGTCGAGGCCGTCGATGCGTTGGAGTTCGAGCGGCTGGCCAAGGACGGTGGCAGAGCGCTTCGCGGCGGGGACGCGAAGCTTGCGGCCTCGTGGCTGCGGGAGGCACTGGAGCTGTGGCGTGGGGACGCCCTGGCGGATGCGGCGGGCATGCCGTTCGCGGATGCGGCGGCCGTCCGGCTGGAGGCGCTGCGGGTGTCGGCGACGGAGGACCGGATGTCCGCCGAGCTTGCCGTCGGCGCCGACCCGGGGCCGCTGGTGGCGGAGCTGGAGGAGCTGGCGGCGCGGCATCCGTTGCGTGAGCGGGTGCGCGCCCTGCTGGTCGAGGCGCTGAACCGGGCCGGGCGGTCCGCGGAGGCGCTCGCGGTGTTCGAGGAGTTCAGGGGTGTCCTGGCCGAGGAGCTGGGCGCCGATCCGGGACGCGAGCTGCAGGACGCCTACCTGGCCGTCCTGCGGGCCGTCCCCCGGGAGCGGGTGCGCGGGAACTTGCGGGTGCCGCCGACGAGTTTCGTCGGTCGGGAGGACGAACGCGCATGGGTCGCGCGGCGGCTCTGGGAGGGCCGGCTCGTGACCCTGGTCGGGGCCGGTGGCGCGGGCAAGACGCGGCTGGCGACCACGGTCGGGGCGGAGCTGTCGGGGCGGTTCCCGGGCGGGGTCTGGCTGGTGGAGCTGGCGCCGGTCGCCGACCCCGCCGAGGTGCCCCGGGCGGTCGCGGACGTGCTAGGGCTGCGGGACGGGACCAGACTGGTCGAGGCGCTGTCGGCCGACGACACGCTGATCGTCCTGGACAACTGCGAGCACGTCGTGGAGGCGGCGGCCCGGCTGACGGACGACCTCCTCGGCACCTGCCCCAGCCTGCGCGTCCTCGCGACGAGCCGGGAACGCCTCGGTGTCGCCGGTGAGGCGCTGTGCCCGGTGGCGCCGCTCGACGTGCCCGAAGAGGGCGAGCCCGGCACGGCGTCCTCGGCGGTCAGGCTGTTCGCCCAGCGCGCCGAGGCCGTCCGGCCGGGGTTCACGGTCACCGGGGACAACGCCGGGACGATCGGTGAGATCTGCCGCCGCCTGGACGGCCTGCCGCTGGCGATCGAACTGGCGGCGGCGCGGATCCGCTCGATGTCGCCGGCCCAGCTGGCCGCCCGCATCGACGACCGGTTCCGCCTGCTGACCGGCGGAAACCGCGTCGCGCTGTCCCGGCACCGGACGCTGCGCGCCGTCGTCGCGTGGAGCTGGAACCTGCTGGACGACGAGGAGCGCCGGTTCGCCGACCGGCTGTCGGTGTTCCCCGGCACGATCACCCCGGAGAGCGCCGCGCGGGTGACCGGCCATCCCGACGCCCTCGACGTCCTGGACTCCCTGGTCGACCGGTCGCTGCTCCAGGTCGTCGAAGGCGCCGAGCCGCGGTTCCGCATGCTGGAGACCATCCGCGAGTACGGGCGGGAACGCCTGGCCGAGGCCGGGGAGACCGACGAGGTCCGCGCCGCGCACCTCGCGTGCTTCCTGGAACTCGCCGAACGGGCCGAGCCGCATCTGCGACGCCCCGAGCAGGCGGAGTGGTTCTTCCGCCTCACGGCGGAGCGCGACAACCTCCTCGCCTCGCTGCACCACGCCGCGGAGACGGGCGATGGCGGCTCGGCCGTCCGGCTCGGGGCGGCGCTGGCCACGTTCTGGATGATCCTGGGCGATCACGCCGAGGCGGCCCGCAGGCTGCGGCTCGCGCTGGAGGTGCCGCGCCGCGAACCCGTCCCGGACGACGCCGAGGCGATCGCGCTGGGCGGTTACCTGTTCAACACCGTCATGTCCGGCGGCGACGCGCGGGACGACCCGTTCATCGGCGAGAAGGCCCGGGACTCGGCGCATCCCCTCGCCGCGTTGATCGAGCCGTCCATCGCGCTGCTCACCGACGACACGGCGCGCGGGGTGGCGGCGATCGATCGCCGGCTGCCCGAGCGTGACCCGTGGACGAGGGCGACGCTGCATCTGATGCGGGCGATGCTCAACGGCAACGGGGGCGAGATGGACGCCGCCTACGCGGACATCGCCGTCGCCCAGTCCGGATTCCGCGAAGCCGGGGACCGGGCCGGCCTGTCGCTCGCGCTCGTCTTCATGGCCGATGGGCAGACCGTCCAAGGGGAGTTCGCCGACGCCGTCGCCGGGCTGGAGGAGTCGATCGGGCTGCTGCGCGAATTGGGCCAGGACGATGGCGCCGTCATGCAGCGCGTCATGCTCGCGGTGGCCCGCGCCCGCTCGGGCGATGTGCAGCGGGCGCGGGACGAACTCGCCGCGATGATCGCCCCGGGGGCCGGTACCCCGTCCCGCCACCTGGTGTCGGTGCGGCTCGCCCTGGGCGACCTCGCCCGCCACACCGGTTCCGTGAACGAGGCGCTTGAGCACTACGCGGCCGCCGAACAGGAACTGGACCGCGTCCCGTCCTACTCGCAGTACCGTTCGCTGCTTGAGGCGGCGCGCGGCCAGATGGCGATCGACCGCGACGACCCGGACGCGGCGCGGCGGCACTTGCGCAGGGCGCTCACCCTCGCCACGGACGGCCCGGACATGCCGATCGCCGCCGTCACCGGCTACGCCGTCGCGCGGCTGCGGGCCGCCGGCGACCCGGACACCGCGGCGGAGATCCTCGGTGCCGCGTCCGCCCTGCGCGGCGCAACCGACGCGCACAACCCCGACGTCATACTCGTCACCCGGCTTCTGCGCCGGGCGCTGGGCGAGCACGCCTACCTGGCCGCCCATGCCCGTGGCGGACGGCTGGGCATCACCGGCGCGCTCGCCCTGCTGGACGATCAGCTCCGGCGCCGGTAGGCGTACACGGCCAGGGGGCAGAACACGACGAGGAACCCCGCCGACCACAGCAGCGTCATCGTCGCCGGATCGGCGACCGGGCCGCCGGTCAGCAGTCCCCGCGACGCGTCCACGGCGTGGCTGACCGGGTTGACGTCCACCCACGCCTGCAGCCATCCCGGCATCGTGTCCGCCGGGACGGCCATGTTCGTGCCGAACGCCAGCGGGAAGATCCCGAGGAACGCCACCGTCTGAACGATGACCTCCTCCTTGATCAGGACCCCGATGAGGACGTTGATCCAGCCGAGCGAGAAGCCCAGTGCCGTCGCCAGTGCGGCCGCCGCCACCGCCGACAGCGGATCGGTCTCCACCCGGAAACCCAGCAGGTACCCCGTGGCGAACAGCACCGCCGCCGCGACGACGTAGCGGATCAGGTCGCCCAGCACGTTGCCGACGAGCGGCACGGAACGTCCGATCGGCAGGCTGCGGAACCGGTCGAACACGCCCTTCTTGACGTCGGTGTTGATGCTGAGCCCGGTGGACAGCATCCCCACCAGGAGCAAGGTCATCACCAGCACGCCGGGGAAGATGTACCGCAGGTACTCCTGTGTGGACCCGGAGACCGCGCCGCCGAACAGATACACGAACAGCAGCAGGAAGATGATCGGCATGAACAGTGCGTCGAGGAGCAGCCCCGGGTTGCGCCTGGTCTTGGTGAGGCTGCGTCCCGCGAGCAGCAAGCTGTGCCGCACCAGCCGATGACGGCGCCTCGGACGGGCCTCGTCACGCACGGCCGAACCGGATTCGAGAACGATGTCGCTCATGCCGCCGCCTCCTCTTCCTCGGTGTGGTGGCCGGTCAGGGTGAAGAACACCTCGTCCAGGCTGGGCAGCCGGAGCGACAGCTCGGTGACGCCGATTCCCGCGGCGTCCAGACGCCGGACGGCCTCGGCGAACGCATGCTCCCCATCACCGCTGACCGGCACGCTGATCACGTCCCGGCGCAGTGCCTCGGCATCCCGCCCCGACACCGCGTTCAGGATCGCGGCGACCTCGACGAGCCGTTTCGGATCACGCGGCCGCACGGTGATCGTCTGGCTGCCGGCGATCCGCTTCAGCTCGGCGGGCGTGCCGGCCGCGATGACGGTCCCCCGGTCGATGACGGTGATCTCGTCGGCGAGCGCGTCCGCCTCCTCCAGGTACTGCGTGGTCAGCAGGACGGTTCCGCCGCCGTCCGTCATCGACCGGATCAGCCGCCACGCCTCCTCCCGCTTGCCCGGGTCGAGGCCGGTCGTCGGCTCGTCCAGGAAGATCACGGCGGGCCGCCCGATCATGCTCGCGGCCAGGTCGAGCCGGCGCCGCATCCCGCCGGAGTAGGTGGAGACCCGGCGCCCGGCGTCCCCGGTCAGCTCGAACCGCTCCAGCAGATCCGCCGCCCGGGCCTGCGCCTCCGCCTTGCGCATGTCGAGCAGCCGCCCGATGAGGACGAGGTTCTCCATTGCGGTGAGGTCCTCGTCCACCGACGCGTACTGCCCCGTCAGCCCGATCAGCTCCCGCACCTTGGCCGCGTCCCGGACCACGTCCAGCCCGCACACCTCGGCCCTTCCCGCATCGGGCCGCAGCAGCGTCGCCAGCACCCGGACCGCGGTCGTCTTCCCGGCACCATTGGGCCCGAGGACGCCGAGGACCGTCCCCGGCCGCGCGGCCAGCTCCACCCCGGCCAGCGCGGTCGTCTTCCCGAATCGTTTGACCAGGCCATCGGCCTGAAACGCGTAACTCATGCCCCCGAGGCTGCCGCCCCCCGCTCACAAACCCCTCACACGCCAGAGATCGCCTGGTCAGGGGAGGATCGGGATGATCGTTCCCGCGGTAGAACGCCCCATGGGCGGAAAAGAAGGGCAAAGGTCGCCGCCGTGACCGGCGGCGGCCCTCCCCTGGCCGCCGCCGAAGCACGCCGGGTCGTCACCTCATGTCGAACTTGACCTTCTGTCCGTCCGCGGATGTGACGCTGATCTGGACGCCCCCGATTTCCGCGCTCTGACCCACGGGGATCTCGGTCGGCGCCGAACCGCCCGCCGACACCGTCATTCCCCGGTCGGTGATTTCGGAGACCGTCACGTCGACGTCGTTGATTTCAAGGGTCTGGCCGGGGCCGGTCACGGTCACGTGGCACTCGCCATTCCTGCACGAGTACGAGTTGCTCTGGCATCCGCTGAGCGCCAGCGCACCCGCGACCACGAGAACGGCCAGAGCCGGGACGGAACGGAGCAAAGTGCCCTCCTCCTGTTGAACACGATGTCAAAGGAATAGATGCACCAAACCGCCTTCTGGTTCGCCGTCCGAACAATGCGAACACCGTCAAGCCGGGCCGGAGGGCACCGTTCCCGCCGCCCGGTGACCGCCGTCGTGTCCCCCCACGGCATTCGGCCGCCAGGACGGCGGTCGCCGGGAACCGCGGCGGTGATTAGTACGCTGTTGCGCTGCCCCCCTTTCGTCGTGCGCTGGGAGCCCGGACATGGAGACCCTGCAGCCCGAGGATCCGCGCCGGATCGGTGACTACCACCTTCTGGCCCGGCTCGGAGCCGGCGGCATGGGCAGCGTCTTCCTGGGGCGCTCGGCCTCGGGCCGGATGGTCGCGGTGAAGTTCGTCCACGCCGAGCTGGCCCGTGACCCGGACTTCCGCCGCCGCTTCCAGCGGGAGGTGGAGGCGGCCCGCCGGGTCAGCGGCCGGTGGACGGCGCCGGTGCTCGACGCCGACACCGAGTCGGTCACGCCATGGGTGGCGACCGGCTACGTGGCCGGCCCGACTCTCCAGGAGGCCGTCGGCGAGTTGCACGGCCCGCTTCCGGAGCGGTCGGTGCTGACCCTGGCCGCCGGGCTGGCGCAGGCCCTGCGCGCGGTGCACGACGCCGATCTGATCCACCGTGACCTGAAGCCGTCCAACGTCCTGCTGACCCTGGACGGCCCGCGCGTCATCGACTTCGGGATAGCCCGGGCCACGGACGGCACCGTGGTGACCGCCACCGGGATGTTCATCGGAACGCCCGGGTTCGTATCGCCCGAGCAGGCACGCGGCGAACTCGTGACCCCGGCCGGCGACGTCTTCTCGCTCGGGGCCGTGCTCGTGTACGCGGCGACCGGCCGACAGCCCTTCGCGACCGGCGAGGAAAGCGTGCCGGCCCTGCTGTTCCGGGTGGTCAATGAGCCGCCCGAGCTGGACGGCATGACCGGGCGGCTACGTGAGCTGGCCGAACGCTGCCTGGCCAAAGACCCTGGGGAACGTCCGTCGCCGGTGGAGATTCTCGCCGCCGCGGAGACGGAAGAGGCGGCCGGGACGTGGCTGCCCGGCGAGCTCGTCGAGCATGTGGGTCGGCGTGCCGTCGAACTGCTCGACCTCGAACGTCCCGAGGACGATTCCCGGCGGGACGCCCCGACCAGGCGGTTCGCCGCCCCCGCGGATCGGCCGCCCGCGGCCCCGCCGCCTCCGGCCCGGCCCTCGCCCCCGCCGCCACTCCGCCCGATGCCGCCCGGGTACGGCCCCGGCGTCCCCGGGCGGCCGCACCCCGGCACCACCTGGCCGCCGGCCGGCGGGGGCGCGCCCGGCCGCCGCCCGGCCACGGTCCCGCTCGCCGTCGCCGTCGCCGCGCTCAGTGCCGTCCTGCTCGCGGTGATGGTCGTGGTGCTCCTGCCGGACGGCGGCGACGGTGCGGGCGCCAGGGCGGCCGGCCAGAACTCGCGGACATCCGCTCCCGCGCCGACGGAGACGCCGGATTCGACCCCGCGTCCGTCGGCCGGTTCCGGTGCGGAGTCGGCGGAGTCGGCGACGGCATCGGCGGAGGCGGGTCCGGTGCCGGCGGTCTTCATCGGAACGTGGGAGGGGGAGGTCAGCGGCGAGCAGACCCGGCGGATGGTCATAAAGCAAGGCCCGAAGGGGACGGACATCGTCACCACCAAGACCACCAGCCCCAAGGGCTATTGCGAGGGCAAGGGCAAGATGATCTCGGCGGGTCCGAATGTCCTCGAAGTGTCCACGCGCATGACCAAGAGCGTCCCGTCCGATCTGTGCAAGGGCGTCGGCAAACAGACCCTGACGCTCAAGAGCGACGACGCCGTCGCCTGGGACGGCGGCTTTTTCAGTAAAGGCACCCTTTATCGCCAGTGATGGGATCGTCGCTGTAGGCCGAACTCGACCTTCTAGTCATAGACCGGCGTGACCCTTCCGCGGTTCGTCAGCCGGGTAGGGAGAGGTGGCTGGGGTTGGCCACGGTGAGCTTGTCGATGATCGAGGCGCGTACTGCGGCCACTACCTCGTCTCTTCGATCCTCCAGGGTGGCTTCGCGGATGGCCGTGGCCAGGTCGGCGTCGGTTTGGCAGCCCAGCCTTCGGAGGCGGTCGTCGTGGGTGGCCTTGTGGCTCTCGCCCAGGAGGAGTTCACGGCGGGCGATGCGGAGCGCGGACGCGGCCACGCGGGCGTGGAAGCGAAGGCGGTCGTCGGGCTGCTCGGCCTCGATGAGGAAGGCGCCTACGGCGTCTATGAGGATGGACGCGTCAGGGCGGTCATGGGGCGAGTTGTCCGGGGCGGGTGCGGTTTTCAGCGGGTCTTGGACGGACGTCGGTTCGGTCAGGCCCAAGGCCAGGAGGAGGTCGTGTTCTTGTTCGCAGACCTTCCGGCCCAGGACGGCGTACTCGATGGAGAGGTCGGAGCCGCTGAGGTAGCGCTCGGCCTGGTGGCGGCACAGGATCGTCCAGCGGAGGGTGCCGTAGACCTCCCACCAGTGGAGTTCTTCGGGGGTCGGCGGGGTGCCGCCGGCGGTGGCGTAGCCGTCCAGGAGGTCTTCGCGTGAGCCGAAACCGCCGACGGGGTGGGGGGAGCCGAAGCGCCACGCTTTCACGCACAGCCAGCCGAGGTCCTCGGCCGGGTCGCCGGTGTGGGTGAGTTCCCAGTCGAGGACGCCGGTCACGCCGGACGGGCCGATCATCAGGTTGCCGTTGCGGAAGTCGCCGTGGACGACCGTGTGCCGACCGGACGCGGGCGGGCGGTGCTCGTGCAGCCAGCGCAGGGCGAGTTCGACGGCGGGGCGCGGTTCGTCGAACTCCTCGTAGTAGGCGGTGATGGCGATGAGCGGGTCGTCGCCGGGCAGGCCCGGAACGGGGGACATCGTGTGCAGGCGGGCCAGGATGCCGCCCAGGTCGCGGGCGAGGCGAGCCCGGGCGGGCGCGAGGCGCTCGTCCCGCAGCAGCCGGCGGGGGATCGTCTCGCCGGACAGCCGCTCCATGATCATGTAGGGCGAGCCGTGCAGGTCGGGACCGTGGCCGACCAGGCGGGGGACGGGCACGCCGGCGTCCGCGGCGGAGGCCAGCAGGGCGGCCTCGCGGGCCATCGCGTCGGGGTCGGCGGACGCGGGCGGGTCGCGGCGCAGGATCAGCGGGCGGCCGTCCGCGTCGAACGACCAGGTCTCGCGGCTGGCTCCGCCCGACAGGCGGCGCAGGCCCGACACCGGCGCGCCGAGGCGGGCGGCGAGCGCGGCGGTGAGCGCCGCCTCGGAGGTGCTCACGCGCGGGCCGCGCGCTGGGCGGCGGCGAGGTCGCGGAGCGGGTCGCCGGCCCGGGTGTCGGCGTACTCCTCGACGCGCGTGATGCGGCCGCCGGCGACGGTGACGAACAGGCACGCGGCCATCTCGACCGGCGTCCGGTCGGGGAGGGTGCCGCGCAGGACGTGCCGCTGGACGTAGCCGTCCGGCAGCGGGTCGCGGCGGATCTCCTCGTAGCGGAACCCGTCGAGGTTGCGCGAAAGCCAGCGCAGTGTCCGCAGGTTGTCGTCCACGCTCTGCTCGGAGCCGCCGCCCTCGCCCGGCCCGTTGCGCCAGATCAGCGCGCCCGGCGCGTAGAGGGAACGCAGCGTGTCGACATCACCGGAGGTGATGGCGGCCATGAAACGGTCGGCGAGTTCCACGGGTCTCCCTTTAGGTCGGCAGAGTCGGCAGGGTCAGGTCGGCAGGCCGAGGGCACGGACGCTGAGGGCGTCGAGGGTGTCCAGGAGCCGTTCGGTGTGGGAGTCGTCGTCGCCCTGGACGAGCCACAGGTACAGCGAGTGGTCGACCATCGCGGTGAGCGCGCGGGCGGCCATCTCCGGGTCGATGTCGGACGGGACGATCCCGGCCTTCTGCCAGCGTGCGATGGCCTTGGCGGAGCGGCCCCAGGACACGGCGCGGTGCTTGCGGCGCATCTCCTGGAACTCCTCGTTGAACGTGGCGACCTGCTCGATGATCGCCATCATCTTCGCGTTGCGCCGGTACGCCTCGTAGTAGGCGCGGTTGGTGCGGCGGACGCGCGCGGCGGGGGACGGGCCGGTGGCGGGGACGAGGTCGTGGTCGGTCATGTCCTCGAAGAGCCGGTCGGCGACCTCCAGGAACACCGCCTCCTTGGACGGGAAGTAGGTGTAGAAGGAGCCGTAGGCCACCTTGGCGTGCCGGGTGATGTGCGCGACGCGGGTTTCCAGGAAGCCGCGTTCCTCGAACACTTCGCGCGCGGCGGCGATGACGCGTTCCCGGGTCCGGGCGCCGCGTTCGGTGAGCGGCGCCTGCTGACCTCCTGGATCGTCCCCGCTCCGCATGGCCGTCGATCCTTTCTCCGGGGTTGACAATCCGATGTCCGCAGGCAGAGTATCCAAGCATCCGGGTAAGTTGATATGACTGTCAAGTCAATTCTGAGGAGCGCGATGCCGGTGCGGCCATGTTGATCAGCGACATCGTCGAGTACGCGGCGCGCAAGCATCCCCGGCGCTCCCGCGCAGCGTCGCGGGCAAGGTCCTGAAACGCGATCTTCGCAAGATGTCCAAGGAGGCCTCATGACCGGCGGGAACACCGAGTTCGAACTCGGTGGCATCAACCATCTGGCGCTGGTGTCGTCCGACATGAAACGCACCATCGACTTCTACTCCGGCGTCCTCGGAATGCCGCTCATCAAGACCCTCGACCTGCCGGGCGGCATGGGCCAGCACTTCTTCTTCGACTGCGGCGGCGGCGACTGCGTGGCGTTCTTCTGGTTCCCGGACGCGCCGGACGGCGTCCCCGGGATCTCCGCGCCGAAGGGCCGCCCCGAGGAGGGCGAACTGATCAGCGCGGTCGGGTCGATGAACCACGTCGCCTTCCACGTCCCCACCGACAGGTTCGAGGACTACCGCCGCCGGCTGAAGGACAAGGGCGTCGAGGTCAGCCCGATCCTCAACCACGACGACAGCGAGTTCGGCGTCTCCCGCGACGTGAACGAGGGCGTGTTCGTCCGGTCGTTCTACTTCCAGGACCCGGACGGGATCCTCCTCGAATTCGCCTGCTGGACGCGCACGTTCGGTGACTCCGACGTGTCCCACGAGCCAAAGACCGCCGCCGACCGCACCACCAGGGAGAAGCATGCCGCGACTGCGTGAGGTACCCCGCGCCGAGGTCACCGACGAGCAGATCCTCTTCTTCTACGACCACCTGTTCGCCCCCGACCGCCCCGAGCCCATCGTCGAGGTCGCGGCGCCCGAGGGCTACGGCGACCGCGACATCTCCGCCGACCTGACCGGGGACCGCTGATGCCGTTCCCCGTGCCGGACCGGGTCCGCGACGTCCGCGACGCCGTCCACGCTTTCATGACCGAACGCGTCGAGCCCGCCGAACCCGCCCTCAACGCCGGCGACCGGGAGGAACTCCGGCGACTGCAGCGGGAGGCCAAGGACGCCGGCCTCTGGGCGCTCGGCCACCCCGCCGAACTCGGCGGCGGGGGCCTGCCCTTCCTCGACTACGTGTACGTCAACGAGGTGCAGGGACGTTCCGAGTGGGGCCAGCTGGCCCTGGGCACGTTCACCCTCCAGGACTCGCTCATGCTGCACAAGTACGCGAGCCCGAGCTGGCGTGAGCGCTACCTGGCCCCGATGGTCGCGGGCGAGGTGTGGCCCAGCTTCGCGATGACCGAGCCCGACTTCGCCGGCTCCGACCCGACCCGGCTGCAGACGAAGGCCGTCCTGGACGGCGACCACTGGGTCATCAGCGGCCGCAAGTGGTTCACGACGGGCGCGGCGGACGCCGCCTACACCACCGTCATGTGCCGCACCGAACCCGAGGGGACGGCCCCGCACCGCTCCTTCAGCATGATCGTCGTCCCGACGGACACGCCCGGTTACCGCATCGTCCGGGAGACGCCCGTCCTCGGCATCAACGGCGGGCACTACGAGGTCGCCTACGACGACGTGCGCGTCCCCGCCGAGAACCTGCTCGGCCCGCGCGGCCACGGCTTCGTCATCGCCCAGGACCGCCTCGGCCCCGGCCGGATCTTCCACTGCATGCGGTGGCTCGGCCAGGCCCAGCGCGCCTTCGAGCTCATGTGCGCCCGCCTCGGCACGCGCGTCGCCTTCGGCGAGCCGCTGGGGGCCAAGCAGCTCATGCAGCAGCACGTCTTCGACTCCTACACCGAGATCCAGGCGTCCCGGCTGCTGACCCTGCAGGCCGCGGAGCAGATCGACGCGGGCGATCAAGCACGCATCGAGATCGGAGCGATCAAGGTCGTCGGCGCCCGGATGCTGCACAACGTCGTCGACCGCGCCATCCAGGTCCACGGCGCCATGGGCCTCACCGACGACACGCCGCTGTCCCGCATGTACCGCCACGCCCGTGAAGCCCGCCTCTACGACGGCCCGGACGAAGTCCACATCCAGAGCACAGCCCGCCGGATCCTCCACAAGATGACATGAGGCTCACCCGCAGGGCCCTCATCTCGGGTCTCGGGGCGGCCGCCGTCCTCGGTCCACCGGCACGGCGGCCGCCGGCCCGCACCGTCCGCGAAAGGGAAGAAAGTTGAAGATCACGAAGCTGGCCGACGGGCTGATGTTCCCCGAGGGCCCGACCGTCCTCCCGGACGGGGACGTCCTCGTCGTCGAGCTGCACCGGGGCACCCTCACCCGGGTCGGGCCGGACGGCGGCACGTCCGTCGCCGCCGAGACCGGAGGCGGCCCAACGGCTCGGCGCTCGGCCCGGACGGCCGCGTCTACATCGCCAACTCCGGCGGCCTGAACCGATTCGAGGTCGGCGGCCTCGCCTTCGCGGGCGGCATCCCCGACGACTACACCACGGGCAGCATCCAGGCCGTCGACCTGACGGACGGCTCCGTCGAGACCCTCTACACCGACGGCCTGCGCGGCCCGAACGACCTGGTCGTCGACGCGCACGGCGGCATCTACCTCACCGACTACGGCAAGAGCGACGGCGTGACCGGCGACAAGGGCCGCCTCTTCTACGCCAAGGCGGACGGCTCGTCCATCGAGATGATCGCCGGCGGCATGGAGGGCCCGAACGGCATCGGCCTGTCTCCCGACGGCACCGCCTGTACGTCAGCGAGACCTACACGGCCCGCGTCTGGTGGTGGGACGTCACCGGACCCGGCCGGATCGAGGGCGGCCGGTCCCTCGGCGGCTCCGGCGGCGGCAACTTCCTCTACACCGCGCCCGACTACACCAACTTCGACTCCCTGGGCGTGGACGGCCACGGCAACGTCTGCGTCGCGTCCATGATCCACGCGGGCATCTCCGTCGTCAGCCCCAAGGGCCGCCTGCTCCAGTTCGTCGACATCAACGTCGACAACGACCCGGGCATCACCAACATCACCTGGGGCGGCGACGACATGCGCACCGCTTACGTCACAGCTTCAAGCACCGGCCAGCTCCTCAAAATCGAGAACTGGCCCCACCCGGGCCTCATCCTCAACCACACCACCTGACGCCCCGCGTACCCACTCATCCGGTGGCGAAGTCGACGAGCTGCTTGGCCTCGGCGTCCGGGAGGTCGGTCAGGTCCATGAGGACGGGCACGCCCTTGCGGAAGAAGTGCCCGACGTACAGGACCTCGTTGTAGTTCTGGGGACGCAGCGATTTGACCACCGCCCCGGTCTGCCCGTCCACCGGCCGAGGTCAAGAGCGGGTCCGGTCTATCGCCGCCGCGATCCTGTCGACGTCGAAGCGCTCGGCGGGCGGCAGCGGCCTGATCGCGGACGCCTCGCCGAGCAGGCGTGCGGCCTCGCCGGCGTCCCCTTCCAGGGACGCCGCACCGGCGAGCCCTTCGGACGCCAGCGCCACCGCCCGCGGGTCGTCCGCGTCGCGGGCCAGGACCAGGCTCTCCTCGTGGCGGGCGCGGGCCAGGGCGGCGTCACCGCGCAGCTCCGCGACGAAGCCCAGCTCCGCGAGCACATAGGCCAGGCCGGAACGGTAGCCGTCCGCGCGGTGGGCGTCCTCGGCGGCGCGCAGATGCTCCTCAGCGGTGTCGAGCCGGCCCCGCCTGCGCGCCGAGGCCCCCAGGCCCACGCGCGCGTGGACGACCCCGTGATGAAACGATCGTTCGCGCGCCACCCGCAGCGCGCGCTCGTACAGTGCGTCGGCCCGGTCGAAGTCCCTGGCCAGCGCGGCGATCCTGCCGAGCTGGGAGATCTCCTCCACCACGAGCGGCCAGAGCTGCAGTTCCTCGGCCGAGGCCAGACCCTCCCGGTGAAGCCGTTCCGCCCTGTCGTAGTCGCCGTCCACCTCCGCGAGGACGCCCAGGAGCTGGAGGACGCGCGACTCGCCCCAGCGGTCGCCCACCTCGCGGAAGAGCGTCACCCCTTCCTCTCCTGCGCGGCGCGCGTGCTCCAGCTTTCCGAGCCGCAGTGACTCCCAGCCGAGCACGGTGAGCGCGGCCGCCGCGCCCCAGCGGTCGCCGAGCCGCCGGAAGTCCTCCAGGGCGTCGTCCACGAGGCCGATGGCCCGCGGGAGGTCGCCCCCGTCGGCCCGGGCGAATCCCAGGAGCCAGAGCTCGCGTGGTGACAGGTCGCCGGGGGGCTCCACCGGTTCGACCGGCATGCGTTCCCACGCCTCCAGGGCCGCGCGCCACACCAGGGCACCGGTTCGCGGCCCGCCACCGGGATCTCCGGCGTCGAGGGCACGGCCGAACGAGCGGTGCGCCTCGCGGTACCGGCCGCGCAGGAACCAGTACCAGCCGAGCGACGCGCACAGCCGCAGCGCGAATTCCGCGTCGCCCTGCTCCAGCGCCCGGTCGAGCGCGGCACGCAGGTTCGCGGTCTCGGCGTCGAGGCGGCGCAGCCACTCCCGCTGCCCGGGGCCGCGCAGATGCCGGTCGGCCTCCTCGGCGAGCCGCGCGAAGTGGCGGGCGTGGCGCCCGGTGTACTCGGTGGTCTCGCCCGCCTCGGCCAGCCGCTCGCGCGCGTACGCGGCGACGCTCTCCAGCAGCCCGAACCGCCGCGGCCCGGCGCCGCCGGCCGAGAGGGAGTCGCCGTCGACCGTGAGGAGGGAGCGGTCGGCCAGGGCGGCGACCGTCCCCGCGACCTCCGCGGGCGCCACCCCCGCGCCCGCGGCGACCGCCTCCGCCGAAGCCAGGTCGAACCCGCCCGCGCAGACCGACAGCCGGCGCAGCACGGCACGTTCGCGGCCGTCCAGCAGGTCCCAGCTCCAGTCGAAGGCGGCCCTCAGCGTGCGCGTGCCCGACCCCAGCAGGCGGAAGCGGTCGTCGAGCCGGGCCGCCACCTCCCGCAGGCCGAGGGTCCGGACCCGCGCGGCGGCCAGTTCGATCGCCAGCGGCAGCCGGTCGAGCCTGAGGCACACCGCCGCGATCTCCTCGTCGTGGGCGGAGAAGCCGGGCACGGCGTCCCGCACCCGCTCGCGGAAGAGCCGGACCGCCTCGCCGCCGTCCAGCGGGGGCACCGGCCACATCCGTTCCCCCGGCACCCCCAGCGGCTCCCGCCCGGTGGCCAGGATCCGCACCCCCGGTGCGCCCCCGAGCAGCGCCACGACCAGCCTGGACACCGGGACGGTGAGGTGCTCGACGGTGTCCAGGACCAGCAGCAGCCGGCGGGTGCGCAGCGCCTGGACCAGCTCACCGCGGACACCGAGCGCCGCGGCGACGCGGTCGGCCAGGCCGGTGGCGTCCTCGCCCGTCCCGGCGGCGTCGGCGTCGGCCAGCTCGACCAGCCACGCGCCCTCCTCGGCGGCGCCCGCGACCTCCAGCGCCAGCCGGGTCTTGCCCACCCCGGCCGGGCCCGTCAACGTGACCAGCCGGTGCCCGCGCAGCAGCGCCCCGACCTCGGCGACCGCCTCGTCCCGCCCGACGAGCGCGGTGAGCGGGACCGGAAGGCCGGACGCGGGAGGCGCCGCCGGCCCGGCCAACTCCGGGTCCTGGCGGAGGACGGCCTGGTGGAGCGCGGCCAGCTCCGGACCCGGGTCCATGCCCAGCTCCTCGGCGAGCCTGTCCCGGATCTCGCGGTAGGCCGCCAGCGCCTCGGCCTGCCGCCCGTCCAGGTAGAGGGCGCGGATCCGGGCGGCGTGCAGCCGTTCGCGGAGCGGATGGGCGGCCAGCATCGCCGGGAGTTCAACGGCCAGCTCCCGGTGCTCGCCGCGTTCGACGCGCTGTTCGACGAGACCCTCGAACGCGGTGACGCGCTGTTCCTCCAGCCGTTCCGCGGCGGCCCGGGCGAACGGCGCCTCGGCGTACTCGGCGAAGGCGGGGCCGCGCCACAGGGCGAGGGCCTCCTCGTAACGCGCGCGTGCGGCCAGTTCACCGAAGTTCGCCGCGTCCACGCGGGACGGCTCGGCCCGCAGGCGATATCCGTGCGGCGCGGTCTCCACCAGCGCGCGAGCACCGGGCTCGGCCTGCTCCAGGGCGCGCCTCAGCTGCGCCACCTTCGACTGGAGCGCTCCAGTCGCGTGCGCGGGTGGAGCGCCCTCCCAGAGGTCCTCGATCAGGGTCTCCGCCGGCACGGCGTGCCCGTGATGGACCAGCAGGTCGGCCAGCAGAGCGCGCACCTTGACGCCGGGCACGGCGACCTCCTGCCCCGTGTCGGTCCACACGGCGAGAGAACCCAGTACCCCGAATCGCACGCCACGATGGTAAGCGGACCGTCAGCCGATCATCAGCGGCTCCCCGTAGCGTCGCCGATGTACGGCAGAACAGATCCAAGGAGTGAGCGCCATGTTCCAGTCAGTCGTGATCTACCCGCAGATGGGCGCCGACCCGGACAAGGACCGGATCGTGTTCGAGGGCGGTGGGCGCCGGGTGACGCTGGTCGCCGTCCCGGACGAGGAGGAGGCGGGGCCGGTGGTCGCCGGACTGGTCGGCGAGGGGGCCGGGCTGATCGAGCTGTGCGGCGGGTTCGGGCCGGTCGGCACGGCGAAGGTGATCGCGGAGGTCGGCGATCGGGCCCCGGTCGGGGCGATCGGCTACGGCGGCGAGTCACTGGCCGCGATCTCCCGCTACCACCTGGCGTACCTGGCCGGGGAGATCCAGTCGGACCTGTTCATGGTGCTGGTGCCGGGCGCCGATCCGGACCGGGACCGGATCGTCCGCGACCATGGCGGCGGCGCCCGGTTCATCACGGTCGCGGTGCCCGGCATCGAGGCCGCGGAACGGGTCGCCGCGCAAGAGAAGGCCGGCCTGATCGAACTGTTCGGCGGGTTCGGCGCCGACGCCGTGGCACGGGTGCACGCGGCCGCCGGCGGCACCCCGGTCGGCTCGGTCGTCTACGGCATCGAGTCCATGGACGCCGCAGCGGACTTCCGAGCCTGACCAACGCCCGACCGGCCACCGACATCGCCGGTGAAACGTCAAGGAGCCTTGACGTCAAAGGGCTTGACGATAGGCGCACGGCCGGTGGATCGGCGACCAGGCCGAGCAGCACCGGCGCGGCGGCTAGCAGGGGCTGGACGGGGAGCAGATCGCCGCGGCGCGTCGGCTCGCCGGGCGCGCCGACGAGTAGGGCCGGGCGGGCGCGGAAGTTTCCCGGAAATGCGCCCGGCCGCCCGCGTTTTTCTGGTGGCTTGAGTTTCTTCTGAAGATCAGCGGGAAATCTGGCTGCTAGAGGAACGGAGGCGATTGGCATGGAGGTCGTTCTCGAAATGACCCTGCCGAGGAACGCCGAGAGCGCTCCGCTGGTGCGGCACACGCTCGATGCCTCTCTCCGCGGGCTCGGGGTCGCCTCCGAGATCCGTGCCGATATCGCGCTCGCTCTGGGTGAGGCGTGCGCGAA
This sequence comes from Actinomadura sp. 3N407, assembly GCF_052245875.1. Taxonomy (NCBI): domain Bacteria; kingdom Bacillati; phylum Actinomycetota; class Actinomycetes; order Streptosporangiales; family Thermomonosporaceae; genus Actinomadura; species Actinomadura sp. 3N407. Next base: position 254,039 of record NZ_JBQQBP010000009.1, read on the forward strand.
CGTCATCCAGCACGCCGCGAACGGAATGGAATACGAGGTCCGGGCGCGGATGGACGGGGTGAGATGCGTCGTGGAGGTCATCGACGGGGGCGCGGCGGACGGCGCCCGCGCCGCGGTGGCCGATGCCGAGGGGGCCGGCGGGTGGGAGAGCGCGCTGACCGCGCCGCTGGCCGAGCACGGACGGGGACTTCAGCTCATACGGGCGTTCACGGAGGAACTGCACATCGCCGATCGCGTCCACCGGGAGGGCGCGATCGTGCATTTCGAGAAGTCGCTGGCGAGCTGACCGCGACGGCCCGGAGGGAGGTACCCGCCGGGCCGCCGCGACCGAGGACGATCGTCAGCCGGTGACCGGAAGGTCGTGCTCGACCGGGGTCGGGGCGGGCGCCTCGGACGGGGGCTTGGCAGGGCCGGAGGCCCTGCCGCAGGTGGCCGACGCGAGCCGCACCGTCGCGGGCTTGCCCGGCAGCGGCAGCCGGAGTTCCATCGCGGTGACGGCGAGCCGGCCGTCGGCCATGCGCTGCTGCTTGTTGAGGACCAGCGAGGCGCGTCCGAGACCCTCGATGTCGACGGGGACGGTGGTGTTGGGCGGCGGCGAGGCGTCCAGGCGCTTGCCGGCGACGACGGCGCGGGCGAGGTGGGCCGAGCCCCGGCCGCCGTCGCACTTCGCGGCGACGGCACTGGCCATGAGCTTCGCGGCCGGGACGGCGACCCGCGCGACGGTCGAGCGGGCGCGGGCGGCGGAGGCGCTGACGTCCAGCGCGGACGCCTTGACGAGATCGGTGTGGTCCTCGCGCAGCAGGCTCTTGCTGACCTTGCCCGTGGTCGAGGAGACGGCGGGCACCGGCGGGACGGCGACCGGACCGGTGACCGTCAGCCCGTACGCCGAGCCTTCGGCGCCGTGCGGGGCGGCGGCCGGGGTCGCGGCGACGGCCGGGGTCGCGGCGGCGACTAGGCCGGGGGCCAGCATCCAGGTGGCGAGCAGTCCGGCGGTGGTGAGCCGTCCGACGGCATGGTCGTAGCGCATGATGGTTCTCCGTTTTCTTGAGATCTGGGGCGTGCCCGGCGGTCAGCCGTTGATGAACACCAGGGATCCGAGCGGGACCCGTGACAGTGCTTTCAGGGCGTCCCCCGGCACCCGGACGCAGCCGTGCGTGACGGCCTTGCCGAACACGGAGGCGTCGGGCCAGCCGTGCAGGGCGACGGTGCCGGGACCGCCGCCGAAGGTGTCGAGGGTGGCCGAGTGGGTGCCGAGCGGCAGGACGATCGGGCTCGGCGACGTCTTCTTGCGGGCGAGCGTGGCCATGAGGAACGTCCGCCCGGACGGTGTCGGGGTCTTCGCGCCGCCGATCGCGACCTCCCACCGGCCGACCTTCCGCGCGGATTCGAGCAGCGTGAGCCGCCGCTCGGCGAGGTCGACGCGGACGGAGTAGGGCGTGTGCGCGGTCCGCAGCCCCGTGCCGGAGATCCAGCCGCTCGCCCGGTTGGGGCGGCTCGGCAGCAGGACCCGCCGCCAGCCGCCCGAGGTCTCCACCACGGGGACCCAGGTCGGGCCGCCCAGCTGCTCGGCGGGCAGGGTGGCGACGCGGCGTCCGTCCGGACCGTCGTGCACCGGCACCGGCCTGGTCGGGTGCACGACGAGGCCGTCGGTGGCGGCGCGGCGGGAATGCCGCGGGGCGTTTTTGGTCGCCATGAGCCGCGATATTAGCGGCGCGGAAGGCGCCCGCAGCGAGAATGGCGAAAAATTGACACGGAGTCGCTCATGGAAATGGCGATATTCTCCGATTTTCTGGTAGTTTTACCGAGTCTCGGCTTATCCGGCAAAGCGGTTCTTCGCGGCGGATCAGGCGGGCATGGAAAAGGAACCGCCGTCCGCGTCCGGCTTGGAGGCCGCCTCATGGAACTCGCCGAGCCCCCACAGCAGCGCCGCCCGCGCGGGCGCCGGCATCGAGGCCAGCACCCGGGCCAGCTCCTCGCGCCGCCGCAGCCGGAGCCGGTCGAGCAGCGCCTGCCCGTCGGCGCTCAGCCGCACCGTGACCTCGCGGCGGTCCCGGCCGTGGTCGCGGGTCAGCAGCCCGGACGCCTCCAGCCGGTCGCAGAGCCGGCTCGCCGAGGACACCAGCGCGCCCAGCTCCTCCGCCAGCCGGCTGACGTTGACCGGCCCGCGCTCCACCACGAACAGCGCGCGCAACTGCGTCGACGGAACGGGCACATCGGGGGCACTGTGAGCACGCGACCATACGTTCATCAGGGTGGAGGCCGCGTCGTCGAGCGCGGCCGCGGACTCCGCGGCTCCCTCACCCGGCGTGGCAACCATGCCTTCCACTGTTACACACGACGTCGCCCACGGCATCCGGGGCGGCACGGGCCGTCCAGGTTCCCTGGCGGCTCCCGCTCCTACCCCGGTGAGGAATCCGATGCATGACGAATCCGCGGAGAAAGAGTTCCGGGCGATCGAGCAGGCCATCTGGGCGGCCGCCCCGCACGAGCTGATCGATGTCGCGAACGGGCTCATCGGACGCTACGCGAACGGGGTCGACGCCGAGGTCCTGCTCATCGACTACCGGCAGGAGTTCCTCGTCCCGACCGTCCCGGGGCGCGAGGACGTCCCGGTCGACAACACCGCCTCGGGGCAGGCGTTCGCCGCACAGCGGACCGTCCAAGAACGGCCGGACGAGGACGGCGGCCGCCTCGTCCACCTGCCGCTGACCGTGCAGGGCGAGCGTCTCGGCGTGCTGAGCGCCCGCCTCCCGGACGGCGGCCCGCCCTGGCTGGGGGGATTCGCCGCCGTCCTCGCCCGCGCCATGAAGATCGCGAGCCAGGGCACGGACCTGTTCCGGCGCCTGCGGCGTCGGACGCGGCTGACGGTGGCGGCCGAGATGCAGTGGGACCTGCTGCCCGCCCTGTCCTGCGACACCGCCGAGTTCCACTTCGCGGGGCAGCTCGAACCCGCGTACGCGGTGTGGGGCGACAACTTCGACTGGGCCGCGTCCGGGGAGCGGCTCACGCTGACGGTCAGCAACGGAATGGGGTCGGGGACGGACGCGGCGGCGCTCACCCACCTCGCGATCAGCGCGCTGCGCAACGCGCGGCGGTCCGGGGCCGGCATCACCGAGCAGGCCGCCCTCGCCGACCAGACGGTGTTCGCGCGGCACCGGGGCGAACGGCACGTGGACACGCTTCTGCTGGACTTCGAGCTCGCCACCGGGCGGGTCAGTGTGGTCGACGCGGGCTCACCGAGGATCCTCCGCATGCGGGGAACCGCCACCGGCGGCATCGGGTTCGAGGCGCAGATGCCGCTCGGGATGTTCGGCGACACCCGGTACGCGACGGAGGAGTTCACCGCCGAGCCGGGCGACCGGCTGGTCATCGTCAGCGACGGGGTGCACACCGCCCTGTCACCGGCGGGCGAGCCGTACGGGGAGTCCGCGCTGATCCAGGCCCTGCGCGCGACCCGGATGCAGGCGCCGCCGGAGGCCGTCCGCACCATGGTCCGGCACTTCGTCGCCTACCACGAGGGGACCGAACCGGACGACGACGCGGTGATCGTCTGCATCGACTGGGCGGGACGTGACGGCGGGCGTGACAACGGCGCCGGCCCACGGGTCAGCGCGGAAGCCTGACCACCGTCACGAAGAAGTCGTCGATCCGGCGGACGACGGAGATGAACTGGTCGAAGTCGACCGGCTTGGTGACGTAGGCGTTGGCGTGCAGGTTGTAGCTGCGCAGGATGTCCTCGTCGGCCTCGGACGTGGTGAGCACGACGACGGGGATGCGGCGCAGGTTGTCGTCGTTCTTGATCTCCTGGAGCACTTCCCGGCCATCCTTGCGGGGCAGGTTGAGGTCGAGGAGCACCAGGTCGGGACGCGGGACGTCCGCGTACTCGCCCTCCTGGCGCAGGAACGCCATCGCCTGCTCGCCGTCGTTGACGACGTGCAGGGTGTTGTTGACCTTGTTGTGCTCGAACGCCTCGACGGTCAGCAGGACGTCGCCGGGATCGTCCTCGACGAGCAGGACCTCGATGGGATGCGGGCCTTCGGTCATATGCGTGTCCTCACTCTGTGTCTCTGGCGGGCTCGCCGTCTTGGTGATCAGGGTGCGGCCGCGTCATCCGGACGCGCCCGCGCCCGGATTCACGGGCGTCTGTGCGCCGTCGACCGGCAGCGTCCAGTGGAAGACGGTGCCGTCGGCGTCGCCGTTGCCGAGCCAGATCCGGCCGCCGTGGAACTCGACGATCTTCTTGCAGAGGGCCAGGCCGATGCCGGTGCCGGCGTAGGCGTCGCGCGGATGGAGCCGCTGGAAGATCAGGAAGATCCGGTCGGCGTAGCGCGGCTCGATGCCGATGCCGTTGTCGGCGCAGCGGAACTCCCACTCGTCCCCGGCCCGCCGGACGTCGATGGTGACGCGTGGAGGTACGCCCTCGCGGCGGAACTTGATCGCGTTGCCGAGGAGGTTCTGGAAGAGCTGCGTCAACTGGGTGCGGTCGCCGGGCACCTGCGGCAGGTCCCCGATGTCCACCTCGGCGCCGGTCTCCTCCCGCAGGGCCTCGATGTTGTCCAGGGCGTGCTGGACGACCTCGTTGAGATCGACCGATTCCTCCGGACGCGACAGCCGGCCGACCCGGGAGAAGGTCAGCAGGTCGTTGATCAGCGCCTGCATGCGCTTCGCGCCGTCGACGGCGAACGCGATGTACTGCCGCCCCCGCTCGTCCAGCTGGTCGCCGTACCGGCGTTCGATCATCTGGCAGAAGCTCGCCACCTTGCGCAGCGGCTCCTGCAGGTCGTGGCTCGCGACGTAGGCGAACTGCTCCAGCTCGGCGTTGGAGCGGCGCAGCTCCTCGGTCTGCTCGTCGAGCTGCCGGGTCTTGTCGACGGTGGCCCGCCACTCGTCGATGATCCGGTCGCGCATCGCGTCGATGATCACCGCGAGCTCGTTGATCTCCGCGGGGCCGGGGACGTCCAGCGGATGCGCGAAGTCGCCCTGGGCCACCGCGCGGACCCGTCCGGTCAGCGAGGACATCGGGGTCAGCACGGTCCGGCGGATCAGCACGGCGAGCGCGATCGCGGCCACCACGACCAGGATCAGCGCGGCGCCGATCGACCACACCATCGTTCTCGCGCGGGAACGCAGCGTGTCGGCGGCCCGGTCGTGCAGCCGCGTGATCCCGGCCTGCAGCGGGGACATGTCGCCGCGCGCCTGGTTGAGCAGCCGCCGCGCCTGCCGGCTCTCGGCACGGTCGAGGCCCTCGCCGCCCGGCCCGGCCGCGATGCGGTCGGCGAACGCGGTCCGCCATGCCCGTGAGTCGGCGACGGCCTTGTCCAGGAGGCGGAGGACGTCCCCGTTGCCCGGTACCCCGGCCAGAAGCCGGCGCATCCTGTCGGCGGACGCCCGCTCCTGCTCGACCGCCTCCCGATATTCGGTGAGACGGCTCTGCCCGCCGTCCAGGGCGTAGTCGCGGATGGCCGCGTCCTGGGTGGTGAGCGCGGACGAGAGCCGGAACTGCTCCAGCGCCGCCGGGTCGACCTGGTTGATGAGGACTTCCCGCGCCCGGCCGTCCTCGTACAGCGCCGTCCCGGCCTGCACGAAGACGATGAGCAGCAGCAGCCCGAGGACGACCGAGCCCAGCCGGTAGATCTGGACGAGCCGGATGCGGCTCATCCCGTGCGCCTCGGGGAGGTCCTCCGCCGGCAGCACGACGGCCGGCCCGGAGATCCTCAGTTTCCGCCCGGTCGCCACCACCGGCGGCGGCTCGGCACCGCCCGCGAGTGACCCGCCCGTGAGAGACCCGCCCGCGGGCGGCTCGGCCGTGGGAGACCCTCCGGCGGGAGACCCGCCCGGGGGCGGCTCGTCCTGTCCGGGGTGGTCCGCGGTCATCAGCCGTCGCCCCGGCTCAGCAGGAGCACGGCCAGATCGTCGGACAGGACGTCCCCGTTCAGCCGCTCGGCTTCGGCGATGAGCCCGTCGACGAGCACGTCGCCGCGCCGGCCGTCCCCGTGCGCGGTCTCCGCCAGCTCCACCAGGCCGGACAGGTCGAGGTGCTCGCCGTCGTCGCCGGCGTATCCCTCGATCAGCCCGTCGGTGTAGAGCAGCAGCCCCCACGAGTCGCCGAGTTCGAGGTCGATCGCGGGCCAGTCCGCGCCGGGGATCAGCCCGAGCGCGGGGCCGCGCGGCTCGTCCGCGATGGCCTTCACGCCGCCGGGGCCGAAGAACAGGGGGCGCGGATGCCCTGCCCGGTACAGCCTTGCGCTGCGCCGGTCCGGCGCGATGGTCAGCATGCACACGGTGGTGAAGATCTCCTCGCCCCACCGCTCGTGCTCCAGGACGGCGTCGAGCGTGTCGAGGAGCCGCGGTCCGGTGTGCCCGGCGAGGACGAGCGTGCGCCACGCCATGCGGAGCCGCACCCCGAGGGACGCCTCGTCCGCGCCGTGCCCGCTGACGTCGCCGATGACCACGTGGACGGAGCCGTCCTCGGTCTCCACGGTGTCGTGGAAGTCGCCGCCGAGCAGCGCCCGGTCGCGTCCGGGCCGGTACCGGGTGTGGTGGCGCAGGGTCGTGTCCCTGAGGATCGGGACGGGCAGCAGCCCGCGTTCCAGCCGGGCGTTCTCCCGGCTCAGCGCCCGCGCCTCCACCAGCTGCCGCTCGGACTCGTCGGCGCGTTTGCGCTCGATCGCGTAGCTGATCGCCCGGGTGAGCAGCGCGCCGTCCACATCCTGCTTGACCAGGTAGTCCTGCGCGCCGGCGGCGACGGCCTCGACGCCGACGTGGGCGTCGTCGAGGCCGGTCAGCACGAGGACGGCGATGGACGGCGCGTGGGCGCGCATCCGGCGCAGCGCGTCGAGGCCCCGCGCGTCCGGGAGTGACAGGTCGACGATGACGCACTGCATGTCGGGCCGCAGCGCGTCGAGGGCCTCGCTGAGCGTGGTGGCCACGGTGATCCGCACACCGGGCTGCGCTTCGGCGAGCAGCTCCTCGAACAGGAACGCGTCGCCCGGGTCGTCCTCGACGAGAAGCAGGTGGGGGGAGCCGGCCACGCCGAGGAGCCGCTCAGCGCCGCGACTGTGCATCGCGGTCATGGATCAGCTCCTTTGGCCTGGCACGACCATGAGCATGTCAGGCGGGTAGTTGCTTGCCGTCGAGCAAATGTTAGAGGTATTCCGCCCATGCGAGGCGCCCCAGTGCCGCCGTATCGCCCGAAACGGAGCCTTCGTCTGGTCAACCGTACTTGTGTCGTTCGTAGTAGCGGGCGACGCGCGCGCGATTTCCGCAGCGGGCCGCCGAGCACCAGCGGCGGCGGGGGTGCGCGGGCAGGAAGAGCATCGTGCAATCGGCGGCCTCGCATGCGCGGACCCGGCCGATCGCGGGGTCGGCGAGGAGCGCGGCCGCCGCCTCGGCGAGGTGCGCGGCGAGGCGGACCCCGTACGGTCCCCTGCGGTGGGCGGTCGCGGTGGCGGCCGTCCCGCCCCAGGTCAGCTGCTGGATCGCCGGTGCCCGCCACTGCGCGTCGTTGAGGCCGTCGAGGGATGCCGCGGGTGGCCGCTCGCCCCTGCGCGCGTGGTCGATCGCGGCGGCGGCATGGTCGCGGACGGCGTGGACGGCCGCGACGTCGTCTTCGGTGAGCGTTCCGGGTTCCGGCTGCGGTACCCGGTCGCCCTGGAGGGCCAGCCAGGCGGCGAGCGCGTCCGGGCCGGAGATCAGGTCGGCGCCCGCCGGACGGGTGTTGACCAGGTCCAGCGCGGGCGGCTCACCGGTCAGCGGCACGGGGTCACTCATGATGCTAATGGTATCTCGACATGTTGACACATTAGGTGTCCACGGGTTAGGACTAATGCATCTTCTTGCCATGGAGGCATGTGACATGACGTTCCCCGTCCTCGCCCGCACCGCTCACCGCCACATCGACGTCAACGGGATCCGCGTCTTCTACCGCGAGTCGCTGCCCGACGCCCCCAACGCTCCCGTGCTGCTCCTCCTGCACGGCTTCCCGTCCGCCTCGCACCAGTTCCGGCGCCTGATCGACGTGCTCGGGACCCGCTACCGGCTGATCGCCCCCGACTACCCCGGATTCGGGCACAGCGACGTCCCGGAACCGGCGTCCACCGGCGGGGCGTTCGCCTACACCTTCGACGGGCTCGCCGACGTCATGGAGGGGTTCGTCCAGCGGCTCGGGCTCGGCCGCTTCGCCATGTACGTCTTCGACTTCGGAGCTCCGGTGGGATTCCGGCTGGCCCTGCGGCACCCGGAGTGGATCGCGGGCCTGGTCGTCCAGAACGGCAACGCCTACGAGGAGGGGCTCTCGGAAGGCGCCCGCGAGTTCATCGCGTTGCGCCCGGAGATGGAGGGCGCGGAGAAGACGGTCCGTGACCTGCTCACACTGCCGTCCACGCGCGGCCAGTACGAGGGCGGGACGAGCGACCCCGAACTCGTCGCCCCCGACGGCTGGACGCTCGACCAGCACTTCCTCGACCTGCCGGGCCGGACCAGACCCCAGATCGACCTCGCCTTCGACTACCACTCGAACGTCGAGCGCTATCCGGAATGGCAGGCGTGGCTGCGCGAGCACACCCCGCCCACCCTCATCGTGTGGGGACGGAACGACATGTTCTTCCCCGAACCAGGCGCCCGCGCCTACCTGCGCGACCTCCCGGACGCCGACCTCCACGTCCTCGACACCGGCCACTTCGCCCTGGAGGACCGGCTCCCCGAGATCGCCCCCCTCATCGCGGACTTCCTCCCCTTCCTCCGGTGAGGAGATGTCTTGACCTCCTCCCCCGCCCTAAAGGCGAGGGATTCCAACCGTCGCCGGTTGGTTTTCCTGCTTCGTCACCGACTGCCCCGTCTGGGAGGACTCCCGTTGAGGTCTTACACCGGCTCCACAGGCCGACACCGCCAGCCCGGCGGCCACAATGTTGCGTGCGGCGTTGACGTCCCGGTCGTGCCGGGCATCGCACCCGCCGCATTCCCATTCCCTCACGTTGAGGGGCATCTTCCCGGCGAGGGTCCCGCACTGCGAGCAGGTCCTGGAGGAGGGGAACCACCGGTCGATCACCACGAGTTCGCGGCCGTACCAGTCGGTCTTGTACTCCAGCATCGTCCGCAGTTGCCGCCACGCCGCGTCCGAAATCGCCCGGGCGAGATTGTGGTTGGCGACCATGCCCGCGACGTTGAGATCCTCGATCACGACCACTTGGTTCTCGTGGACGAGCCGAGTCGAGAGTTTGTGCAGGAAGTCCCGGCGCCGGTCGGTGATCCGGGCGTGGATCCGGGCGACCTTCCGTTTGGCCTTGTCCCGGTTGGCCGACCCCTTGGTCTTGCGGGCCAGCTCCTTCTGCGCGCGGGCGAGGCGTTCCCGGTCGCGGCGCTCGTGCCGGGGGTTGGCGACCTTCTCACCGGCCGACAGGGTCACCAGCGAGGTGACTCCGACGTCGACGCCGACGGCCTTGTCGACGGGGTCCAGGCGGGCGATGGTGTCGGTGCACAGGATCGACACGAACCACCGGCCGGCGCTGTCGCGCGACACCGTCACGGTGGACGGCTCCGCGGCCTCGGGCAGGGGCCGCGACCACACGATGTCCAGCGGGCCGCTCATCTTCGCCAAGTACAGCTCACCGTCGCGCCAGGTGAACGCCGACCGGGTGTACTCGGCACAGGCGCGCGACTTCTTGCGCGACTTGAAACGCGGATACCGGGCGCGTTTGTCGAAGAACGCCGCGAACGCGGCCTGCAGGTGCCGCAGCGCCTGCTGCAGCGGGACCGACGACACCTCGTTCAGGAACGCCAGGTCGTCGGTCTTCTTCCATTGGGTCAGCGCCGCCGAGGTGTCGACATACGACATGCGGCGCTGTTCGGTGTACCAGGCGCGGGTGCGTTCGGCCAGCGCCCGGTTGTACGCCAGGCGCGTGCAGCCGAACGTGCGAGACAGCTCCGCTGCCTGCTCGCCGGTGGGATAGAAGCGGTACTTGAACGCCCGCTTCACGGTGCGCGCCATGCCTCACATGATGGTACAAGATCAGTTAAGTTCCGGCCGGTGCGGCGGACGGCGGGAGGTATGGCGGCGCGCGGTATCGCCCGGCTGATTCGAGGTCCGGGTCCCGATCTCCCCGGGCAGCACGATCACCAAGCCACTCACGGCGGAGGTCGAGCCCGGTCCGGTCGAGATCAAGAGTTCACCGCCGGTGGACGGCGGCGAGGTGTTCTGGCTCGGCCGGAACGTGACCGTCGAGGACCTGCGGTCGCTGCCGTCCGACCCGGAGCGGCTCAAGGCCCGGCTGATGCGGTGGTACGAGGGGCGCGACACCTAGTCGGACCGGCCGATGGTCGGCGACGCGTGGCTCTACCGGTGGCCGGCGGCCTGGTGATGGTCATGCCGGTGCGTCCGGAGGTGCGGGCGGCCGGGTTCCGGATGCTGGCCGGGCTCCCGTCGGTGAAGTCCATCGGCGAGGTCACGGACCCGCTGGGCGGGACGGGGAACGCCATCGCCGTCGACGAGAAGACGCCCGGCGGCGTGATACGGCATCAGACGATCATCGACCTGTCCACCGGTACGGCGCTGGCCGACGAGATCATCATGCTCGAGCCCGCGGCCGGGGCGGAGACGCCCGCCGGATGGAAACTCGGCTCCACGACCGCGGTCAGCGCGGAATGGACGGACTCGGCCCCACGCTGACCCGTTTATGGGAAGGGACGGCGCCCACCCGGTGCCGTCCCTTTCGGGTGGCCGCGGGAGCGTTAGTGGCCGGGATGTGATCAGGCGCTTTTGGGGGTCCGGCGGGCGGTTTTCTGGGCGGCCCTGCGCTGCGCGGCGGTCGCCCTGGCGCGGTTGAGGCTTTCCCTGACCTTGGCGGCGCCGCGCGCCGCGGTCACGGTGTCCTTGGCGCGGCCGGCGTAAACCGCGAGGACCTCCGCGACGGGCGGCGGCTGCCATTCCTCCTTCAGGACGAGGGGTACGACGGGCAGGACGGGGACTGTGGTCGGGGCGGAGTTTCCAGGCACGGGGACGAGCGCGAGATGCGATTGGCAGTGCGGGCACTGCACCCCCGGGTGGGTGTCTCTGCTCATAACTGGAATCATTACGCAAGGGTCTGACAAAACAAGGGCGCTGCCCTTTTGGCGTGATCCCGGTTATGTGTTCGGGCCGCCCGTGTGCGCGGTCTGCGTGTTGTCGGAGTGGTTGTCGGGACGGTCGTCTCGGCCGTGGTCGTAGCGCAGGAATGACGCGCCGCAGAACAGCAGCGCCGCGATGACCGCGAGCCAGGCCACGACGCGTACCGTCCGTCCGGTGCCGCGGCGCCGGCCCGGCTCGCCGGAGGCGGTCGCGGGCGGGCGGTCGCCGGTGATGCGCAGGGACTCCGGCCGGCGCGGCACCGGGAAGTCGCATTCGCTGAGGTCGACGTCGGTGAGCTGCAGGAGTTCCGCGTCGGTCTCTCGCAGGGACGTGATCCGTACGCCCGCCGGGCCCGTCCACAGCGGCTCGGTGAGCCCCTGGATGGGGTGGTGCAGCGAACGCACGGACGCCGTCCCCGCGAAGAGGGCGTCCGCCAAGTCCAGCTCGGCGTGGCGCAGCCGGAAGTCGGCCTCCCCGTGGACGGTCGCGCCCTGGGCCGTGACCTGCCGCGCCGCCGCGTGGACGCGCAGCCCGCCGTGCACGGTGGCGTCCGCGAGGACGATCCTGCCGCCCGCCACGAGCGGCCCGAGCCGCATCCCGTGGCGGAACCTCGCCCGTTCGAACCTGGTGTGCCGCGTCACCTGGACGCGTTCGAACGACGCGGCCCCGCCGAACCGCGCCGCCTGCATCGCCGCGTCCCGGCCGAACCTGGCGCCGTCGAAGCAGGCCGCGCCCATGAACACCGCGCGCCTGAACGAGGCGTCGACGTGCCAGTTCGCGTCGCCGAACAGCGCGTCCCCCGCGAAGACGGCCTCCTCGAACGAGGTGTGCTGGTGGAAACGCGCTTGGTGGAAGGAGACGTCGCGTCCGAACCGCACGTCACGGAACGAGGTGTTGCCGAAGAACCGCGCGCCGTAGAAGGACGCGGCCCCGAGGAAGCACGCACCGTCGAACGAGCTGTCCTGTTCGACGCAGAAGGCCCGCAGCGCCGCGTCGGACGGCAGCACCGCCCCGTCGAAGCGCGTACGTCCGAGGTGGGGTCGCCCGTCGGGGCCGGTGACGGCGTCCAGGACGGCCTCCAGCAGCCAGGAGGGGATGGTGACGCCGCGCAGGTCGACCTCGGTGCCGGGCCGGAGCGAACCCAGGAATCGTTCGAACTCGCGTGGACCCAGGTGAGCGGGGCAGCCGCCCGATGGCGCGACGGCACGTCCCGTACATTCCTTGACGGCTGAGCATCGCGGCCAGACCACCGTGGTGGGGGACGGTTCCTGAGGGGTCACGGTCATCGTTGTACCCACGCCTGCGGTCGCCGTAAGTCTCTCCTGACCGACAGGTCGGTACTCCCCTGCGGCCACCTTGTGCGGACACCCGGGTTCGCTCCCCCGCGGTCACCCCGTGCGGCGTAGTGTGAGGGTTTGTGGGGGAGCGGAGCCGGTGGGTCGCGGACGTCGACGCCCACCCCGGAGACGCACCCGACCTCGCCCGCGATGTTCTCGGCTGGCTCGTCGGCGCCGGGGTCGTGGTCGCGGAGCGGACCGACTGCGTGCTCGGCGACGTCCCCGGCGGGTACGCGCCCGGCCCGTCCGCCCAGACGATCGTGGCGGGCGATCCCGGCGCTTTCCCGGACGTGTGGCCGAACGGCCTGGAGGTCGATGTCGGCCGGAGCGCCTTCTACGGGAGGGTCGGCGAGGACGACCGCGTGACCTGCCCGCACTGCGGCGCGTGGCTGCCGTTCGAGGCCGTCCTTCCGGAGGTGGAGGAGTGGCTGGAGGGCGGCCCCGGCTCGCTGGCCTGTGCCCGCTGCGGGGCGTGGACGGGCCTCAACGGGTGGATCTGGCCGGTGCCGTGCGCGTTCGCGGAGCTGGGCCTGCGGTTCTGGAACTGGCCGCCGCTGGCGGGGACGTTCGTGGACGAGCTGGCCCGCCGCCTCGGCCACCGGCTGATAACAGGCGAATCCGGCCCGTAGCCTGGACGAGTCACGCCCGCCCACCCGGACGGAACCTCAGCCGAGGCCACAGGTTCAGGGGGGCGCTCCCCTGGGCGAACAAAGTGTGATCAGCGGGAACCCAGGGCATGATCGAAGTGTCTGATACTTCGGCTAAACGTCCGAGTTCGACTCCCGTTCATCTTGCTCAGGGAAAATAACCGGTATGACCGTCAATCCAGGACAACTCCCCCATCATCGCGCCGAAGCGCTCCCGGACGACCGCTTCCTCGACCGGGAGGAGAGCTGGCTCAGATTCAACCAGCGTGTCCTGGAACTCGCCGAGGACCCCGGCCTGCCGCTGCTCGAACGGGTCCGGTTCCTGTCGATCTTCTCCAGCAACCTGGACGAGTTCTTCATGGTCCGCGTCGCCGGCCTCGCCCGCCGGATGGCGACCGGGCTCGCCGTCCAGTCCGCCAGCGGCCGGCAGCCCCGCGAGGTCCTCGAACGCACCGGCGAGGTCGCGCACGGGCTGATGCGGCGGCACGCCGCCTGCTTCCGCGACGGGATCCGCCCCGCGCTCGGCGACGAGGGCATCGACATCCTGCGCTGGGACGAGCTGGCCGAGACCGAGCGGGAGCGGCTGCGGCGGCTGTTCCGCGACCGGATCTACCCCGTCCTCACCCCGCTCGTCGTCGACTCCGCGCACCCGTTCCCCTACATCTCGGGCCTGTCGCTCAACCTCGCGGTGATCGTCCGCGACCCTGAGACCGACGCCACGCTGTTCGCCCGCGTCAAGGTCCCGCCGCTGCTGCCGCGCTTCATCGAGGCGTCCTCCGACCGGTTCACGCCGCTGGAGGACGTCATCGCCGCGCACCTCGGCCAGCTGTTCAGCGGGATGGAGGTCGTCGAGCACCACGCGTTCCGCGTCACCCGCAACCAGGACCTGGAGATTGACGACGACATCAGCGAGGGGCTCCTGCAGGCCCTCGAACGCGAACTGCTGCGCCGCCGGTTCGGCCCGGTCGTCCGGCTGGAGGTCGAGGAGTCGATCTCCGAGGGGGTCCTGGACCTGCTGACCTCCGAGCTGGCCGTGGACGAGGGCCAGATCTACCGCGTCGTCGGTCCCCTCGACCTCGGCGGCCTCGCGTCGATCGCCGACCTCGACCGCCCGGACCTGAAGTACCCCCCTTTCGTCCCGTCCAAGGAGGCGCTGCCCGAGGACGCGAGCATCTTCAGCGCCATCCGTGAACGGGACGTGCTCGTCCACCACCCCTACGACTCGTTCACCACGACCGTCCAGCGGCTGATCGAGGACGCCGCGACCGACCCGCGCGTCCTGGCGATCAAGCAGACGCTCTACCGGACCAGCGGCGACTCCCCGATCGTGGACGCGCTGATGAACGCCGCCGAGGCCGGCAAGCAGGTCGTGGTCGTCGTCGAGCTGAAGGCCCGCTTCGACGAGCGCGCCAACATCGCCTGGGCCCGCAAGCTGGAGACGGCCGGCTGCCACGTCGTCTACGGGTTCGTCGGGCTGAAGACCCACTGCAAGCTCGCGCTGATCGTCCGGCAGGACGCCGAGGGACAGCTGCGCCGCTACTGCCACATCGGCACCGGCAACTACCACCCGAAGACCGCCCGCCTCTACGAGGACTTCGGGCTCCTCACCGCCGACCCCGAGGTCGGCGAGGACGTCAGCGCCCTGTTCAACCACCTCACCGGCTACTCGCGGCAGAACTCCTACCACCGGCTGCTCGTCGCGCCGAACAGCCTGCGGTCCGGGCTCGTCCAGCGGATCGAGCACGAGATCGACAACCGGCGGGCCGGGCACGCCGCCCGGATCCGGATCAAGTGCAACTCCCTCGTGGACGAGGTGATCATCGACGCGCTGTACCGGGCGTCGCAGGCCGGGGTCCCGGTGGACGTCTGGGTCCGGGGCATCTGCGCGGTGCGTCCCGGCGTGCCCGGACTATCGGACATGATCCGGGTGCGCAGCGTCCTCGGCCGGTTCCTGGAGCACTCCCGGGTGTTCGCGTTCGAGAACGGCGGCGAACCCGAGGTGTGGATCGGCAGCGCCGACCTCATGCACCGCAACCTCGACCGCCGCGTCGAGGCGCTCGTCACCGTCACCGACCGGGCACAGCGGGACGAACTGCTGTCCCTCATCGACCGGGCCATGGACGGCGGCACCGACGCGTGGGAGCTCGCCGGCGACGGCACCTGGACGCGGCTCACTCCTCATCCCGGCGAGACGCTCCAGGACATCCAGACCCATCTGGTCAGGAGCCGTCGGTGGAGGACCGTCGATGGCTGAACCCGTCACCCCACCGGAGACCGAGGTCGTGTGGGCCGCCGGTGCGCTGCTGTGGCGGGACGGCCCCGAGTTCGCGGTGATCCACCGTCCCCGCTACGACGACTGGTCGTTCCCCAAGGGCAAGGTCGACAAGGGCGAGCACGTGCTGCGGGCCGCCGTCCGCGAGATCGAGGAGGAGACCGGCATCGTCCCCCGCCTCGGCCGCCGCCTGCCCACCAGCACCTATGCGGTCGGCGACCGCACCAAGCGGGTCGACTACTGGGCCGCCCGCCCCACCGCCCCGGCCGTGTTTACCCCCAACGACGAGGTGGACGAGCTGGTCTGGCTGCCGGCCGCCGAAGCCGAGGCCAGGCTCAGCTACCGGCACGACATCGACCTGCTCCGCGAGTTCCTGCGCGGCCCCCCGCACACCTCGCCGCTGGTGATCCTGCGGCACGCGTCCGCCGGGGAGAAGCGCGACTGGCGCGACGCCGACGAACTGCGGCCGCTGGACGCCGCGGGCCGCGCCGAGGCGGCACGCCTCGCGGACCTGCTGCACGCCTACGGCCCCGCACGGCTGGTCAGCTCCGCGACGGCCCGCTGCCTGGAGACCGTCCTGCCCTACGCGCGTCTCACCGGCACGTCCATCGTCACCGACGCGGCGTTCACGGTCGGCGACACCCGCCCGGGCACGGCGACGGACAGGCTGCTGTCCCTGGTCGCGGACGGCGCGCCGGCCATCGTGTGCACCCACGGCGAGGTCGTCTCCGAACTCGTCACCGGCCTGTGCAGGGAAACGGGGGAGAAGGTCCCCGACGACCCGACCCTGCGCAAGTCGGAGTTCTGGGTGGCGCACCTCGCCGGCGGCTCGATGCCCGCCCTGGAACGCCACACCGCTAGAACGACGGCCCGAGGGTCTGCGACCAGGTAGTCGACAGGCGGTCTCGCGCGCCCTCGGCCTGGCACCGTTCATGCCCGTACAGGACGCCCAGGGTGAACGCCTCCTCCGGAACCCTGGTGCGCTTGGCGGCCGCACCCAGATGCTCCATGGCGATCACGCCGTCCTGGTAGCCGCCGAGGACCTCCTGGATGCGCTTGGCGTCCTTCACCACCCGCTTCGCGCCCACACCCAGCACCGGCACCGCAAGCTCGGCCGCGTACCGCGCCCGCTTGGCCGACTTGCGGGTCTCGTGCCGCGCCACATCGGGATCCTTCGCGCCCTTGATCGACGCGTAGTCCTTGGCCATGCGGTCCCACGCCCGCGTGACGAAACCGGGCAGCTCCTTGCGGGCCTTCTTGTCCGCCCCCTCCGCCAGCGGCGGTTCGGCGATCAGCCTGTCGAGCTCGTCGAGCAGCGCGAAGTACCTCGGCTCCTTGAGGGACGCGTTCATCCGCCGGTACGCGGTCTGCTCCCGCCTCTCCAGGTCCTCCAGCAGGAACGCGGGCGCCTCGACGAAACGCATCCGCAGCACCTCGAGGTCGCGCACCTCGCCGAGGACGGCGGCCAGCCACCGCAGCTCCGGCCCCAGCGGCGCGGTCCGCTCCGCGTCCAGGACGGTGCGGTAGCTGCGCAGGGCGCTCCTCATCCGCCGCGTCGCCACCCGCATCCGGTGGACCGCGTCCTCCTCGCCCAGCCGCGCCTTCGGATCGAACGCCACCACGGCCTCGACCTGCTCGGCGAGGTAGGCCAGGACGACCTCCCCGGTAGTGATGGACGGCCCCTTCCCGTTGGACGTCGCCGCCGCGATCCGCGACCTCGCCGCCGTCCGCGTCGCCGCGGCCTCCGACGGCAGGACCGCCTCGCCGAGCAGCCGTCCCAGCTTGGACGACGACTGCGCCTTCCGCGCACCGCTCTTCCGCAGCCGCTTGCCCGCCGCCTTCAGCAGCTCGGCCGTGCCGTCCCTCAGCTCGACCTCGATCTCCCGCCACCGCTCGGGTTCCGCGCCGTCCCCGCCGCCCCGGCCCGTCACCAGGTCGTCGGCGACCTCCACCAGCTCGGCGCCGTCCTCCCCGAGGAGCCGGACCACCGTCCTGCGGGTCTCCAGCGTCGCGACGGGACGCAGCTCCTCCCCCCGCGTGTACGCCGCGACGAGCCCCGCCAGCCGCGCGGGCACGACCAGCGGGCGCCCCAGCGGAGCCCGCAGCTCCTGCCTGCTGTCCGGCCCGGCCGGCATCTTCAGATGCCACCCCGCGTCCGGTCCGCCCCGCCGGCGCCGCAGCGTGATCCCGTTCGCCGCCAGCCGCAGGTCGGCGGTATCGAAGTAGCTGGCGTGCAGCTCGTGGACCTCGGGCTCACCCGCCGACACCACGCCCGGCAACCCGTCCAGCTCCGGCAGGACGAAGTCGGCGGCGGCATCGTACTTCTGCTCGATCTCGAGATGCCTTTCGGCCACGCTCTGCTCCTCCAAGACGACCCGGCAATGACGCACACCCAGGTGACAAGCATTTCACGCCCAGGTGAACAACGACAGAAACCTTGTGGTCAAGCCTTTGCGCCTAGCATGCGCGTGTGCGAACACTGGTGCTCTGGGACATCGACCACACCCTCATCAACGCGGGCGGGCTGAGCGCCGAAATCTACGCCATGGTGTTCCACCGTCTCATCGGGCACCCACCCGAGAAGATCGCCCCCATGGCCGGACGCACCGACCGCGCCATCACCATCGACACGCTCCGGCACCACGGCATCGACCCCGCCCCCGACCTGATGGCGGCCTTCACATCGGCCCTCGCCGAATCCTTCGCCGCCCGCCAGGACGAATTCACCGACAGAGGCTACGTGCTGCCGGGTGCCAACCCCGCACTGAAAGCCCTGGCCGACCGTCCCGACGTGATCCAATCGGCCCTGACGGGCAACATGAAGCAGATCGCCGTCTGCAAACTCACCGCTTTCGCCCTCATCGACTTCTTCGACCTGGAAGCGGGCGCCTACGCATGGACGGCATCGAGCGCCCGCCCCTGGTGAAGCTCGCCCGGCAACGCGCGGCCCGCCGGTACGGCGAGGAGTTCGGCGCGTCCAACACCGTCCTGATCGGCGACACTCCCCACGACGTACGCGCGGGCCACGAGGGCGGCGCACACGTGGTCGCCGTGGCGACCGGCGCGACCTCCGCCCCGGACCTGCGCCTCTCCGGCGCCGAAGTCGTCCTCCCCGACCTCACCGACACACCGAGGGTCGTCCAGGCGATCCTCCAAGCCTGACCACCGGCCGCAGCCGGGCAGGTGGCGGTCAAGCGGCAGTGCCGACGCCGCGGCCTTCCGAGCGTCACCGCCCCGCCGAGACGGGCGCCGTCAGGAGCCGGTGAGGTGGTACTTCATGCCCATGTGGGAGGGGCGGAAGCCGATCTTCTGGTAGAAGCGGATGGCGTCGGGGCGCTGGCGGTCGGTGGTGAGCTGGACGACGCGGCAGCCCCGGGTGCGGGCCTGGTCGATGGCCCAGTTGATCAAGTCCTGGCCGACGCCGAGGCCGCGTTGCTCGGCGGCCACGCGGACGCCTTCGATCTGGGCGCGTTCGGCGCCGGTGTAGGTGAGGCCGGGGATGAAGGTCAGTTGCAGCGTTCCGGCGATCTCGCCGCCGACCTCCGCGACGATCAGGCTGTTGTTGGGGTCCTTCTCGATCGCGGTGAAGGCCGTGAAGTACGCCTCCGGTATCTCGTCCCCGGGTGTTTCGCGGGTGGCTCCCAGGGGATCGTCGGCGAGTAGCCGGACGATCTGGGGCAGATCGGCCACCGTCGCCTCGCGGAAGGTCACTTCTTGATCACGCTGCACACCTCACAGGTTAGCCGGACGGTAATTTGCAACGTTCACGAATGTCTTGTAGTACTACGAGTTGTAGTACTACGCTGAGTGGAGACCACCCCGAGCCGGTCTGCCGGTGGTCTCGTCGCCGCGCAGGGAGAAGCCAATGCACAACAACGAGCACGAGGAACACTGGAGCGACCACGCCATCTGCCGCGGTGCCGACCCGGACCTGTTCTTCCCGATCGGCTACTCGGCACCGGTGCTTCAGGCGCAGGAGGACGCGGCCAAGGCGATCTGCGCGAACTGCCCCGTGAAGGCCGAATGCCTAGCGTGGGCGCTGCGGGTCGGCGAACCCGACGGCATCTGGGGCGGCACGACACCGGAGGAGCGCCGCTACCTGCGCCGGACGGCCGATGCCCCCATGCGGCGCCCCCTGCCGATCATCGTCGTCCGTGGGGACGCGTCCGAGTCGGAGCACGCGTCCGCCGCCTAAGGGAGGAGGGCCACCTTGCCCACCACGCGGCGGTTCAGCAGGTCGTCCACGACCTGGGCCGTCGACGCCAGAGGTTCGGTACGGGGAGCCACGGGGGCGAGGTCGCCCTTGGCGACCATGCTGAGAAGCTCGTCCAGCAGCCGGCGCTGTTCTTGAGGGTGGGTCATCGACCAGGCGCCCCAGTCGACACCGACGATCGTGCGGTTGCGCAGGAGCACCTGGTTCAGGGGGAGGGACGGGATGTCCCCCGAAGCGAAACCGATCACGACGTAGCGGCCCCGTTCGCGAAGTGCGCGCAGGGCGGGTTCGGCCAGGGGGCCGCCGACCGGATCGTAGATCACGTCCACTCCGCCGTCCGACCAGGCGCGGGCGGCCGACTTGACGTCTTCGGCACTGCTCACCGTGGACTCGGCGCCGGCGGAGCGGGCCGCCTCCTGCTTGGCCGGTGTGGAGGCGGCCGCGAGGACCCGTGCGCCGAGAGCCGTGGCGACCTGGATCGCCGCCAGCCCCACACCGCCGCCGGCGCCGAGGACGAGCACCGTCTCGCCCGGCTGAAGGGCGGCGCGGTCGCGGAGGGCGAACAGGGCCGTGCTGTAGCTCTGGGTGAACGTCGCGGCGCGCGGAAAGTCCAGCTCGTCCGGGATCGGGACGGCCGAGGCGGCGGGCACGGCCACGTGCGTCGCGAACCCGCCCAGCCCGCACATGGCGAGGACGCGCTCACCGGACGGCAGAGTCCCCGCGACCTCACTGCCCGGGACGAACGGCAGCGGCGGCTTGATCTGATACCGCCCCTGGACGAAGAGGGCGTCCACGTAGTTGACCCCGGCGGCCTCCACGGTGACGAGGACCTGGCCGGGCCCCGGGACGGGCGGTTCGGTCTCCCTGACGGCGATGGAGCCGAGTTCCTCACAGATCGCAGCGCGCATCCGTCCAATATGCCGGAGGCCACGCCGGGAACCGGGACCAGGGGCACCTTCCGGACGTCCCACGCGTTGACTGTGCAGGGTCGTCGACACTTACGGTGGCTGATCGTGATTATTAAGGCCGCAAACCCGGACTTTCAGGGCGCGCGTAGGCCGACAATTACCGGCACTTTTAACACGATCTTGCAGTATCGTGTTAAGCGTGGCCCAGGTGATCAGGCGGGCGTACAAGTACCGCTTCTACCCGACCACCGAGCAGGCGGATCTGCTGAACCGCACGTTCGGGTGCGTCCGCCTGGTCTGGAACAAGGCCCTGGCCGAGCGGACCCGCCGGTACACCGACGAGGGAAAGAGCACCTCGTACGTGGACACGGCCAAGTGGCTCACCGCCTGGAAGCGGGATCCCGAGTTGGCGTTCCTGTGCGAGGTGTCCAACGTCCCGCTCCAGCAGTGCCTGCGCGCGCAGCAGAACGCCTTCACCAACTTCTTCGCCAAGCGCGCCGGGTATCCCCGCTTCAAGTCCAAGCGCAAGTCGCGCAGGTCGGCGACGTTCCAGAACAACGCCTTCACCTTCCGCGATGGGGCGTTGAAGCTGGCCAAGACTGCGGAACCGCTGAGCGTCGTGTGGCACCGTCCGTTGCCACCCGGCGCGGAGCCGTCCACGGTGACGGTGTCGCAGGACGGTGCGGGCCGCTGGTTCGTGTCCCTGCTGGTCGAGGAGACGGTCGCGGCGTTGCCGGGCACGGAGGCCGTGGTGGGGATCGATGCGGGGCTGACCCATCTGGTGACGTTGTCCACCGGGGAGAAGGTGGCCAACCCCCGGCACGAACGGGCCGACCGGCGCAAGCTGGCCAAGGCCCAGAAGGACGTGTCCCGCAAGGTGAGGGGGTCGGCGAATCGGGACAAGGCCCGGGCGCGGGTGGCGCGGATCCATGCCCGGATCGCCGACCGGCGCCGCGATCACCTGCACAAGCTGTCCACGAGGCTGGTACGCGAGAACCAAGCGCTGGCCATCGAGGACCTGAGTGTGCGCAACATGCTCGGCAACCATTGCCTGGCGCGGGCGATCGGCGATGCGTCGTGGTCGCAGTTGCGGAGCATGCTGGAGTACAAGTCCGGCTGGTACGGGCGGGAACTGCTGCTGGTGGACCGATGGTTTCCGTCCTCGAAGTTGTGCTCTGCGCCGGGGTGTGGCCATATGAACGACATGGTGCCGCTGAACGTGCGGTCGTGGAGGTGCCCGCGATGCGGCACTCTGCACGACCGGGACGTGAATGCGGCGAAGAACATTCTGGCCGCCGGGCTGGCGGACAGGTGAAACGCTTGCGGAGGGCCGGTAAGACCGGCCCCGGAGGACTCCGGGGAGGCACGGCCCGATGAAACAGGAAACTCAAACTCGCGAGGGAATGAAGCCACTCCCTTCAGGGAGGGGAGAAGTCACATGAGCTATGTCCCCGAGCAGCAACGCTCCGACGGGCTCGCCAAGCTCGGCGCTCGTGCGCTGTCCTCGGCGGTTCTGATCGGGTCCGTGACCGCGGTGATGTGGGTGCTGGAGGCGTTCGACTACACGGCGGGCGGATGGCTCGACCGGTTCGGCATCCAGCCGCGGGACGTGAACGACCTGCCGGACATCTTCACCGCGCCGTTCATGCACGGCGGGTTCGGGCACCTGATGGCGAACACCGTCCCGTTCCTGATCCTCGGATTCATCGCGGCGGCGCGGGGGATCGCCAAGTTCCTGGCCGTCAGCCTGATCATCATCGTGGTCGGCGGGCTCGGCGTGTGGTTCACCAGTTCCGCCAACACGCTCGGATCCAGCATCCTGATCTTCGGCTTCTTCGGCTACCTGGTCGGACGCGGGATCTTCGAGCGGCGGCTGATCGACATCGGGATCGCCGTCGCCGTCGTGGCCGTCTACGGGACGATGCTGCTCGGCGTCATCCCCGGCGACCCCGGCATCTCGTGGCAGGGCCACCTGTTCGGGCTGATCGGCGGTGTGCTGGGCGCCTGGTTCCTGCGCCGGAGCTGAATCAGCTCGGCCGGACGGTGACGTCGGAGACGACCGCGTCGCGGGACGTCTCCAGTGCCGACACGAGTACCCGCGCCACAGTCGCGGGCGCCGCGAAGTCGTCCTCGGCGTAGGGGTGGCCTTCCTGGGCGCGCACCCTCCGCTGCATCTCCGTGGCCGTCCGCCCCGGGTAGACGGTCGTGACGCGCAAGGACGGCTCTTCGGCGCGCAGGGAGTCGGCCAGGGCACGCAGGCCGAACTTGCTCGCCGCGTACGCCGACCACTCCGGGTTCGCGCGCAGACCGGCCGTCGAGTTGACGAAGACGACGTGGCCCTTGGCGGCGCGCAGCGCGGGCAGAAGCAGCCGGGTCAGCTCCGCCGCGGACACCAGGTTGACCGACAGGTGCTCGATCCACTCGTCCGCTTCCGTGTCCGCCACCCGCGCCAGGTGCACCATGCCCGCGGCGTGGACGACGCCGTCCAGCCGCGCGGGGACCCCGGCCGGCGCGAGGGACGCCTCGATGCGCCGCGGCTCCGTCAGGTCCAGCGGGATCGTGCTGATGGACGCGCTCCGCGGCGGTGAGGGGACCGCGCCCGGGTTGATGACCTGGGTGGCGGCGTTCGCGCCGCCGCGCAGGGACTTGGCCAGCCCGTCGAGGCGGTCGGGCGAGCGGCCGGCGAGGACGAGGTCGTGCCCGCGCTCGCGCAGCAGTTCGGCGACCGCGGTGCCGATGCCGCCGGTCGCCCCCGTGATCAGATACGTGCCCATGAGGTTCCATTCTCGTTGATCCCCTACTTCGGTGGACGCCCGGGGCGGCCCGTTGGTTCGGGGTTCGTGTTCGGGGTGCGTTTCAGGGGTCGGGGGCCGGGAGGGTCAACGCGCGCCCGTGCTGGGACGCAGGACCCGCGCCGTCCCGGCGATGAGCGCGGTGGCGAGCACCCAGCCCGTCGTGACGAGCCCGTACGCCACCCAGCGGGACCAGTTCACGGCGTCGTAGGACAGCTGCTGCCCGAACGTGTCGAGCGGGATCAGCAGGTCCAGGGTGTAGATCAGCGCGTGGAACGCCGGTAGCTCGTCGCGCGGCTTGACGGGACGCGGATGCTCGATCGAGAACACCGTCGTCCCGATGGCGAGCAGCGACGCGAACCACGCGAACGCCAGCCAGGGCCGGTAGCCGAAACCGACCGTCCAGTCCAGGAGGTGGTTCCACGCCTTGCCGATCGGGTTCAGCCTGCGGCGGCGCGCGCGGAGCTTGGCGAGCTGCACCTTGCGGGCGAGGTCGTCGTGGCCGATCCCGTGGTACCAGGCGGCGAGCTGCTCGTACGGCTGGAGATGGAACTCCTTGTCGCGGGACACCCAGCTGAGGCGGTCCTTGAACTCGGCGCCGCGCAGCGTCTCGTACGTCATGCCGTTCAGGTACAGCTCGTCCGGCCAGACGGACGGATGGTCCATGAGCAGGTCGATCCGGGAGTACGACAGCGACACCCGGCCCTTGATCCGCTCCTCGGGCCACAGGAGCAGCTCGTCCGCCTGGATGTGGCTGGCGTGCAGCGCCATCCGTGCGGGGTCGCCGGAGTCGAGCCTCGCGCGGGAGAAGGAGAGGATGCCGTTGAAGCGCCCGCTGCGCAGCCGGATGGTGCCGAGCGCGGTGAATCCGCGGCTGAACTCGGCGGCGTCCTCGACGACCATGTTCATCGCGTCGAGCGCGAGGCGGCCGGGATTGGTGAGGGTCGTGCCCTCCATGAACAGCCCGCCGTTCATCCGGGCCCCGACGAAGCGGACCCCGCCGGTGATCTGCGCGTCCCGGATGAAGGTGCCGACCTCGACGACGAGGCCGCCGCTGAACAGCGCCCACTTCTCCGGGTCGGACGCGGTGATCGTCGTCCCGTTCATCCGCAGGCCCCCGGCGAGCTGCGCCCGCGGAAGCCGCACCTCGCCGTCGATCTGCGACCCCGACAGGCTGAGGTAGCCGTCCGCGCGCAGGCCGCCGCCGTCGAAGCCCGGCATCCAGCACCTGGCGAACCGCAGCTCCCGCGTCCCGGCGTTGGAGAAGTCGGGCTCCTCGACGATGCGGCAGTCCTCCAGCCGGAGCTCGTACTCGACGGAGCCGCCCGAGATGTCCATCTGCCCCATGATGTAGGCGCCGCGCAGCCGCACCGCCGCGACGGCTCCGGGACGCGGGTCCTGCGCGCCGAGCAGCAGACGGGTGATGGTCTCGGCGCGGACGATCCGGTCGGGCAGGGGGCCGGCGGGACGGTCGTCGCCGAGCACGACGGTGTCGCCGGTGGGGAACGCGGCCCAGAGGCGTCGTTCCGCGTCGTTCAGTCCGGGGGGCTGGGGCACGGGAACTCTTTCTACGCGCAGATCCCCTCCGCGATCAACATCGCGGAGGGGATCGGGTCGTCCGCCGGTCTCGCAGAGGCCTAGAAGATGCCCCTGCGGCGCCCGGCGTCCTGGAGGAACCCGCCGAGCTGCTGCTCCCAGTCGGTGTTGCCGACGGTCGCGTAGTCGACGGTGAACCGGCTGAACGCGTCGCGCCCCTCGGTGAACGCGCCGCCGCGCTTGTCGAGCTCCAGCACGACCTCCATGGACTGCGGGTACGCCACGAACGTCACCTCAAGCTGCTTGATGCCGCGCGCGAACTGCCCCGGAGGGTAGAACTCGATCTCCTGGTAGAACGGCAGCTCCTGGTGCACGCCCCAGATGCGGCCCTTCTCGCAGTCGGCGTTGCGGAACTGGAAGCCGAGGTTGGAGAACGCCGAGAGGATGCGCTCCTGCGCGGGCAGCGGGTGCACGGCGATCGGGTCGAGGTCGCCCGGGTCGATGGCCCCCGCGACCTCCAGTTCGGTGGCGACACCCACCGTGGTGCCGCGCAGTGGCTGCCCGTACATGTGGGTGAGGGGCGCCTCCCATGGGATGGGGAACTGGAAGGGGACGCTGTGCCGGGCGCCCTCCTGGAGGGTGAAGCCGCCGGCGACCGGCATCTTCGCGTACTCCAAGTTGGAGAGGTATTCGTTGTCGCCGGACTCGACCTCGACCCGGGTGCGCAGGGCGAGGTTCACCGACTTGATCTCGGAGTTGTACTGGCCGCCGATGATGGTGACTTCGCCCGTGATGGTGCCGCCCGGCGCGGTTTCCGGGTTGTGCAGGATCGTCTCGATCGACGGGCCGCCGATGCCGACCGCCTGCCGCAGCTTCTTGAAGACCAAGGTCCGTCCTCCCGTGTTCGAGCACTCCCGGGCGCTCTCGTCCCATTGCGTCCGGGCACTCTCGCCCCATAGACGCTGTGAGGGGAGGTTACGTTCCTCGAACGTGTTCGTGACCTGCGAATCGCCGGATTCGTCGGTTTCAGTGGCCGCCGGCGCCCGCCAGGTTGAGGCCGATGACCCCGATGATGATGAAAGCCAGTGCGGTGATCTTGGCGACGGAGACCTGGTCGCCCATGAGCAGCATGCCCAGGGCGGCGGTTCCGACGGCCCCGATGCCGACCCAGACCGCGTAGGCGGTGCCGACGTCGAGGTTCTTCAGGGCCAGGCTGAGCAGGCCGAAACTGGTCACGGCGAAGACGAGGAATCCGGCGGACTGCAGCGGCTCGGTGAAGCCCTTGCTGGCCTTCAGGCACAGGGCCATCGCGACTTCGAAGAGGCCGGCGATGATGACGAGGATCCAGGCCATGGTTCTGCTCCCGGTAGGCGAGGCGGCTACTTCACGCGTCGTCTTCGCCTGCCGGGTACGGCGCACCTCGTCCGGGAGGACCACAGGCCCTCGCCACCGTGAACGCCCCCGGCGCCCCGGGTGTTCCTCACCTCCGCAAGGCCGGCCAGGGCGCACGGCGTTTCGAGTTGCGAGACGAATTCCGGTTCGAGCCCGCCGGCACTTTCACCTCATCGCCGTTACCTGACACGGTGGGGTCGACGGTGAACAACGACATGAGGGTGAACGTGCCGTGGTCGGCGACGGCCGTGAGACTCCCGCCGAGGGCCTCGATCCGGGCATGGAGGTTGGCCAGGCCGGCGGGAGGACACTGATCTGCTGGCCGGTTTGGCCGCCGCTCTGCGCCGTCATTGGTGATCCGCACCCGCACTTCACCGTGGACGACGGCGATGTCGAACGTGCAGGTCTCCGCCCTGGCATGCCGGATGATATTGGTCGCCGCCTCCCGCACGATGATCCCTACCAGGCTGTCCACGCTGCGAGGGATGTCGCCGGCGTTGTGTCTGACGGTGACGGTGGCCCCGCCGGCCTCGAGGATGGCGCGGGCGGCGAAGAGTTCGTCGCGGCATGTGACGTTGTCCGGTGCGGTGGCGAAAGTGCGGACCTCGGTGAGCGCCTGCTCGGCGCTGTGCTGCGCCTGGATGAGGTGATCGTGGGCCTGGGCGGGATCGGCCGCGCTGGTTCGGATGGCGAGCTCGATCTTGAGCTTGATGACGGACAGGTGGAAGCCGAGCAGGTCATGGATGTCCCGAGCGAGCCGGAGCCGCTCGGTGACGACGGCCACTCGAGTCAGTTCGTCTCGGGGGTGACCTCGGGCAGGTTGTGCAACGCGTACATGATGGCAGCCCAGTACAGAACGCCGGAAGCGAGGTAGATCCCGGTCCAGGGCCCCTCGTAATAGGAGAAGAGCGCGAAAGTGGTGACGCTGTTGGCTGCCACCGCGAACCACGACCACAGTGCGGGCATCCGGACGAACGCGGCGCCTCCGGCCAGAGCAATGAATATCCAGACCGAGCGGTCCGGGAAGAACATCAGCGTGGCACCGACGATCAGACTGATCTGGGCGGCGAGGATGACCGGCCACCACCGAACCGCGGTGCCACTCGGCCGGGGGGATCCGAGATGAAGCTGGAGCGCCGCTACCGCGAGGACGACAAGGATCCCCACGATCAGGTGCTCCGGGACGCGCTCGTCCGAAAACATGTTGACCGCTGAAGTGGCGACGAAGTCGGCCACGATCAGGAGATGCGCCCACGCGGCAAAGCGAACTCCAACGCCGGCGGGTGCCTGACGTGTGGGTACCGAGCCGTCCAGGCTGATGTTGCGGTGGATGTGGGCGATGGTCCGGGCGTCTTTGGCTGCCTGGGAGGCCAATCCACCGATGACGGTGAGGTGGGCGTGGCTGAAGGTCGACTCCGTGAGCGCCTGGCGTGATTGCCTGATGATGGCTGACAACCGGCTGCCGACATCAATGCTGAGCCGGTCGGCCGCGCGCAACCGCTCTGCCTCGACTTCGACGTCGGCGAGCCGCCGTCCGTCCTCGCGGGTCTGCCGTACGAGCTGGGCCAGCCGGACGATCGCGAAGATCGCGAATCCGTTGGCCACATTGACGGACACGGCATACACGAACATCAGGGCCGACGCAGAGAAGTACCCGCAGAGGGCGGCGTCCCCGACGGCGACGACTGCGAACAGCACCCCCGCGAGGCGTCGCGGCAGGACCAGGAGTATCCCGGCGCAGAGGAATATGCCGGCCATGCCCCAGCCCTGCCCGATCACCAGGTAGGGCGCGAACACCGCGGTCGCCTGGACGCACAAGAGCAAGGCCGGGTGCCCGCGCCGCATGATGAGGAACGCCAAGGCGATGACGAGGACGACGGTCGCTAGGACACCGATGACGGCCAGGTCGAGAGAGCCTCGCATAGTAGTCGAGCGATTGCAGGTAGTAAATGATCCGCGCTACGAACACCAGGCAGACGGCCCCGAGCGCCTCCTGCCAGGCGAACCCTGATCGCCGCGTCACAAGGTCCCCTGTTCCAGCTCAGCGTCGAGCCGGTCGAGTGTCACGGCCTGGACGCTCTGACTGCCCAGCAGCTCCAGCCCCGAGTCCAGCCAGTACACGAAATCGCGCGCTGCAAGTACCGGAAGGCTCCAGCGTTACGCGCGAACTTACCTTGTCATAGGGTGACCTGGAAAGACTTGGTTGGGTGACGCTGGGGGCATGCTGTGATTCGGGTCCTCATAGCCGAAGACGTCCGCATCCTCCGTGAGGCCTTGATCGACTTGATCGACTTGATCGGCTATGAGGACGACATCGAGGTGGTCGTAGCGGTCGGGACGGGCGATGCCATCGTGCCGGCGGCCCTGCGGGAACGTCCCGATGTCGCCGTGATCGACATCGAGCTGCCCGAGCGCGACGGCCTGGACGCCGCGGCCGAACTGCGCGACCTGCTCCCAGAGTGCCGGACGCTGATTCTCACCGGAATCGGCCGGCCCGGGAACTTGCGTCGCAGTGCCGGGGCGGACGTCGCGGGCTTCATATTGAAGGACTCCCGGCCGCAGGATCTGGTGGCGGCGATCCGGACGGTGGCGGCCGGTGGCCGGGTGATCGACCCGCAGCTCGCGTATGCCGCATTGGCCGTCTCCGACAACCCGCTGACCGAACGCGAAGCCGATGTGCTCAGGCTGACCTCGGAAGGCTCGAATCCGCGTGAGATCGCGGTGCGGCTCCACCTCGGATACGGCACGGTGCGGAACTACCTGGCCACGGCCGTGACCAAGCTCGGCGCGCGGAATCGGGTGGACGCCATCCGGATCGCGAAAGAAGCGGGCTGGACCTGATGAGGGCGGCGTTGAAGGCTTCGAGGGCGGTGGAGGTGACGTCGTGGCCGTCGGCGAGGAGGTCGGCGGCGTCGAGAAGGTGGTGGGACGCCTTGCGCATCCCGCTCGTCACCGGGGAACCGCGGAAACCGTAGGCGGACTCGAAGGCGACAAGCCGGCCGCCGTGGAGCTTGCGGACGCCGGCGCACCGGGCCCCCCGACTTCATCGACACCGTTTACCTCCTCGTCTCATGGGAGAAGAGTGCACGACGGGCCCACCGGACGTCCCGGTGGACCCGTCCCGGCCGGTTGTTCACGGGGCGGCCGGTTCCGCCGCGGCCGCGCGGGTCCGCTTGGGCACCAGGACCAGCGCGAGCCCGGCCGCGACCCACAGCGACAGGACCAGCAGCGGTCCGCCGAGTGCGCTGCCGTCGAAGTAGACGGTATTGCGCACCGCGTTGATCGCGGCCGACACCGGCAGCCACTCACCCAGCGCCGCGTACCACTCGGGGATGAACAGCGGCCCGATCGGCCCGCCGCTGGCGGGGACGCCGATCGGCACCAACAGCAGCACGGTCAGCCCCGCCGCGGGCGGGCCCCCCACGCGCAGCGCCCCGGCCGTGAACGCGCTCACCGCGAACACCAGCAGGCTGCCCAGGCCCCACAGCGCCCAGGGCGCCCCGACCAGCGCGCCGGTCAGCCCCGCCGCGACCCAGGCGTTGACTCCGCCCAGCACGACCGACCCCGCGGCCAGCAGCCCGATCCGCTGCCCCGCGCCCGCCGCCGGCACCGCGAACGCGAGCATGACCGCCAGTATCACCGCGGGGATGACCGTCGTGATCACGAAGAAGATCGACGACACCCCGTTGCCGTCGTCGGCCGGCAGCGGCACCACGTCCTCGACGGCGACCGGCTGCCCGGTGGCCTGCCCGACCCCCTGGAACGCCTGAGTCAGCACCGCGTTCTCGATCTTCCCGTTCGCGCCCGCGATGACCAGGGAGGCCCCGCCCCGGCCGGGCACGAAGACCGCGTCCACGTCCCGGTCCAGCAGCGCCGCCCGCGCGTCCTGCTCGCTGCCGTACGCGGTGAGGTCGAACGCGCCGTCCCTGCGCTCGTCCATCATCGCGCCCAGCCGGTCCACCGCGTTCTCCGGACCGACCACCGCGACGGGCACCCCGTGCGGCTCCGGGCTGTGCAGGGCCCCCAGGAACGACCCCGCGAACAACATCCCCAGCAGCGCCACCACCACCATCACGGCGATGGGCTTACCCCGCTCATGCATGGCCATCAGACCCAGACTTCGTCGATGGAGACGGCGCGGATCTCTTCCTCCGCGGGCAGACGTTCCGGCCCCAGCCACTCGCGACCGGCCAGGCCGTCGGTCGGATAGTGCACGCAGAACGCCTCCACGTCCTCGCGGATGTCGAAGGCACCGCGCACACCGGCCGGCATATAGAGCGACTCTCCGACTCCCGCCGTCTTGACTTCGCCTCCCACGCGTACCGTCAGACTTCCCCTGGTCACTACGGCGATCTCGTCGTACGCCCACAGGAAGTCGAACCGCACTCCTTTGCGGAAGCGGATATAGGCCAACCCGAGGTTGGAACCCTCATCTTCATCCGCGATGTAGCCGACATACGCCTGATGGTCGCCGACCTGCATCCACTCGGGCACGTCTTGGACGCTGAGTTTCTGGATCGCGGTGGGTTCGAAGACCATGGTGGTCCCCCCTGCTTTCGCTGAATCGGCCCGCATGGGCCGCTGACTGCTCATTCCCTACGTTGGCAGTCGACCAGCCGCGCGCACAGTGACCGCTGCATCGTTGGCCGTGCACTTTGCATTTCCAGGTGGCGCCGTCGGCGGCACCGGGGCGGCATCGATGGTGAGCGACGCGATGAGGGTGAACGTGCCGTGATCGGTGACGGCTGTGAGACGTCCACCGAGGGCTTCGGTCCGCGCGCGGAGGTTGGCCAGGCCGGTGGCCGGGCGGTGGTCTGTCTGCGGGTGCGGGCGGTCCGCGCCGTCATTGGTGATCCGCGCCCGTACTTCCCCCTCGGCAGCCGTGATCTCGAACGTGCAGATCTCTGGCCTGGCGTGCCGGATGATGTTGGTCGCCGCTTCACGGACGATGATGCCCAACAGGTTGTCCACGTCGCGAGGGAGCCGGCCGGCGTCGTACCTGACGGTGACGGAGGCACCACCGGCTTCGAGGATGGCGCGTGCGGCGGAGAGTTCGTCGCGGCAGGTGACGTTGCCCAGTGCGGTGGCGACTGTGCGGAGTTCGGCGAGCGCCTGTTCGGCGCTGCGCTGCACCTGGATGAGGTGGCCGCGAGCCTCGGCCGGAGCGGCCTCCCCGGTCCGGAGGGCGAGCTCGATCTTGAGCTTGATGACGGACAGATGGAAGCCGAGCAGGTCGTGGATGTCACGAGCGAGCCGGAGCCGCTCGGTGATGACGGCGACTCGAGTCAGTTCGTCGCGTGTGGCGTGGAGACGACGGGTGATCTCGGGCAGGTTGTGCAACGCGTAGATGATGGCGGCCCAGTACGGAACGCCCATCGCCATGTACACCGCGCCCCAGACCCCTTCGGCGTCCAGCATGATTGCGAAGCCGGCGACGGCGGTCACCGCGAGCGCCGCCCACGACCACGGTGCTCGCATCCGGATGAGCATGGTGCCGCTGGCGAGTAGCAGGAAGATCGAGATTGCGCGCCCGGTGTCGGGGGCCAGCAGCGCGATGCCGACGAGCAGGCCGACCTGGGCCGCCAGGGCGATCGGCCACCAGCGAGGCACTCCGCAGCCCACCCGGGGGGAGCCCAGATAGAGCTGCAGTACCACCACCGCGAGGACGACGGCGATCCCCACGGCCGCGTGTTCGGGAACGCGCCAGTTCCAGAACAGGTTGACGAGGGAGGTGGCGAGGAAGCGGGCCACGATCAGCAGATGCGCCCACCTGGCGAACCGAAGCTCGACGCCGACGGGTGGCTGTCGCGTGGGCGTTGAGCCGACCAGGCCCAGTTTGCGGTGGATGTCGGCGATCATCCGGGCATCGGTGGCCGCCTGATGGGCGAGCCCACCCAGGAGGGTCAGGCGGCGATGGTCGAGCGCGGGCGACGCGAGCGCTTCGCGGGTCTGACCGATGAGGGTCGACAGCCGGGCGCCGACGTCGGCGCGGAGACGGTCGGCCGCACGCAACCGCTCTGCCTCGACCTCGATGTCGGCCAGGCGCTGCCCGTCCTCATGCGTCTGCTGCACAAGATGAGCCAGCCGGACCACCGCGAAGATCGCGAATCCACCGGCCACGTTGATGAACACGAACGACGCAAATATCAGGGGGGACGGGTGGAAGTACCCGGCGAGTCCGGCGTCAGCGACGGCGACCACCGTGAACGGCACCCAGGAGGCGCGCCGTGGCGCTGTCAGCAGGATGCTCGCACACAGCACCGTGCCGGCCCGGCCCCAGCCCTGGCCGACCACCAGGTAGGGCGTGAACACCGCCGCCGCCTGGATGCCCAGCAGCAACGCCACGTTCCCGCGCCGCACGATGAGCAGCACCAGGGTGGTGGCCAGAACGACGATCGTCGCGACACAGAACGCCGCCAGGCCGGCAGACCATTTCGCGTGAAAATCGAGCGCTGCCAGGTGATAGACGGTCCGGGTCGCGAACAGCAGGAAGACGACCCCGAACGCGACCAGCCCGGCGAACCGCGGTTGGAGTATCACCATGTGTCCCCCCGCTCCGGCTCACCGCTGATTCCGGCTGCTCCGCCGTCGCGCCGCGCCGGCGTGAGGCGACCTCTGTGGCGACGCGCGCCGCCCACGGCTCACTATAAGGCCGTGACCGGCCACGCCGCCGAATGCGGACAACGCTGCCGCCGCATCGCCGCCGGCGGGCGCGGACGAAGTTCGCCGCGTCCTCGATGCCGCCGCGAGCGAAGGGGCCGCGCTTCCCGGGGGTCCGGTCGTGCCACCGGGTTCGGTGCCGGTGGAGGATCCCGCACCCTCGGCGGTGCGCCGCGCATGTGCAGACTGCATAGCGGGCCGGTGCATCTGGCGGGTCGGTCGGTGCGCCGGGCACTGGTGGCGGCCGGCCTGCGCTGCGAGCGTTAACGGCGAATCCAATCCGCTGATCGCTGGGAGCAATGATGCGCGTTCTGGTAGCGGGGGCCACCGGGGTGATAGGCAGCCAACTCCTCCCTGCCCTGGTCGCCGCCGGGCATGACGTCACCGGTTTGGCGAGGAACGCTCCCGGTGCCGGTGTCGATCTGGCGGGTGCTCGGATCGTCGTCGGTGACGCCTTGGACCGCGCATCGATGGAACGGGCGGTCGACGAGGCGGCCCCGGACGCGGTGGTGAACATGCTGACCGCGATCCCGGCTGAGATCGATCCGAAGCGGCTCGCCGAGCAGTTCGCGCTGACCAACCGGCTCCGCACCGAGGGCACACGAAACCTGCTCGCCGCGGCCGGCGGCGTCAAGCGGGTGATCGCACAAGGGCTCGCCTACGCCTACGACCCCCATGGGGACGGCCCCGCGGTGGAGGACGCGCCGTTGTGGCGCCGGCCGCCGAAACCGTTCGCCCCCGTCCTTGCGGCCCTTCGGGAGCTTGAGCGGTCCACTCGGGACGTCGGCGGGCTGGTCCTGAGGCTGGGCCATTTGTACGGCCCGGGGACCATCTATGCGCCGGACGGGTCCTTCGTCCGTCAGGTGAAAGCGGGGAAGCTGCCGCTGGTGGGCGGTGGCTCCGCGACGTTCTCGTTCTCGCACACCTACGACGTCGCGGCGGCCGTCGTCGCGGCCCTGGACGGTGACGAGACCGGTGTGCTGAATGTGGTCGACGATGAACCGGCCCAGATGAGTGAGTGGCTCCCGTTCCTGGCCAACATGATGGACGCCCCCCGCCCCAAGACCGCGCCCGCCGTCCTCGCCAGGCTCGCGGTCGGTTCGTGGGGTGTGGCGTTCATGTCGCAGTTGCGCGGAGCGGACAACACACGCGCCAAGAAAGCTCTCGACTGGGAGCTGCGCTATGCGTCGTGGCGCACGGGGTTCGCCACGGAGTTGGGCGGAACGGCGACCGCGGACGCGACGCCGTGACGACGACTCACTCTCCGTCACCTGGTGCACGAGTGCCGCAGCGAACCGACTGGCTCGTCATCGCGGCCACCGGCATCGCGGTGTTCATGGCACAGGTGGACACCACCGCGGTCAACATCGCGCTGCCGACGGTCGAGAACGAATTCGGCATCGGCACCAGCCTGACGCAGTGGATCGTCCTGGGCTACGTCCTTCCGATGATCGCACTGTCGCTGCCGAGCGGGCGGTGGCTGGACGGGGTGGGCCAGCGGAACGCGCTGCTCTTCGCCGTGTCCGGGTTCGTCCTCACCAGCATGGCCGTGGGGCTGGCGCCGAGCATCGGCTGGCTGATCGCGGCACGGGTGCTCCAAGGCGCCTTCGCCGCGGTGCTGTTCGCGCTGATCCCGGTGCTGACCACGGTGGCGTCCCGGCCGGATCAGCGCGGGCGCGCCATGGGGATCGTGATGACGCTCGGGCCGCTGGGCGGTGTGAGCGGGCCGGTCCTGGGCGGGCTGCTCGTCGAGCACGCAGGCTGGCAGTGGATCTTCTACCTGAACGTGCCCGTCGGCCTGATCGTGATCGCGATCGGTCTCACGCGGCTGCCGTCCGGCTCGGCGCTGCGCGTGCCGGGCCGGGGTTTCCTGGTGGAGATCGCACTGCTGGCGATGACCGCGATCGCATTGATGCTGTCGCTGACCTTCACCGCCGAGTACGGACCCGGCTGGCTGACGCTGGCGCCGCTGGCCCTCCCGTTCGCCCTGCTGTGGTATCGGCACCCCAGCAGCGGCGCGGTCCGGGAGTTGCTGAGGGCACCGGGCATGCGGGGCCCGCATCTGGTGCTCCTGACCGAGATGACCGCGGTCATGACCATCGCGTTCCTGGTCCCGTTCCACCTTCAGCGCACCGCCGGTGCGACGCCCGCCGAAGTGGGACTGACCATGCTGGCGTTCCCGCTCGCCACGATGACCTTCGGCCTGATCGGCGGCGCCCTCGCGGACCGGTACACCCCGCGCCGGGTGACCGGCGCGGGCGCCGTGCTGGTCACGCTCGGGGTGCTCCTGATGGTCCCGCTGGCGCAGACATGGGGCATGGCCGACCTGATCTGGCGGCTGGCCGTCATCGGGGTGGGCGCCGGCCTGCTCGCCGGGCCGAACCAGACCATGGCCATGAACAATTCGCCGCGGCACCTGCTGGGCACCACCGGGGCATCGACCAGTTTGGTCCGCCAGATCGGCATCGCCTTCGGCCCGGCGCTGGCGACGACGCTCTGGGCGCTGCCCGGCTACACCGTCACCGGGATGCGGCTGGCGATCGGCATGGCCGCCGTTCTGGCGGCACTCAGCGTCCTCGCACTCATCCGCACACCACAACTGGACACACCCGGACACGGCGGCGACTGACCAAAGGTGCGCCCCCGTGCCGGGCTCCCAAAGAGCCCGCAACCTCCATCGTGCAACCACAACGAAAGGAACTCATCCCATGACCAATGTCGCGGTCATTTACTACAGCGCTACCGGGAATGTGCACTCCCTGGCCGTTGCGGCGGCTGAGGGTGCGCAGAAGGCCGGGGCGGAGGTGCGGCTGCGCAGGGCCGCTGAGCTCGCCCCTGCCGCGGCCATCGCCGCCAATCCCGACTGGGCCGAGCACGCCGAGCGCACCAAGGACATCCAGGAAGCCATGGTGGACGACCTGATCTGGGCGGACGCGGTGCTGCTGGGGACCCCGACCCGGTACGGCGCGATGGCCAGTCAGCTCAAGCAGTTCATCGACTCCACGGGCGGCGCTTGGTACAAGGGTCTGCTGGCCGACAAGGTCTACGGGGCGTTCGGCTCGGCGGGCACCCGCCACGGCGGCCACGAGAGCACTCTGCTGTCCCTGCACAACGTCTTCTACCACTGGGGCGGAGTGATCGTCCCGCCCGGTTACACCGACGGCATCCAGCACGAGCTCGGAACCCCCTACGGCACGACCCACCTCGGTGACGAGGGCCCTCCCGGCGAACAGGTCCTGGCAGGCGCCCGCTACCAGGCCCGGCGCATCACGCAGGTGGCCGCGACGCTCGGTACCGGCGGCGCCGGCTGAGACCGCGTCCCGGGACGCCTGGGCCGCATCCGTGCGTCCGGGCAGGGCCGGCGACCGCACCACCGAGATCACCTGGAACACCGGCCGGCCATGCGGCCGGCCACCCCCCGGGGAGCCGGGCAGTCAGGAGCGACCATCATGAAGACCCGTCATGCGGCCCTCACCGCCGCCGCCCTCGGCACGGCGCTGCTGGCCACCGCGGTACCGGCGGCCGCGGTACCGGCGGCCGCGGCGCCCGCGTCCTGCGATCGGGCGTGCCAGGAGGCCAGAAAGCTGGAGGCGCGCAACGCGCTTCCCAGAACCGGTTTCTACGACGCGCCCGACCCGCTGCCGCACCGGCCGGCCGGGACACCGATCCGCACCGAACCCGCCGACGACTACGTCGTCGAAGGCCGCCCGCTGCCCGCCACGCGGATCCTCTACCACTCCCGCACCTCCCGCGGACGTGACGTGGCGGCCTCGGGAGTGGTGCTCGTCCCGCCCGGCACGCCTCCCCAGGGCGGCTGGCCGGTGGTCGTGGACGCGCACGGCACCAGCGGAGCGGGACCAAGCTGCGCCCCGTCGCTGATGCGCGACCTCTACCACGGCGATCAGATGTCCCGCTTCCTGGAGCGGGGATGGGCCGTGGTGGCCCCCGACTACGCCGGGCTGGGCGCCACCGGCCGCCACGAGTTCCTCAACAGAACCGCCGCGGCCAACGACGTGATCAACGCCATGCGGTCGGCGCACCAGGCCATACCGGGACTGTCCCCACGCTGGGTGGTATGGGGCCATTCCCAAGGCGGCCACGCCGCGCTCGCCGTCGCCGAACGCCACCGCGTCCGCGCCGAGCCCGGCTACCTGGGCTCGGTGGTCACCTCCCCGGGCGCCGACCTCCCGGCGGCGCTGCAGCACATGACCACCGCGCCGGGCCTGGGCGGGTTCATCGCGCTCGTCGCCGCGGGCGCGAAGGTGTCCGAACGGGGCCTGCCGCTCGGCAGAATTCTCGCGGCGCCGGCGCTCGCACGCCTGAACTTCACCAGGACCGACTGCCTGCCCGTCGTCAGCACCGTCTACGGCGGCCTGGGAGGCGACGAACTGCTCAAGCCCGGCGCCCTGCGCCAGCCGCGCTTCGCCCGCCACCTCGCGGCCAACTCCGTCGGGCACAGGCCGGTCGGCGGGCCGGTACTGCTGCTCCAGGGCGAGGCCGACGTCGTCCTCCCCACCCGGCTCACCGACCGCCTGGCAGCCGACATGTGCACGACAGGCTCACACGTGGACTACCGCACCTACCCCGGCCTGGGACACGACACCTACCCCGGACAGGTCGTCGGCATCGACGACGGAGCAATGCCCGACATCCTCACCTGGACCGCCGCCCGATTCGCCGGAGAACCCGCCCCCTCATCCTGCCCCTGAGCGTGTGAGGCGGCGGCCGGGGGCTGCCGCCGCCTCACCCGATGAGGCAACGTCTAGGAGCGTCCCAGCGCGCGGTACTCCCAGCCCGCCGAGCGCCAGTGCGCCGCGTCGAGGGCGTGGCGGCCGTCCACGATGCGCTTGTGGCGGACGACCTCGGCCAGCGCTTCCGGCTCCACCTCCCGGAAGACCGACCATTCGGTCAGCAGGACGATGACGTCGGCGTCCTCGGCCACGTCGAACGCGCTGTCGCCGTACCGCAGCTCGGGGAAGGCGCGGCGGGCGTTGCCGAGCGCCGCCGGATCGTGGACGCGGACGTCCCCGCCGAGGCCGTGCAGGGTGTGCGCCACGTCCAGCGCGGGGGCGTCGCGGATGTCGTCGGAGTTCGGCTTGAACGCGGCGCCCCACGCGGCGATCCGCTTGCCGGCGACGGTCCCGCCGAGCACCTCGCGGACGAGGTCGACGGTGCGGGCGCGCCGGCGCCGGTTGATGTCGTCCACCTCGCGCAGGAACGACACGGCCTGGCCGACGCCGATCTCCTCGGCGCGGTGCGCGAACGCGCGGATGTCCTTGGGGAGGCAGCCGCCGCCGAAGCCGAGGCCGGGGCGCAGGAACTTGCCGCCGATCCGGTCGTCGAGGGCGAGGGAGTCGGCGAGGTCCTTGATGTCGGCGCCGACGGCCTCGCAGACCTCGGCCATGGCGTTGATGTAGGAGATCTTGGTGGCGAGGAAGGAGTTGGCGGCGACCTTGACCAGTTCGGCGGTGGCGAGGTCGGTCCGGATCACCGGGGTGCCGATGTCGAGGGCGGGTTTGAACGCGGCGCGCAGCCGCTCGTCCGCCCAGTCGGAGGCGACACCGAACACGAGCCGGTTGGGACGCATGGTGTCGTCGACGGCGTAGCCCTCGCGGAGGAACTCGGGGTTCCACGCCAGTTCGGCGCCGGTGCCTGCGGGGGCCAGTTCCTGGAGGACGCCGGTGAGGCGCTGCGCCGTCCCGACGGGCACGGTGGACTTGCCGACGACGAGGGCGCGGCGGCGCAGGTGCGGGGCGAGGGAGCGGACGGCGGCGTCGACGTAGGACAGGTCGGCGGCGTCGGAGTCGGGGAGCTGCGGCGTCCCGACGCACAGGAAGTGGACGTCTCCGAACTCGCCGGCCTCCGCGTAGGAGGTCGTGAAGCGCAGGCGGCCGGAGTCGAGGGCCTTGGTGAGCAGTTCCGGCAGGCCGGGTTCGAAGATCGGGACCTCGCCGGCCGCCAGCCGGGCGATCTTGTCCGGGTCGGTGTCGACACCGAGGACCTCGAAGCCGAGCACGGCCATGCAGATGGCGTGCGTGGCGCCGAGATAGCCGGTGCCGATGACGGTCAGTCTCGGGGCCTCGGCATCCCCCTGTTTCATGCGCACCTCCCTTGCCTAGCGGTGTTCTCGCTCGCCCGATCTTCCCACCGGCGGTCCGCCGCCCGTCGGCGGGTGCCGTGCCGGACGGGCGCCCAGGCGAGGCCCCCGAACGCCTCGCCGCCGTGTGAGCGGAGTCACGCGGGACGACCGGCCGTGGTATCGATATGGCCTCCCTCTCCCGATTGGGGTGGTTCTCACTGGTTACCAGCGGGTAGCATGATGTTGAGTTACTAGCCAGTAAAACCAGCCAGTAGACGCGCGGGGCCGGCCTGGCGCCGCAGGACTAAACGGAGTCTCGAATGGGGCACTACAAGAGCAACCTCCGGGACCTGGAGTTCAACCTCTTCGAGGTGTTCAGGCGCCAGGACCTCCTCGGCAGCGGCCCGTACGCCGAACTGGACGAAGACACCGCGCGCAGCGTCCTGGACGAGGTGAACCGGCTGGCCGAGGGCCCGCTGGCCGAGTCCTTCGAGGACGCCGACCGCAACCCGCCCGAGTACGACCCGGCCACCGGCGCCGTGACCATGCCGGAGAGCTTCAAGAAGTCCTACAAGGCGTGGATGGACGCCGAGTGGTACCGCCTCGACCTCGGCCCCAACTTCGGCGGCACCGGCGCACCGCGCTCCCTGACCTGGGCCGTCGCCGAGCAGGTCCTCGGTGCGAACCCTGCCGTCTACATGTTCGCGTCCGGCCCCGGTTTCGCCCAGATCCTCTGGCACATCGGCACGCCGGAGCAGAAGAAGTTCGCCGAGCTGGCCCTTGAGCGGCAGTGGGGCGCCACGATGGTGCTGACCGAGCCGGACGCCGGCTCCGACGTCGGCGCCGGCCGCGCCAAGGCCGTCCAGCAGCCGGACGGCACCTGGCACATCGAGGGCGTCAAGCGCTTCATCACCTCGGCCGAGCACGACATGTCGGAGAACATCTTCCACCTGGTGCTGGCCCGCCCCGAGGGCGCCGGTCCCGGCACCAAGGGCCTGTCGATGTTCCTCGTCCCCAAGTACATGGTGGACCTGGACAGCGGCGAGCTGGGCGAGCGCAACGGCGCGTACGTGACCAACGTCGAGAAGAAGATGGGCCTCAAGGT
The DNA here is from genome assembly GCF_052245875.1 of Actinomadura sp. 3N407. Classification (NCBI taxonomy): domain Bacteria; kingdom Bacillati; phylum Actinomycetota; class Actinomycetes; order Streptosporangiales; family Thermomonosporaceae; genus Actinomadura; species Actinomadura sp. 3N407. The sequence goes on from NZ_JBQQBP010000009.1 coordinate 294,081, forward strand.
CTCCACGACCTGCGAGCTGACCTTCGGCGAGAAGCACCCGGCGGTCGGCTACCTGGTCGGCGACGTGCACCAGGGCATCAGGCAGATGTTCCTCGTCATCGAGTACGCCCGGATGATGGTCGGCACCAAGGCCATCGCCACCCTGTCCACCGGCTACCTCAACGCGCTGGAGTACGCCAAGGAGCGCGTGCAGGGTGCCGACATGACGCAGATGACGGACAAGTCCGCCCCGCGTGTGACGATCACCCACCACCCGGACGTCCGGCGCAGCCTCATGACGCAGAAGGCGTACGCCGAGGGCATGCGGGCGCTGGTGCTGCTCACCTCGTCCTATCAGGACGCCGTGCAGATCGCCGAGCACGAGGGCCGCAAGGACGAGCAGGCCGAGAAGATCAACGACCTGCTCCTGCCGATCGTGAAGGGCTTCGGCTCGGAACGCGCGTACGCGCTGCTCGGGGCCGAGTCGCTGCAGACCCTCGGCGGGTCCGGCTTCCTGCAGGACTACCCGATCGAGCAGTACATCCGCGACTCCAAGATCGACACCCTGTACGAGGGCACCACCGCCATCCAGGGCCAGGACCTGTTCTTCCGCAAGATCCTCCGGGACAACGGCGAGGCGCTGAAGGTGCTCACCGGCGAGATCAGGGCGTTCGCCGAGTCCGAGGCCGGCAACGGCCGGCTGAAGAACGAGCGGGCGCTGCTCGGCCGGGCCCTGGACGACGTTCAGGGCATCATCGACCCGATGGTCGGGTGGGCGCTCGGCTCGATGGAGAACCCCAAGGAGCTCTACAAGATCGGGCTCAGCTCGTCCCGCCTGCTGATGGCGCTCGGCGACCTCATCGTCGGCTGGCTGCTGGCACGCCAGGCCGAGGTCGCCCTCACCGCGCTCGGCGGCGGCGACGTGTCCGGCTCCGACAAGGCGTTCTACAACGGCAAGATCGCGGCCGCGCAGTTCTTCTGCCAGACCGTCCTGCCCCGCCTGACCGCCGACCGCGCCATCACCGAATCCACCACCCTGGACCTGATGGACCTCCCCGAAGACGCATTCTGACCCCGCCCTAACCCGGCACCCCCGGCCCCCGCCAACCCACCCGGCGGGGGCCGCTGCCGTTCTCACGGGTGGCGAGACCTGCTTCAGTGGGCGCCGCCTTCAGCGCGGTAGGGATCGGCGGCGTTGGTCGGGGCCACTGTGTCCCGGGAGCCGTTATCGTCGCCTCGGAACATGGTGCCGTCCGATCCCCGCCGGGCGGAGAGAAGCACCCTCGGCTCTCGGGAGATGCCTCATGCCCCTCGAACCTCGTTTCCGGCGGGTGGCCGCGCTGCACCGGCCGTTCGTTGACCGTGAGCAACTGATGGCCGCGTTCGGCGAGACGCTGGCGGCGCCAGGAGGCTCTCCTATCGTGTTCAACGTGGTCGGGGTCGGCGGTATCGGCAAATCAAGGCTCTTACAGGAACTCGGGCGGCTCAGCGACCGGACGCACCGAACCGCGACGCTCGACCTTCAGGTGCCGGCGATGCGGCAGCAGGAGGACGCTCTCGCGGTCTTGCGGGTGGAACTCGGACGACAGGGCGTGCGGTTCGACCGCTTCGACATCGCCTATGCCGTGCTGTGGCAGCGGCTGCACCCGCACCTGCGGCTGTCGCCGAAGGAACTGCCGTTCGTGGACGAGAGCGAGGCCCTCTCGCAGATCGTCGACGGTGCGGCGGGCGTACCGGTGTTCGGCACCGGCGTAGGGTTGCTGCGCCTCCTCGGCAAGGCGACGGCCGGGCGGAGGCAGCGGCACCGGATCAAGGCCGATGAGACTCTGAGCCAGCTGGACGACCTGACCAACGCCGAGCTGGCGGACGCGGTGACCTACCTGTTCGCGGAGGATCTCCGCGACGGCTCCGACCGTCCCCACGTCATCTTCGTGGACGCCTACGAGGCGCTCGTGCCGACAGGCGCTCGGCCGGGACGAGCGGCGTCGCAGGATGTCTGGCTCCGGGATCTGATCGCACAGCTCGACCACGGTTTGGTCGTGGTCGGGAGCCGTGAGCCCCTCGGCTGGGCATCGTACGACCCCGGCTGGAGCGACGTGATCCGCCACCAGCCCGTGGACGGGCTGCCGATGGAGGCCCGGCTGGAACTCCTCGCCGGCGGCGGCATCACCGACGACGGGGTGCGGCACGCGATCGCCGTCGCCAGCCAAGGGCTCCCCTTCTACCTTCACCTGGCCGTCGACACCCGTACGACCGCGCGGGAGACCGCGGCTGTCTCGTCCGAGGAGATCCTGCAGCGTTTCCTGACCCATGTCGCCGCCGACGAGATCCGCACCCTCGAACTGCTGAGCATCGCCCGGATCTTCGACTTCGAGATCTTCCAGGCGGTGGCGGACGCGTTCGACCTCCCACGGCACCGGATGGCATGGGAGTCACTGACCGCGTACTCCTTCGTCTACCCGGCCGGAGCCAACGGCAGGCGCCTTCACCAGCTCATGCGGTCCGCACTGCATCAGCGGCTGTCGCAGTACATCGTCCGGGACGTCCAGGCACTGCTCCGGAACGTCTGGGACGCCCGCGCCGCACGAGACGAGTCAGCCGAGAACGGCATCGCGACCAGGGTTCGCGCGGTCCGGGAGGCGGCGTTCTGCGGGCTGCGCACCGGAACCCTCCACGGCGAGGACGTTCTGGCCTACGCGGACCGGGCCATGATGCACGGCGGCAAGCAAGGCGTCGACGGCGTCGCCCAAGACCTGCGCAACTACCTGGAGACACGTCCCGGGGACGCCGACCTCACCCAGACCGCCCGTTGCCTGGAAGCCGAATCGGCCATCCTCCTCGGTGACGCGGAGGCCGCCACCAGACTCACCCCGTCCATCGACTGGTCTTTGCACGAGGCACCCGGTGCACGCTTGGCCCTGGCGGGCGCGCACGGCCGCCGCATCGCCGGAGCCACCAGCGAAGCCCAGCACATCTTCAGCCGGATCTGGCACCAGCATTCCGGGCCCGCACGGCTCCGCGCCGGGTTCTGCATGGCCGACCTGGACATGTGCCAAGGCCGCTTCGACGACGCGCTGTCCACGGCCGAGCAGATCCTCGCCGAAGCCCCGGGCGACGACCTCGTGCTGCGCGGCGACGTCGCTCGGCTCCAGCACCTCGGACACCGATTCGCGTTCGACCTCGACGCATCCGGCCTCGCCCTCGAAACCGCGTCCGAACTCTATGAACGAGCGGGTGCCGTCATCGAGCAGGCCAACATCAAGACCAACCGGGCGGAACAGCTGGCCTGGACCGACCCCACGCGCGCCCTCGAACGCGCCGCCGAGGCCATCGAGGCACAGACCGAGTTGGGTGCCCACCACGAGATCGGTAAAGCCTTCACCGCGCTCGCCATCGCCCAGCTCCGGCTCGGGCAGCACGCCCCGGCCGCGACATCGTTCCAGACCGCCGCCGAAGCCCTGGAACGGGCGCGCTACCGGTCGGGACGAGCCCGCGCCGAACTGTTCCGCGCCTTCCTGCACGCCCGGACCGGCGACACCGGAAGCGCGGCGGCATCGGCCCGATGGGCCATCGCCGAACTCGTCGGCGCCGAGGTCTACCCCACTCTGATCATGGTCGCAGGTCTCCTCCTGGACTCTCTCGGCGCCTCGGACGGGCACCTCACCGAGGTGACCGAGCGGGCTCGCGCCCAGATCCGTCCATCGCAGCTGCTGCCATCCTTGGAGATCCGGGCGAACGACCTCGTGTCGGCCATGCTGGAGGGCGCGTGAACTGGCGGGACTTGTACGAGCGGGCACGAGCCCACGACGAGACCGCCGCCGGCTACTACAACGACAACATCCGCGTGGACACCGCCGACGGCCCCGTGATCGTCCGCATACCGATCCATGGCGCCGACATGATGGACCTGCGGCCATGGCGTGAAGACCTCGTCCTCGCCGCCATCGCCCCGCACGTCCGCCACGCCCCGCGGCTGCTCCACACCTCCGCCGACCCGCCGTTCCAGGTGCACGAGTACATCACCGGCGACGTCCTCAATGACGTCGCGCCGCGCGGCGTCCCCGTCCCCGCTCACGTCATCGACGACGTCGTCCAACTATTCGTCCGGCTCACCCACGTCCCACGGCTCCCGGACATTCCCGCCGCCTGGCCGGCCGACGAGGACACGACCGCCTTCGCGCGATGCCTGTCCGACCTGACACAGGGCGTCTACGAGACCTTCCGTGACGAGTACGCCGACCTCTTCTCCGCCCTGGCGATCCCCACCGACCCGCTCGCACCCGTGGACGACCTGTGGCGCCGCCTCACCCCTCGCCCCTTCACCTGCGTCCATGCCGACGTCCACCGCCGCAACATGATCGTCGGTGACGGCTCGACCACGTTCCTCGACTGGGAACTCGCCCTCTGGGGCGACCCCGTCTACGACCTGGCCGTCCACCTCCACAAAATGGGCTACCTCCCGGACGAGGAGGCCGCCCTCACCGCGCGATGGACTACCGCCATGCCTCCGGAGCACGTCGCCGGCTGGAAGGAGGACCTCGCCGCCTACCGCACTCACGAACGCATCAAGTCCGCGGTCGTGGACGCAGTCCGCTATTCCCAGCTCTTCGCCCAGGGCGGCCCTTACCCCTACCCCGAACGCCAGCTCATCGCCACGATGACCGCCAAACTCAACGCCGCGCGCCACCACTGGAGCCTCTCCGCCCCCATCGACACCCGAACCGTCGAAAAAGCTCTCCGTCCCCGCTGACCGGAAGCATCCAGGCCACGCTGTGGCCGATTGACGGCCCGTCAGAACGCCCTCGCTCTCCCGTTCTGGGAGGTGCGGCGGCGTTCTTTGTTGTGCTCAGTGGCAGCGGTCAGCCGTCCCGACGATGGCCATGCAGACCTTCATGCCGCCGGCGACCCACTGGCTGTACGACGGCCAGTGGCCCGTGACGATCCCCTCCAACGCACGCTCAGCGCGGTCGTCATCCCGCACCCAGTCCGGGACCGGGTACATGGGCCTCTCGCACGCCTTCTCCCATTGGCCGATCAGCCAGTCACACGCGACGGCTGGGTCGGTGTGGACGGACTGCAGGAGCCCCGGCGACTTGCCCAGCCACTCCACCGTGCGGTCCGGTGGCCGGTCCGGCGAGTTCAGATCGAGGGAATCGACCTTCCCGAGCCGCTCCCACTCCTGCCCGGAGCCAGACCACTGGTAGCCGTGGTAATGCGTGGGCGTGGGTGCCGGCTGGCCAGGCCGTCTGGTCGTGTCGGGCGCGATCAGGTGAGGCATCAGGTGGCCTCCGGCGGGGCGCACTCCGGCGGGCAGCAGGGCTTGCGCTCGCCGTGCCAGAACTCTAGGTCGACCTCGTACCCGGTGGCCTGGAGTTGCGGGATGGTCACTTCGAGCGTGTCGCCCGACAGGATCGCCTCGTCCTGGAACGGCACGTGGTGGATGTACCGGCCGGCGTGCTCGTCGCAGAACGAGATGTACGCCTGGGAGCGGAGCATGAACGCGTGCCACGCCGGGTCGACGGGGACGGTGGGGACGATCCGCACCCAGGGGCGTCCCTCCGCGCGGGCGCGGACGATGTTCGCCTGCGCCTTCAGGAACACCAGGGCCTGCCCGACCATCCGCTCGGCGTAGCCGCGGGTGACGTGGTGGTAGCGGCGGACGTCCTCGACGAGGAGGCCGAACACCTCGAGCGGAACGAGGTCACGCGGGTTCTTGGTGACCCAGGTTGCCCGGTCGGTGGTGATGGTCATCTGACACCTCCAGCGGCGCGCCTCATGGGCGACGCGGCCCCGGAAGCGCGCCAGCTGATCCGGGGCCGCCCTGCTTTCCGGTGAGGCCCCGGATGCCAGGTGTTCGCGCACCGGCCGGGGGCCGAACTACTTTCGTGGCAGCCCCAGACTGAGTGCGGGAACGTCGATTTGGCCAGGAACTTGCTTTAGCTTGCTCGTACTGTCCGTATTGCGTTCGAGATCAGCTCACGCGCGGCCGGCCCGTAGACCGCCGATCCCGCCAGCACCTCGAACTCCTGGACGTACACCGCGATCTCCCGCGGCTGCGTGATCGTCAGCTCGGCCGCCGCCGTGTCGACAAGGACGAGTCGGTCATCGAACACCCAGAACCCGTGATGGGGTGCGCGCCGGTGCCGGGCCCGCGTCGGGATGATGCCGAGGCTCAACCTCGGCAGGATCGACAGGGTGAGGAGCCGTTCAAGCTGCTCGATCATGATCCCGTCCTCGGCGAGGCCGACGGTCAGCGCAACCTCGCACATCACCATGTGGAAGCGGCGGTCACGGTCCCCGCGGCGTAGTACGTCCTGCCGGTCCATGCGGGCCTGAACGGCTGTGTCGACGTCGCCGCCGGTGCCGTGGAAGGCGACGTTGTCGCGGAACCGCTGCGCGGCGTACTCGCGTGTCTGGAGCAGGCCGGGAATGACGAACGGCTCGAACACCCGGAACAGCGTCGTCTCGGCCTCCTGCGCGGCGATGGTCTGCTGTCGCCGCCCCGCGCCGGCCCGCCACTCGCGCCGCCACTCCATGTACGCGCTGGAGATGTTGCGGACGGTCGCGATCAGGTCCGGGACGTGGCCCTCCGCGCCGACCAGTCGGCACCACGTCCGGACGTCGTCCTCACTGGGCGTCTGCTTGCCGTGCTCGATCTTCGAGACCTTGCTCTCGTGCCAGCTCGCCAGTTCGGCGAGGCGGCGCTGCGCGAGGCGGGAGTCCTTCCGCAGCTCGCGCAGCCGCAGGCCGAGCGCCTCGCGTGCCTGCTGGTGAGACGTGGACATGGGACGCGGTCAGATGCTTCGCAGGAACTCGTCTCGGCTGGCCGATGCCTTCCATGCGGTATCCCGCCACCGCCGGTGTTCCTCGACGGTGGCCGTGTCGTCGAGCAGTTCGGCGCCGAGGAGCTGGTCCTCGTCATCGAAGTGCAGGACGGCGACCCGGTCGTCGTCGAGCAGCCAGGCGTCATGCGGCGGCCGGACCGGCAGGTCGAGGGCGGCGGCCTGGTCGCGGGCGAGGTACCGGATCTCCTCGTCGGCCCGTAGGTTGCCCTGCGCGGACCACAGGGCGTATCGGGAGTAGTCCCCGAGCGGCACTGACACGACGCGGACCCGGGAGAACGGGCACCCCGCTGCGGCTGCTGCGCGCGTCATCTGTCCCCACGGGTGCGCGGCGAGGAGATAGTCCTCGTCCGGTTCTCCGGCCAGGAACCGCCGGATGCGCTGCTGCTCGGCGGGGACGTTGTAGCGGTCGCGGGTCTCCAGCCGGAACGCCGAACGGCGGACGGTGTGGAACATCGCGCCGAACTGGTCGCCGGTCAGCAGGTCGGCCACGGTCACCCCTCCGCGTGATGGACGTTGTAGTGCTCGATCAGGTGCCGGACGAGCGCTGGTTCGATCTCGACGATCGTCTCGTCGTCGGCGAGGTCGCGGACATCGCCGATGGCTGCCGGGTCGGTGACGACCTTCCCCTGAACCACGTAGGTGCCGTGGTCGGTGGCGTACATCGCCGGGCAGCCTCCCTGGTCGGAGTCCGTCCCGAGGAACCGTAGCCGCATGGCCTTCCCTCCACCTAGGCGCTTGCTGGGACTTGCTCATTACAACCCTGTGCCGATGGCAGTTGGCGGTCAATGCCCAAACCAGTCGGTTTTCCCTGTCCCTGAAACCGGTTCCGCCCCCGGTATCGGGGGCGACCTGCGATGTTTCGGTTCCGGGGGCGCCGCCTCACCCCCCGTCCCTTCACCTGTGCCACGCGATGTCCACCACCGCAACATGATCGTCGATGACGGCTCGACCGCGTTCCCCAACTGAGAGCTCGCCCTCTGGGGTGGCCTCAACCCCTAGTCGGTGGTTCTGCTTCACCAAGCGGATCTGGTCGGCCGTGCGGACACTCTGGTCAAGCGGCGGCAGGCGGCCAGAAGACGGATAGGCCGTCGCTGGTGGCGGTGACCCGTCTTGATGGGACGTCTGTGGCGTGGCGCGGGTGCGCTTGGGGCGGTCCAAGCGCCGTCCGGGCTGCGAGTGGACGGGCCGGGGCGGCGCCCGAGCGGGAGGTCGGCGGCGGCGCGGAGTTGCCGGGCGAGGTCGGCGGAGGACTTGGCCTCGACCAGACGGTTCGGCAGGAGCGCCCAGAAAGATCCGCTCCATTTGCCGTGCCAGATGCACAGCCTTGGGAAGGATCGGCGTAGCTGGTCCAGGGCCTGGTCGATGTCGAGGTCCAGCTCCAGTGGGGTAATTGGACTTGGGGCCGATGGTGATGTGGGCGTGGAGTGCCTGGCGGGCGGTCGGGCGTGCCAGGGCTCAGGTGGGTGGGGCATCGTGATGGCTCTCTGGTGACGGGTTACCAGGTGGAGGGGAACATGCGGTGCTTTAGAAGCGCGTCGACCTGGTCGGCGGCCTGCTTGCTGTCGCCGCAGGGGGAGAGGTAGCGGCCCCTCCCGCGTCCGGCCTCGTAGTAGGCCCAGCCGCCTCCAGGTGTGGCGTGGACGCTCACCGCGACGCGGACGTGGTCGTCAGGGCTGAATGCGAACACCCAGAGCAGTGGTGGACGAGTGGGAAACTCGTCGGCCTGGTAGAGCTTCACGTAGCGATAGCTCCTGGCCTGGACGGCGACGGCGAGCAGGTCGAGGTTCCGGATCGCCGTGCTGCGCCCCAGGCGGGTGCGCCATCGCAGCAGGTGGAGCCCCGCCTGGACGTTCAGTGGGCGCATCGTGCCCAAACGACCTTTCCTTCCTCGTTGAGCGGCCGGACGCCCCAGTCGTGGACGAGTTGCGCCATCAGCAGCAGTCCGCGCCCGCTCTCGGCGTCGTCGTCCTCGCTCTGGACGATGGGGAGGGTGCTGCTCTCGTCCCAGACTTCGATGACGGTGAGCGGTTCGCGCGCGTCCGGGAAGATGCGGACGATGATGTGTCCGACCCCGACGTGCTTGGAGCTGTTGGTAACCAGTTCGGTAACCAGGAGCCGGCCGATGAAGTCGTCGGCGTGCCCGAGCTCGCGGAAACGGTCGGTGAGGTAGCGGCGCGCTTTCGCGGGCGCCTCGTCGGACGGATCGAGGACGAGCGGTGGCGCCTCAGGCGCGAGCATGACCGCTGGCATCGGTGAACCCCTCCAGCCTGGACGGAGGCTGATCGCGAACCGGGCCAACCCGCCAAACCGGAAGAACCCGCTGCTATCACCCTGTGTTATCGGACGACCACCATGAAGTCACAGGACGGCGTAGGATTCCGGGGCAGCAGTCGAGGAGTATCAAAAGACTCACAAATGGTGCCGCACGGAGTACCGCGGACCGGAGGTGTCGTGTCGATGCAGAGGATCAAGCCTGAGTTCCAGAGCTTCGGCGCCGAGGTTCGGCGTCTCCGCAAGGCCGCAGGACTCAACCAGCAGCGACTCGCTGACCTAGTGAACGTGACGCGCAGCTACATCACGCAGATCGAGGCCGGCCGGACGCGTTGCCGCCGGGAGACGGCTCTGCGGCTCGACCGGGCACTCAAGTCCGGCACGACTCTCGTCGAAGCGTGGGATGAGCTACTAGAATCGATCAAGTCCGACAAGTACCCCGAATTCTTCGCCAACTTCCCGAAGGCAGAGCAGTCGGCCAGCATGCTCCGCTCCTACGAGGACAGGGTGGTATATGGACTGTTCCAGAACGAGAGCTATGCTCGCGTCCTTCTGAACGACGATGATGCCGTCAAGAACAGGATGAGACGGCAGGAGATTCTGGACCGGGCACCCGCTCCTAGTGTCACCGCGGTTATGGACGAGACGGTTCTCTACCGGGAGGTCGGCGGCAAGACAGTCATGATAGAGCAGCTCGAACGCCTTCTTGAGCTGTCTGAAATGGGCAATATTAATCTACAGGTGGCGCCAGTCCGCTACATTCGAAACGTCTGGGCAACATTCACCATCGCAACACTGCCGGATCAGCGTCAAGTGGTGTACACGGCCAAGGCGTACGGCGGTGAGACATCAAGTAGTCCGCCGCACGTGGCATTGGCCAACGAAGCCATGGCCACACTGCAGGCCGAAGCGCTGAACGTTAGAGACACGCGAGCGTTGATAAGAAGGGTGATTGAAGAAAGATGGAGCTGAGCAAGGCAGACTGGCGGAAATCGTCCCGCAGTAATGAGTCAGGAGATAACTGCGTCGAAATCGCCGAGCTTTTTAAGGCGGTGGCCATACGTGACAGCAAGGACCCTAATGGCGCTAAGCTGATCATCGACCACAGTGATTTTCAAAACTTCGCCAGCGTCCTCAAGAGCCTCTGAGTTCTCCTCCCACGCTGGTGCTGAGCAGGGTCAACACGAATCCGAGCACGGAAGGGTGGCGTAAGTCAGCTCGCAATAGTGAACAAAGTGATGCCTGCGTCGAGTTGGCGGCTACTCAGAGGACCATTGCTATCCGTGATAGCAATGGTCGCGACGGCCCCAAGCTCCTCATCGGTCGCGAGGAATTTCGGCACTTCGCCAGCGTTCTCAAGAGCTTGTAACCTTTTGGGACCCGTGTTTACGACGAGCTGGGTCTTAGCTAGATTTCGCACGTGGCGTCGTGGCGTACGGCAGCCGCAGTGGTGGACAAGGAGCAGGATGGTTTCAAGGTCTACGTGAGTCGCGGCGACTTCCGGCGCTTTGCAGAGGTGCTCACCGCGTGTTTGAGAAGGGCACGCCTACGCGTCCGGGTAGTCGTTGATACCTTCGGAGACCGGTTGCCAGGCACCGTGGTCCTCGCGTGCGCTCAACCGGTCCGCCTTACGGGCGGCGCGCACCAGTTGTTCGGTTGTGCGAGGGACGGCGGCCAGGAAAACCGCGCCGACGTGGTGACAGAACATCCGACCGTAGTCGAGCGGTCGCAGCGGCTCGCCCGCGAGCGCGGCCAGATCCTCCGTGCTCCAGTTCAGCGGCCCGGCCACCGCCTGCAGTTGCGAGAGCCGGTGCCATTTCCCGCCCAGCATGCCCCTGATAGTGCTCACCGACAGACCGACGAACGGGAACTCCCGCACCCCGAAGCCGCGGTTACGCATAAGACCGTGCAGAACGGCCGGGAACTGGTCCGGGTCCGTCGGATCGTGAGCCGGCCGAGGCTCGGGTGCCGCGCCCTCATTCGGCATCGCGAGCAGGAACTCGCGCAGGGCTGCCAGTTGAGGGTGGTTGCAGTACGTCACGCGGTAGGCGAACGCGCGCATGACGTCCTTGTCGCGGTCCGGCGGCAGCAGGCGGCCCGGCACCGGATGGCCCGCGACCACGAGCACGTCAGCCACGGGCAGGCCGAGCTCGGCGGCGATCGCCTCCAGCCGCCGGGTGTCGTAGTCCCGGCCGTTGTCCAGCAGATCACGCAGAACCTCGGTCCGCGTCATGTCGGTCATCGTACGGCACCCCACAGCGGATGAACTTCCAGTACACCGTCTGCCACGGCGTATGTGGAATCTGAGCCGGGGTGTCAAGCTGTGGGGCTGTTCTCCAGCCATCCGGGGAGGGGTTCGCGGGAGTCAAGCCACGCTGATGGGATGCCGTCGATCCCGGTGTTGGCGGCGATGATGCCGCCGACGATCGCGGCAGTGGTGTCCATGTCGCCGCCGGCCGCGACACAGGCCCGAACGCCGACCGGGTAGTCGTCTAGGTGACGGGTGGCTGTCCAGAGCGCGAATGGCACGGTGTCTTGGGCGGTGATGCGTGATCCGTTGCCCAGGGCCTGTGCCGCTTGTTCGGGTGTCGCCTCCTTGAGGCTGCGGGCGCGTTGCAGGCCTCGTCGGACGTAGGTTCCGGAGACGTGATCGAGTGCTGCCTCGATCAGGTTCTCGGCGGTGTCGGTGGCGGCGAGGGAGGCGGCGACGGCGACAGCGACCGCGCCCGCGATCCCTTCAGCATGGGCGTGGGTGATCTCGGCTTGGAGGGTGGCCTCCGCGGCGGCGCGCGCTGGGTCGCCGATGTAGAAGGCGCCCAGGGGAGTGACACGCATGGCGGCGCCGTTGCCGAAGGAGCCATTGCCGCCGAAGGACTCGACCGAGGCGGCCCGCCACGGGTGTCCGTCACGGATGCGTTCGAGGAGTTCCAGGGCCCCGGCGCCGTAGCGGCGGCCGGTGTCCATGCGTGCGGCGAAGGAGGCGGCAAGAACGTCCTGGTCGATGCGTCCGTGTCGGCGCAGGCAAGCGACGACTGAGCAGGCCATCTCGGTGTCGTCGCTCCACTCCCACGGCGGTGAAGGGAGGTCCGCGGCGGTGAGATGCCGGTTGGCATGCAGGAAGAACTGGTCACCGAACGCGTCACCGACCGACAAGCCCGCCAGGGAGGCGTGCATGAGCGCGGCTGCGCGTTCAGGAGTTGGCGCGAGGCCGCGATGGTCGTCGTTCATGGCAAGGGTCCCGGCTGGCGTGGGGCGCGGTGGATGCCGCGTTCGCGGCAGCCTATACGGAATCAAGATCTTCAGATTCGCTCCGTCCCGGCTGTCTTCACCGAGGGGATCGGTTGGAGGGTTGCACTGGGTGGCGCTCCGATCTGGCGGGGTGTCAGGCCTGCTGGGGTGGGGACGTCCAGCAGGCAGACCGCGTCCCGGGCGAGGACCTCGGCGGAGTCGCCGGTGATCTGCATTCCCTTGTGCTGCCAACGGATGCACCCGACGCGCAGGCGGGGTCCGCTGACGGATCAACGCACCGCCGGTGCCCTTTGCTGGGCATATGGCGGGGTGCGTCGGCGGTGACTACTCTGGCCCCCGTCCCCCGCCCGTCTCTCCCCCCGACGGATGATCGATGCGCCGTGCCCTGCCCCTCGCCGTCTCGCTTTCGGGGTTGCTGCTCCTTACCGGCTGCGGTGGCGGTGGTGGGGCGGAGACGGTCGATCCGCCGACGGCGGCGGCCGGCGGGGCCGCCCGGCCCGCGAATGCCGGGGGTGCGTTCGCCAAGGAGGGCTGGTTCGGTGGGGCGGACGGGCTGCACGCCCGTGTCGAGATCAAGGGTGTCGAGCGGCAGGGCACCAAGTCGGTTCTGCGCTACAGCGTGACGTCTCTGGACTCGTCCACGAAGTCAGTCACGTTCGCCATCACTCTGCTCGACCCGGTCGGGCGCCTGCTCTACACGCCCACCGGGTCCACGAGCGGAGACGGCTTCGCGCCCGGCGCCACCCGCGAGATGGCCGCCGAGTACCCGGCCGTCGCGCAGGACGTCGAGAAGGTCACCGTGATCACGCCGGGGACGGCCGGGGAGTTCACCGGCGTTCCCGTGACCGGCGCCGGCGACGCGTCCGCCGCGTCCGCGGCCCGGCGGCGCGGCAACCCCGCCGACCTGTACGACATCACCGAGGGCGAGATCAAGGACGTCGCGTCCAGCGGCTCGCGGGTGACGGTCAACCTGCACACCGACGTGCTGTTCGCCACCGGCTCCGCCGAACTGTCCGGACGGGCCAAGACCGTCCTGGACGAGGCCGCGGAGGAGATCAAGGCGAAGGCCATGCGCCCGCTGACGTTCGAGGGGCACACCGATAGCAAAGGCGGCGACGACGACAACCTGAAGCTGTCCAAGGAACGCGCCGAGGCCGTGCTGAAGGAGATGAAGGCCCGGCTGGGGGACGGCTTCACCTACACGGCGAGCGGGAAGGGCGAGGCGGAGCCGGTCGCCAAGGAGGGCGGTGCCGACGACGCCAAGGCACGTGCCCGCAACCGCCGCGTCGAAATCTCCTACCAGGTGAAGCAGTCGTCGCCGGGCTCAGCGAGCCCGTCCGTGAGCCCGGGCCGTGGCACCGTTGCCGAGCCCGCCGGATTCCGCCAGGGCGACGGCGAAAAGGTCGCCAGCCGCTACGGCCGCTTCGGTGAGGCGAAACGGCGCCTGGACGTCAAACCGTTCTACCGGGACGGCGCCTACATCGTCGCCGTGTTCGACATCGTGAACGAAGGGCCCGGCACGACCCCGCCCGACGCCTCCTACGGGCACAAGGACTACCCGGGAGGCGTGTTCACCTCGTTCTCCATCCAGGTCCCGGGGGACAAGACCGTCTACCGCGCCGTCCGGATCGGCCCCGGGACGCCGGGTTCCGCCGGCGCCTACGTCGACCCGGGACGCGCCGTTTTCCGGACAGGGGTGAACCAGCCGGTCCGCGGCTTCGTCTATGTACCAGCGCCACCGGGCGACATCACGTCCGTCGTCTTTGACGGTGGCCCTTTCGGAAAGGTCGGCAAGGTCCCAGTCTCGTAGTGCAGGAGATCCACCACATGCGTGCCGCTCCCAGCATTCTCCTCGCCCTCTTCTGCCTCCTGTTCGGGTCGCTCCTCACGTTCACGGTCGACGCCGAGACCAACTCCGACGCGTGGATGCTGCATATCTTCGGCGTGATCCTCATCGCCGGGGGCGCGCTGGGCCTGCTCGCCGGCCTGATCACGTCCTGGAACGCCCGCCGGGCCGGTGACGGGGACGACCCCGTCCCGGGCGGGGACGGCCTGTCCCGGTGACCTGCCGCCCGTTCGACGTGTGACCGGCGATCCGAACGGATAGTTAAAGAGCACGGCTACGGATCGTCTGGCGGAGGTCATCGCATGGGTGTCGGCGTCAGTGTTTTCACGATCACGCTCGGACTGATCCTCAAGTTCGCGATCAGCCCGGACGCGATGACGGACCCGGTGGACATTCACGTCATCGGCGTGATTCTGATCATCGTCGGCGGCGTGTCGTTCGCGCTCCAGCTGCTGATGATGTCGCGTACCGGTGCACAGCCGCGCGGCCCGCGGTTCCAGCAGAGGCGGGACGAGCGGACCTACGACGGAGAGAACAACCCGCCCGCCCCCTGAACGTCCAGGAAGGACACGTGAGGCCGATGCCGTCTGCACGGCACCGGCCCCACGAGACCGTCGCTCTTTGAGCTACGTCCAGGCGAGCATGCGGATCGGGTCCTCCAGCATGTCGCCGACGTCACGGAGCACCCGCGACCCCAGTTCGCCGTCCACGATCCGGTGGTCGAACGACAGCGATAGCGTGGTGACCTTCCTGATCGCCAGCTCGCCCTCGTGCACCCACGGCATGTCCCGGATCTGGCCGAACGCGAGGATCGCGGCCTCACCGGGCGTGAGGATCGGGGTCCCGGTGTCCACCCCGAACACGCCCACGTTCGTGATCGTGATCGTTCCGTCGGACAGGTCGGCCGGGGACGCCTTGCCCGCCCGCGCCTTCTCCGTCAGGGCGTTGATCGCGCGGGCCAGGCCGGGCAGGTCGAGGTCCTGCGCCTCCTTCACCTTCGGGACGATCAGGCCCCGGTCGGTGGCCGCCGCGATCCCGAGGTTCACGTACCGCTTGACGACGATCTCCGCGCCGGACGGCCCGTCCACCCACGTGGAGTTCACCTCGGGGTTCCGCGCCACGGCCGTGAGCAGCGCCCGCGCCACCAGCAGCAGCGGCGACACCTTCACGTCGGCGAACTCGGGCAGTTCGCGGAGCCGCTTGACGGTGTCCATCGTCTGTGTCACGTCCACCTGCAGGAACTCGGTGACGTGGGGTGCGGTGAACGCCGAACCGGACATCGCGGCGGCCGTCGCCTTGCGGACGCCCTTGACCGGCATCCGCTCCTCCCGCGGCCCCGCCTGGGCGGGCACCTGCGGCGCCTGCGTCGCGGACTGGGCGGCGAGGACGTCGTCGCGCGTGATCGACCCCTGCGGGCCCGACCCGGTGACGGTGGCGAGGTCGACGCCGAGGTCCTTGGCCATCTTCCGGACGGGCGGCTTGGCCAGCGGCAGTCCGTTGTCCACAGGCTGTGGACCAGGGGGCGGGGCCTGCCGCGGCGCGGGGGCGGCGGGCGGCGCGGGGGCGGGCGGCGCCGGGGGCGGCGTCCCGTTGGTCTCCTTGCGCGGACGGCGCTTGGTCGTGCCCTCCTTGACCCCGTACCCGACGAGGACGGGCTGGCGCTTCGGAGGCTCCTCCGGGGACACCATGCCCGGCTCCTCGACGCGCGGCACGCCCTCCTCCTTGATCGCCGCCGCCTGCGCGGGGGGCTCGGACACCGGCGTGGCCACACCGCCCTCACCGTCGGCGTCCACGGAGATGATCGGCTTGCCGACGTCGACGGTCTCGCCCTCGGTGACCAGCAGTTCGGTCACCACGCCCTCGAACGGGCAGGGCAGCTCCACGATCGCCTTCGCGGTCTCGATCTCGACGATGGTCTGGTTGATCTCGACCGTGTCACCGGGCTGGACGTGCCACTTGACGATCTCGGCCTCGGTCAGGCCCTCGCCCACGTCCGGCAGCTTGAAGATCTTCGGCTGGCTCACCGCGTCACCACGCAAAGGTCCGGTCGACCGCGTCCAGGATGCGATCGAGGTCGGGCAGGTAGTGGTCCTCGATGCGGGACGGCGGGTACGGCGTGGAGAACCCGCCGACCCGCAGCACCGGCGACTCCAGCCGGTAGAAGCACTTCTCGGTGATCCGCGCGGCCAGTTCGGCGCCGAACCCGTTGAACACCGGCGCCTCGTGGACGACGACGCAGCGTCCCGTCCGGTCGACCGACTCCACGACGGTGTCGATGTCGAGCGGGTTGAGCGACCGCAGGTCGATGACCTCCAGCGTCCGTCCCTCCTCGGCGGCCGCGGCGGCCGCCTCCAGGCACGTCTTCACCGACGGCCCGTAGGCCAGCACGGTCACATGCTCGCCCGGCTGGACGACCTGCGCCCGGTGCAGCGGCGTCCAGTCCGTCGACTCGGTGTCGACCTCGGCCTTCTCCCAGTACCGCCGCTTCGGCTCGAAGAAGATCACCGGGTCGGGGGACGCGATGGACTGCTGGATCATCGAGTACGCGTCCACGGGGTTCGAGCAGGCCACCACGCGCAGGCCGGCCGTGTGCGTGAAGTACGCCTCGGGCGACTCCGAGTGGTGCTCCACCGCCCCGATGCCGCCGCCGCACGGGATCCTGATGACGACGGGCAGCGACAGCGTGCCGAGCGACCGCATCCGCATCTTCGCGAGCTGCGTGATGATCTGGTCGGCCGCCGGGAACACGAACCCGTCGAACTGGATCTCGCACACGGGCCGGTAGCCCCGCAGCGCCAGCCCGATCGCCGTCCCGACGATGCCCGACTCGGCGAGCGGCGTGTCGATGACCCGCTCCTCGCCGAAGTCCTTCTGCAGCCCGTCGGTGATCCGGAAGACCCCGCCGAGCTTGCCGACGTCCTCGCCCATCATGAGGACCTTCGGGTCGTCCTCCATGGCCTTGCGCAGGCCCTCGTTCATCGCTTTGCCGAGGGTCAGGGTGGTCACTTCGCCTCCTCCTCGAACGAGGCCAGGTAGGCGGCGAACTGCTCCTGCTCCTCGGTCATCATCGGATGCCGGTCCGCGTACACGTGGTCGAACATCGACAGGGGCTCCGGGTCCGGCAGGGCCAGGCACGCCTCCCGCAGTTCCCTGGCCATCTGCTTGGCCTCGTCGTCGACCTTCTCGAAGAACCCCGCGTCCGCCAGGTCGCCCCGGACCAGGTACGCCTTGACGCGCTCGATCGGGTCCTTGAGCTTCCACGCCTCTTCTTCGGCCTTGAGCCGGTAGCGCGTGGGGTCGTCCGTCGTCGTGTGGGCGCCCATCCGGTACGTGTACGCCTCGATGAGGGTCGGGCCCTGTCCCGTCCTGGCGTTCTCCAGGGCCTTCCTGGTCACGGCCAGGCAGGCGAAGACGTCGTTGCCGTCCACCCGCATGCCCGGGAACCCGTATCCCTGTGCCCTCTTGTAGAGCGGGATCCTGGACTGCCGTTCAAGCGGTTCCGAGATCGCCCACTGGTTGTTCTGGCAGAAGAACACGACGGGTGCGTTGAACACCGAGGCGAAAACGAACGACTCGTTCACGTCGCCCTGCGATGTCGCCCCGTCCCCGAAGTACGCGATCGTCGCGCCCGCCGACGACGTGCCCAGCACGCCGTCCCGCTGGATGCCCATCGCGTACCCGGTCGCGTGCAGCGTCTGGCTGCCGATCACGATGGTGTAGAGGTGGAAACCATGCTCGGCGGGATCCCACCCGCCGTGGCTGACGCCCCGGAACAGGCCGAGCAGCTTCAGCGGCTCCACCTCCCGGCACCACGCCACGCCGTGCTCCCGGTACGTCGGGAAGACCATGTCGTGCTCGGACAGCGCTCGTCCTGACCCGATCTGCGCCGCCTCCTGCCCCAGCAGCGACGCCCAGATGCCGAGCTCGCCCTGCCGGGTGAGCGCCACGGCCTCCAGGTCGATCCGGCGCACGATCACGAGATCGCGGTACAGATCGCGTACTTCCTCGGCGCTGAGGTCCAGGGGGTAGTCGGGATGCTCGACCCGCTCGCCCTCGGGGGTGAGCAGCTGGACGAGCTCTGGCCCGGCGAGGTCGGGGGTGTCGGGGGCGCCGCGCACGGAGTCGATCGTCATCGATGACACTCCTCGTTCGGGGCCGCCGCGCGGGATCGCCGCGCATCCGGCCGATGTCAACGGCCTCGGGCCCCGGTAAGGGACAAAAGCCGCTTATGCCATCGTGGCAGACATCACACCTTGCGATGCAAGTCCGCCACCGAGGTCCCTACCCCAAGCCACATCCCCTGACCCAAACGTGATACACGCCACCGCGTTCCGCGTTCCGCGACGGGGCGGCCGGAACCCGATCATTCGCGGGAGAGGGCCCGGGTGGCTCCGGCGGCGACCGTCAGCCCGAGGAGCAGGCCTGCGGCGACGATGAAGTTGGCGATCCACTGATAGATGCCTTCGGGGGCGAACACCGATTCCTGGCCGAGGGTGCCGATGGGCAGGATCAGGTCGAGCGTGTAGAAGAACGCGTTGAAATGGGGGTGGTCGTCGCTGTTCAGGATGGCGGGCTTGTGGAGGGAGAAGACGATCGTCCCGAAGGCGAGGAGGCCGATCAGCCAGCTCGCCGCACGGAACGGGCGGTAGCCGTAGCCGACCAGCCCGTCCTGCAGCCAGCCGACGATCTTGCGGGGGACGCCCTGGGTCTTGCGGCGGTCCCGGGCCTTGGCGAGCAGGACCGAACGCCCGTCGGAGTCCAGGCCGAGGGTCCGGTAGGTCTGGGCGAGGCGCTCGTAGGGCTGCGGGGCGTAGCCGTCGGTGTCGCGGTGCAGCCAGTCGAGACGCTCGCGTGCCGTGAGGGGCGGTTCGAGCGTCTCGTACTGCAGCCCGTCCAGCTGGAGGCGCTCCGGCCAGGACGCGGCGTCGTCGCGCAGCAGGTTGACGCGGGCGTAGGACAGGTCGGCGGTGCCCTTGATCGGCTCGGCGGTGCGCAGGAGGAGTTCCTCGGCCTGGATGCGCTGCACGCTGAGCGCCGTCCCCTCCTCGTTCCGCAGATGGGCGTCGCGCAGGCTGAGCTGGCCGGTGATGCGGGCGCCGGCGAAGCTGACGGTGCCCACGGCGCTGAAGCCGTCCGAGCAGTAGACGTCGGTCTCCACGCCCAGGTCGTCGGCGTTCAGGGCGGTGCGCTGAGGGGCCGACAGCCGCGCGCCCACGAAGGACAGGTAGCCGCCGACGCGGGCGCCGCGGAGCCGGATCTCGCCCTCCGCGGTGAACCCGCCGTCGCAGAACACGTTCGCGGCCACGTCCAGGCGGCTGGCGTACAGGGCGGCGCCGGTCGGGTTGTGCAGCCGCGCACCCCGGAAGATCAGCTGGCCGCCGACGCGGGCACCGGGCAGCCGGACCTCCCCGTTGGCCGCGAAGCCCTGGTCGCAGTAGACGTTCGCCTCGACGGTGAGGCGGTCGGCGAGCAGCGCGTCCCCGCCCGGGTTGGTCAGCTGCACGCCCGACATGTTGAGGATGCCGGTGATGTTCGCGCCGTCCAGCCACAGGCCCCCGGAGATGCGGCTGCCCTCCAGCCACAGATGCCCGTCGACGCGGGTACCGGACGCGATGAGGCCGGGCAGGCGGCAGCGCATCAGGTGGACGCTGTTCATGCTCGCCCAGTACAGGTGCGGCGCCTCGTCGAACGAGCACGCCGTGAGCGCCAGCGGGACGCCGACCTCCGCGTGCCCGAGGTTCAGCGAGCCGGTGATGCGGGCGCCGGCGAGCCGGACGGCGGCGACCTGCCCCGGCCGGCGCTCCACCGCGCCGACGAGGAGCGCGACGAGGACCTCGGCGCGGACCGTCCGCTCGCGACCCCAGCGGTCGGCCTGCCCGATGTCGTCGTACGCGGGGTCGCCGGACGACAGGTCGATGGATTCGCCCTTCGGGAAGGCCTCCCAAAGGCGGCGTTCCGCGGGAGTGAGGTCCTCGATGTTCATCGGCGGCTCCGGGGGTGCGGGTGGTCCGTGATGGACAATGGTGCCGTACGCTTCAGGATCGTAAGGAAAAGCGCAGACCAGTGAGGGGGGCGGTCGTGGCGCGTGTCGTCGTCGACGTCATGCTCAAGCCGGAGATCCTCGACCCGCAAGGGCAGGCGATCGCCCGAAAGCTGCCGCAGATGGGCTACGACGGGGTGGT
This sequence comes from Actinomadura sp. 3N407, assembly GCF_052245875.1. NCBI lineage: Bacteria > Bacillati > Actinomycetota > Actinomycetes > Streptosporangiales > Thermomonosporaceae > Actinomadura > Actinomadura sp. 3N407. Next base: position 314,453 of record NZ_JBQQBP010000009.1, read on the forward strand.
GGCCGTCCGGCAGGGCAAACGGTTCGAGGTGGAGATCGAGGGGGAGGCCGACGAGGCCGCCCTGGAGCAGGTCGGCAAGATCGCCGAGACGCTGCTGGCCAACCCCGTAATCGAGAACTACGAGGTCCGCGTTCTCTAGCCGGGAATGGCATGGAATGCCGTTCTGGTGCTGGATGGAGTTGGCGCGTTCCCGTGTCGTGGCGCGCATTCCACGGGCCTTGAGCCTTTGACGACGCCGAACGAGATTTCCCGGAACGACCCGTGAGTATAGCGATTACGGAAGATTCCGCCGGGGAAGTGTTAGCTGCGTCGAGTCGTCGAGCACGCTCCGGGGACCGGGGGAACGGCCAGGAAGCCCGGGGCATGGACGAGGTGTCCGGGTGGATATGAGGTTCTCGCTCTCGCTCCCGCGCGAGGCGCTCAGCATCCCGGTGATCCGGCGGGTGGTCGGGGACGCGCTCCGGGGGCTGGGCGTTTCCGAGGACTGCGTCGACGACGTGCTGGTCGCCACCTCCGAGGCGTGCACGAACGTCGTCCAGCACGCCCGCGCATCCGGTGAGTACCAGGTCACAGGCCACGTGGACGAGGCCGTCTGTGTGCTCAAAATCATGGACCGGGGCCGCGGGCCCCGCCCGGCCCCCGAGGACCGGGGGGTTTTGAGCGAGTCCGGCCGCGGGATTAAGATCATGCGGGCACTGGTGGACGACCTGGACATCGACACCTCGCCCGACAGGGGCACCATCGTTCACCTGCGGAAGCGGCTGAGCTGGCGGGACGAGGCACTCGTCCGGCGCCTCGACCGCAAACTCATGCACAGCGCCGGGTAGATTGGTAGGCGCGCGCGGGGGAAAACGACGCGCAGCGGGGTGATCGGCGGAGGAGATACCGCCCGTCCCGGCCGCCCCACATTTCGGAGGAACAGAAGAGATGGATGCTGCCCGGGTCGGGGTCATCACCTTCCCCGGTTCTCTCGACGACAAGGACGCCGCACGTGCCGTGCGGCTGGCCGGCGCGGAGCCGGTCGCCCTCTGGCACGGCGACCACGACCTGCGGGGGGTCGACGCCGTCGTCCTGCCCGGCGGGTTCTCGTACGGGGACTATCTGCGTGCCGGGGCGATCGCCCGGTTCGCGCCGCTGATGACGGAACTGGTGGCCGCCGCCGAGGCGGGCCTGCCGGTTCTCGGCATCTGCAACGGCTTCCAGGTGCTGTGCGAGTCGCACCTGCTGCCGGGCGCGCTGCTGCCGAACGCCGGCCTGCACTTCGTCTGCCGTGACCAGCGGCTGCTGGTGGAGAACGCCGACACCGCCTGGACCACCGAGTACCGGGAGGGCCAGGAACTGGTGATCCCGATCAAGAACCGGGACGGCCGGTACACCGCCGACCGGGAGACGCTGATCGAACTGGCCGACACCGGCCGGATCGTCGCCCGCTACCTCGACCTGAATCCCAACGGCTCCCTCGATGACATCGCCGGGATCTGCAACGAGGCCGGCAACGTGGTCGGGCTCATGCCGCACCCCGAGCACGCCGTGGAGTCACTGACCGGCCCGTCCACCGACGGGCTCGGCTTCTTCACATCGATCGTCAAGAGACTGGTCAACGCATGAGCGAGCAACCGCCACACGCCTCCGGGCGCGCCACCCGGGAATCCTCGGACGAGCCTTCGATGGAGTGGCTCGGCGAGCTCAAGTCCGACGCCGACGACCCCGAGCTCCAGCCGGTCGACCCGTCGGTCACGCAGGCCTTCGAGGCCATGCTCGACAAGGCCAAGCCCGCCGCCGGGCCCGAATCGGCCGCCCAGCCGCAGCCGGTCATCCAGGTCGACCCGACCGTCCGGGCCATGCTCAGGACGGCTCAGCCGGGCGCACCGCTGGAAGTCGAGGCCTTCGAAGGGCCGGACCAGGAGTTCGCCCGCGCCCTGGCCGAGGAGCGCGCCGCCGGCGACCCCGCGTCCACCCTGGCGGACCCGACGCTCACCACGCCCGACCTGAACGGCTACACCGCCCCGCCCCCGCCGTCGAACCCCGGCACTGGCCCCCTGCCGGCGGTAGGCCCCGGTACGGGTCCGCAGCCTGCGGTGGGTTCGGGTACGGGTCCGCAGCCTGCGGTGGGTTCGGGTACGGGTCCGCAGCCTGCGGTGGGTTCGGGTACGGGTCCGCAGCCTGCGGTGGACGCTCAGCCGCCCTTCGGCCCTTCGTTTCCGCCCGGCCCGGGCACAGGCCCCCAGCCTGCAGTGGGCCCCGGAACGGGCCCGCAGCCGGCGGTGGGCCCCGGTACGGGCCCGCAGCCTGCGGTCGGGCATGGGCCCCAGCCGACGCCGGGCGCCGGTTCACAGCCTCCGCCCGGCCCGAACACCGGCCCACAGCAGCCCGTGCGCCCCGGAACGGGCCCCCAGCCCGCTGTAGGCCCCGCTACCGGTCCGCAACCCGCCGTGGGCCCCGCGACCGGCCCGCAACCCGCTGTAGGCCCCGGCACCGGCCCGCAGCCCAGGGTCGCTCCCGGGACGGGCCCGCAGCCTGCGATCGGCGGCCCGGGAACGGGCCCCCTGCCCGCCGTCGGCCCCGGGACGGGGCCGCAGCCCATGATCGGCCTCAACACGGGCGCGCAGCCGCCCGCCCCCGGCGAGCGACGCGGCACCGGCCCGCAGCCCGCCGTCGGCCCCCGAACCGGGCCGCAACCGGCCGTCGGCCCGGGCACCGGGCCCCAGCCCGCGCTGCGCCTCGCGACGGGCCTGCAGCCCGCCATCGAGACGCCCGTCCCGGTCTATCCCGGTACGGACACGGTGGCGATCGCCGCCGCGTCCCCCGAGCGTCCGCAGCCGTACGCCGAACTGGGGATGAACGACGAGGAGTACCGGCGCGTCCGCGACATCCTCGGCCGCCGTCCCACCTCGGCCGAGCTGGCGATCTACTCGGTGATGTGGAGCGAGCACTGCTCGTACAAGAGCTCCAAGGTGCACCTGCGCCAGTTCGGTGAGAAGGCCCCGAAGACCGACAAGCTGCTCGTCGGCATGGGCGAGAACGCCGGTGTCGTGGACGTCGGCCAGGGCTGGGCGGTCACCTTCAAGGTGGAGTCGCACAACCACCCGTCCTACGTCGAGCCGTACCAGGGCGCCGCGACCGGTGTCGGCGGCATCGTCCGCGACATCATGTCGATGGGCGCCCGCCCGATCGCCGTCATGGACTCACTCCGGTTCGGCCCGGCCGACGCCCCCGACACCCAGCGCGTCCTGCCCGGCGTGGTGGCCGGCGTGGGCGGCTACGCCAACTCGCTCGGCCTGCCCAACATCGGCGGCGAGACCGTCTTCGACGCCTGCTACGAGCAGAACCCGCTCGTGAACGCGCTGTGCGTCGGCGTGCTGAAGCACGAGGACATCAAGCGCGCCGTCGCCCCCGGCCCCGGCAACAAGGTGATCCTGTTCGGCGCCCTGACGGGGCCGGACGGCATCGGCGGCGCGTCCGTCCTCGCCTCGGCGACGTTCGACGAGGAGTCGCACCAGAAGCGGCCGTCCGTCCAGGTGGGCGACCCGTTCATGGAGAAGCTGCTCATCGAGTGCTGCCTGGAGCTGTTCAACGAGGACCTCGTGGTCGGCATCCAGGACCTCGGCGCCGCCGGCGTGTCCTGCGCGACGACGGAGCTGGCCGCCGCCGGCACCGGCGGCATGCACGTCGACCTCGACGCCGTCCCGCTCCGCGACGAGACGCTCAGCCCTGAGGAGATCCTCATGAGCGAGTCGCAGGAGCGCATGATGGCGGTGGTGGCGCCCGACAAGGTCGACCGCTTCATGGAGATCTGCGGCCGCTGGGAGATCCCGGCGACCGTCATCGGGACGGTCACCGACACGCGCCGGCTGGTCATGACATGGCGGGGCGAGACGATCGTCGACCTCCCCCCGGTCACCGCCGCCGACGAGGGCCCGGTGTACGAACGTCCGCTGCAGCCCCCGCACGACCTCGGGGCGCTGCAGTCCGACACGCCGGGACGCCTCACCCGCCCGTCCAACGGCGAGGAACTGCGCCGTACCGTCCTGTGGCTGGCCGGGTCACCGAACCTCGCCGGCAAGACGTGGGTGACCTCCCAGTACGACCGCTACGTCCTCGGCAACACCGTCATGGCCATGCCGGAGAACGCGGGCGTGGTGCGCATCGACGACGAGTCCGGGCTGGGCATCGCCCTGTCGCTCGACGGGAACGGCCGTTACACCCGTCTGGACCCGTACGCGGGCGCGCAGCTCGCACTGTCGGAGGCGTACCGCAACGTCGCCGCCACTGGTGCGCGGCCGCTGGCCGTCACGAACTGCCTCAACTTCGGCTCCCCGGAGGATCCGGGCGTCATGTGGCAGTTCGCCCGCGCGGTCGAGGGCCTGGCGGACGGCTGCCAGTACCTCGGCGTCCCCGTGACGGGCGGCAACGTGAGCTTCTACAACCAGACCGGCGCCACGCCGATCAACCCGACCCCGGTCATCGGCGTCCTCGGCGTCCACGACGACGTGCGCCGCCGCGTGAACATGTCGCTCACCACCGACGGCGCCACGATCGCGCTGCTGGGGGAGACCCGCGAGGAGTTCGGCGGCTCGGAATGGGCCCACGTGGTCTACGGCCACCTGGGCGGCCTGCCTCCGCTGGTGGACCTGAAGGCCGAGGCGGCACTGGCGTCCGTGCTGGTCAGCGCCGTCCGCGACGGGCTGGTGACCGTCGTCCACGACCTGTCGGACGGCGGCCTGTCCCAGACGCTGGTGGAGTCGTGCCTGCGCGGCGGCCTCGGTGCCCGGATCACGCTGCCGGGCGACCCGTTCGTGTCACTGTTCAGCGAGTCGGTGGCCCGCGCCATGGTCGCCGTCCGGCCGGGCGCCGAGGCGCGCCTGGCGGCCCTGTGCGAGTCGGCGGGCGTCCCCGTCACGCAGATCGGCGTGGCGGGCGGCGACTCCCTGAGCGTGACGGGCCGCGGCCCCGAGGGCGACCAGCAGGAGCTGTTCAGCATCCCGCTGTACGAACTCCGCGAGTCCCACGAACGCACCCTCCCCAGCTACGCCGACTGACGACCGTCCAACCGAAGGGCGCCCAGCACAACGCGGGGCGCCCTTCATGCTGGGACACGACATGCCTGGTGGCACGGGACCCTCATGGTGCTCGGGGTCGCCGGTTACCCCCTGACCTGCGAACGGACGGCCCCACCTGCACAACCGGGGCCATCCGTTCCGCGAGTGTGCCGCGCCGGGTTCAGGCTTTGCAGGGTTCCCGCAGTAACCACCCTGCCGGGAGGACCAGGCTTTCTCCATCAACCCTCGGCGACCGTCACGGGTACGGTCAGGGCTTCCCAGAGTCAGAGGCCCTCGCCGGAGGCAATGAGGACCTCGGCCGCGTACAACCTGAGGACGGGTGGCGGCGCGACCCGTGACCGCCGGCGGCTGGCGGACGGGGCGACGGTGGCACGACGCGCGGCCCGGCGCGGCCGTTGTTTCACGCTCCGCACCTACACCCATCTCATGCCGTCCAGCCGGGAACGGATACGCAAGGCGATCGATGACACCTGGGGGAACGATTCCGGGCACGAGTGCCCTGGATGTGCCCTCTCGGGAGGTTTCGTGAGCTGCGGCCCTGGTCAGCAGGATGCGGCTAGAAGACCGAGATGTGGACGTGGTCGTAGTGGTTTGCGGTGTTGCCGCCTCGGTTCGACATCATGCGCCAGCCGGGGCTGCGCATGTCGTAGATGCGCTGCCGCCAGATCACGTACTTGATGCCCAGGGCGCTCGCGTGGGAGATGGCGTACTGGGCGGCCTGGTCGCCCTGGGCTCTCGCGCTGCCGCTGGCCATCACGCCGCCGGTCGTCACCATGAAGTCGCAGGCGTGGCCGGTGCCGTGGTCCTGGGGGTCGCCGGTGCTGCGGACGCAGCCGATGGTGGGGAACGGGCCGAACTCCAGGTCGATGGTGTTCTTGACCTTGAGCATGCGGGGGGTGACGCCGCCCATGCCGATGCTCGGCGACTCGGGCTTGTACCTCTTGACCAGGGCCTTGATCTTGGCCTGGCGGCTCTTCAGATCCTTGATCTCCGCCTTGAGCTGCGTCATCTTCTCTTCGGCCTTCTTGCGGGCCTTGACCTGGTCGTTGACGAGCTTCTGGATCTGCTCGACCTTCGCGGCCTTGTTCTGCGCGATGTGGCTTACCAGGCTGGCGTTGCTGAGGAGTTCGCTCGGGTCCGCGGCGGCCAGGAACGTGACCGTGGGGTCCTCGCCGTTCATCATGTACTGGGTCGCGGCGAGCTGGGCGACGACGCCGCGGGCCTCGACGAGGTCCTTCTCCAGGACCTTCGACTTGTCGTGCGCCTTCTTCGCGGCGTACTGGGCGTCCTTGAGCTTGGCCAGGTCGCCGCCGTACTCCTTCTCGAGCTGGTCGATCTGCCGGTTCAGCTTGCGGAACTTGGCGCTGTCGCCCGGGTCGTACGGGACGGACGCGGGTGCCGCGGCGCCGGCGGACGGTGTGGCGGTACCGAGCAGAGGCAGCGCGGTGGCGAACACCACGAGAGCCACGGCGGCACGCCGTCCACTACGCCTGCGTGTGGAGGCGGGGGTCTCCACGTGTTCTCCTCTCGTCACGGCCGTAGGTCAATGAACATTAAAGAACCGTCTGCGCCTCGCCAAGGCTAAACCCCTGAGGCGGGTGAGACGGCGCGAAGCGCGAGATGCCGGTTCCGTTGCCGGAAGCCGAGCCATCTTACGGGACACGGCTTACGGCTCGGCGTTGTGGACAAGCCGGTTCGCCTGCTGCCGTGAGCACTCCAGAGTACGGGGTGGAGTCGTCGTCGGTTCATTGTCTGCACTTGCTGGCACGTCGCCGTCTTCCGTGTGGTCAGGCCGCCGACCCGACCACATGATCGGTATCTCGATCGCGGGAAACCATAGCGGACCTAATCGGATTTAGGGTGCTGATCCGATGTTTCCGCCGGTCAGCTGCGGCTCAGCTTGCCTCCGTAGGCGAGGTTCGTCCCGGGCCTGGTCCAGGTGTACTGCAGCGTCCCGTCCGGCTGCCGGGTGATCTGAACGACCCCGGACGTGCACGGCTTCCCGATGGCCAGGGACATCTTCAGCGCGCTTTCCGTTCCCCTCGTCAGCCTGAGAGTGCCGGTGCACTTCTCCCTCGGGTAGATCGCCTGTCCGGTCGTGCCGCCCACCTCGAACGTGACCTCCACCGGGAACGACACGTTGCGGTTGGTGTTGACCAGCGTCCCCGTCCACGTCCCCCCGAACGATGACGGGATCGTCGTCACCGGACGGTTGTTCGACGCGTTCGCGCTGTCGGGCGGTGGCCCTTCGTCGGCCTTGAGCTGGGGCCACAGGACCAGCGCGATGATGGCGATCCCCACGCCGACCCCTATGAACAGAGAGAGCGCCACCCCGAGCACGTGGTTGCTGGGGCGCCGCATCTTGGCGAGGGACGCCAGCGGCGAGGAACCCCGTCCGCCGCCGTCGCGGCCATCTCCCAGGCCGGGGATGAGCGGGGACGGTTCCGTGGTGTTCGGGTGCTCCAGGTCGATCGCGTCGAACGTGGCGGTCGGGTCGGGGCCGACCGCGTCGAACCTCGCGGTCTGCTCCGTCCGGTCGGGGCGCCGCGGCTCGAACGCGTTGAAGGTCGTGGTCTCTTCGAAGGCGGCCGGGTCGAGGTCGGCGGCGGGCGGCGCGGGTTCGGGCTCCGGCCTGCGTGCGCGCGCGAGCTTGCCCAGCAAGGGCAGAGACGGCGACGGAGCGGTTTCCGCGGCGGGAGACGACGGGACGCCCGGCGGAGGCCCGGCAGGAGCGTTCGGGCCGGGGCCCGGCATACCGGGTGTGAACGGGGGCGCCACGCCGGGGTCGGAGGCCATGGGGCCCGGCTGCGCGCCCGTGGGGGGCATCGGCGGCGGTGGCACGGCCCGGGGCTCGGGCGGCTGCGCGGCCGAACCCGAGGCGAGAGCGCGGCCCTCCTCGACCATCGAGGACGGCATGCGGCCGGCCAGCGGGCTCGTCCCGTCCAGGAGCCGCTGGAGGAGTTCCCTGGCCGTCGGACGGTCGGCGGGGTCCTTGACGAAGGCGTCCGCCATCACTTCGCTCAGCGAGTCGGGGACCCCGGTCAGGTCGACCTCGTCGTAGACGATCCGCTGCATCACCTCGGACGGCGAACCGGATCCGAAGGGCTCCCGGCCCGTCGCGGCGAACAGGATCGTCGACGCCCAGGCGAACACGTCCGCGGCGGGCCCGATGCCCCTGCCGCTGAGCTGCTCCGGGGCCTTGTAGGAGGGATCCTCGGTGATGTGCCCGGAGAAGACCACGTTCACCGCCTCCAGGGCGCGGGCGATACCGAAGTCGCTCAGCCTCGGGCCGTCCCGTCCCAGGAGGACGTTCCCCGGCTTCAGATTGTGATGAAGGGCACCCGCCCGGTGGACGGCCGCGACGGCGATCGCCATACCGACCGCCAGACGCTCGACGACCGCGCCGCCGCGCACTCCCTCCTCGTCGACGAGCTGCTGGAGGGACGGCCCGTCCACCCATTCGCTCACCACGAAGGGACGGTCGCCCTCCACATCGGCGTCCAGGATCGCCGCCGTGCAGAAGCCGGACACCCTCCGCGCGGCGGTGAACGCGCCGGCGAACCGCGTCCTGGCGACGGGCTCGCCGCTCAGCCGCACATGAAGGAGCTTCACGGCGACCTGGTCGCCCGCAGGGTCCCTGCCGACGAAGACGGCGCCCTGCTCGCCGACGCCGAGCCGTCCCGTGATCTCGTACGAGCCGAGTCTTCGCGGGTCACCCGGCTGCAGGGGCAGCGCCTCGGGCATCTGACGAACCTCCGTGTCCTCGGGGGGACCGTGTCCCTGGTCTCCCCGCTTCCCTTCACACCCCCATGCCTGGCGGGTCCTTTTTACCGTCTGCGCGGTGTCGCGGGTGCCACCGCAGGGCTAATGGCCGTGGGCCACGACCCGGTAACGTCGGTGGCGATGCCGCGACAACCGCTTTCCCTCGCTGTCCTGAACGAGCAGCGCACCGCGCTCGGCCTGCCGGCGTACACCGGCGCGGACGAACCGGCCGCGCTTCGTCGCGCGGCCCTGGACACCGTCCTCGCCTGCATCGAGACAGGGAACGCCGAACCGTCCCGGCCGGTCGTCAAAGGAGCGGTGCGGTTCCTGCTCGACCGGCTCGCCGAGCTGGCGCCCGGCCGTTCTGTGGAGGTTCGCGTCCCTCCTTACGCCGCCGTTCAGTGCATCGACGGCCCGCACCATACCCGGGGTACACCACCGAATGTGGTGGAGATGGACGCCACCGCCTGGGTCGCCTTGGCCACAGGCCGGTTGGCCTGGGCCGACGCCGTCGCGGACGGACGGGTCCGCGCCAGCGGCCCGCGCGCGGATCTGTCCGGTCATCTTCCACTGCCCATCGGCCTGCCCGTCGACCAGGAGAGTTCGGAACCCTGCTGACGAGTAGTGTCCGGGAGCCCGGCTGAGCCGGGCTACTGGCCGATCGTCCAGTTCGGGTCTTGCCCAGAACGCCGGGCGCTGCCAGCGTGGTCACCACCGTCCGTTCGGGGCACGGCCTGGAAGGCGGCGTGGCATGCGCACCCGTGGCGAGCAGGGCCGGTTCGCATGCGTCGCCATGCTGGAGGTGAACCCGTGCTGATCGCACACTGGACGTTCGACGTCCACACCGTGGACGGCCGCCGGGTGGCTGACGCGGCCGGTGCCGCACCCGCCGCCGAGCTGAACGAGACCGCCGAGATCGTCCCGGGCAGGGACGGGGAGGCGCTGGCGCTCGACGGGAGCGGCCGGGCCGTGATTCCCGCCACACCTCAGCTCGTCCTGAGCCAGGTGTTCGGGTTCAGCGTGACGTTCTTCGTCCAAGTCACGGAGGAACCGACCGGAGAATGGCGCAGTCTCGTCTACAAGCCGGTCGCCGAGAACGACGCGCGGGGCCTCGGGCTGTGGTTGTACCCGGACGCGATGCGGCTGCGGGTCCAGCTCTTCACCGTCAAGGGGCCGGACTACGCCGACAGCCGCGCCAGGCTGACCGTGGGTGAGTGGGCGCACATCGCGTTCGTCGTGGACACCGGCGGGATGTCCCTATACGTCAACGGCAGGCTGGACGTCACCGTCCCTCTGGAACACGCCGTCGTCACACCGGCCGGATCCATCTACCTGGGTAGCGAACCCACCAAGCCTGGATTCGGCGGGCTCATGGACGATTTTCGCGTCTACGCCTCCGCGCTCGACGAGGAGGCCGTCCGCTCCCTCGCCGACTACCAGAGCCCTTAGAGACTGGCGCAGAGCCCGAGCAGTGGGCAGGGCCCTTGAAGAGCGGCGCAGGGCTCCTAGGGAGTGGTGCCGGCCTTGGCGAAGGGGAACTCGCGTTCGACGCAGCCCCGCCGCGACGAGTCGTCCGGGTACCGCGACTCGTCCCCGCACTCGGCCGCCTTGCTCAGCAGCCAGAAAAGCATCCCGGCGCCGATGATGAGGGCGAGGGCCGAGCAGACGACGCCCACGACGGCGGGCCGCCGGTCGGCGTCGCGCCGCACGAGGGACACCGCCCCCAGGACCAGCCCGGCAAGTGCCGGGATCATCCCCGCCAGACAGAGCACAAGGCCCACCAGGCCGGCGATTCCGAGCACCTGGGAGGCCCTCGCCAGGGTGCTCCGCTTCGGCGGCGAGGGCGGCGCATACGTCTGGTACCCGGGCAGCGTCATGCGTTCCTCCACGTGTCGGTCACCAGACTCCCCCGAGGTAAGTGATGCCTGTGGTTCGGGTGAGTAAAGGTCCGTTAAGTACATGCCACCGATCGGAGCAGCTGAATCGGGCATCTAGACTGGCAATGTGCCTCTCGGTGACGGACGTCTGAGCCACGACATCGACTCCTCTGACCGCCCCCCGCAGGATGCCTGCGGGGTCTTCGGCGTCTGGGTCCCCGCGGACCAGGCGTCGAGGGCGGAAGTGAGCAAGCTCACCTACTACGGCCTGTACGCGCTCCAGCACCGCGGGCAGGAGTCGGCGGGCATCGCCGTCAGCGACGGATCACGCATCGTCGTGTTCAAGGACATGGGCCTCGTCGCCCAGGTCTTCGACGAGTCGGTGTTGAACACCCTCCGCGGCCACATCGCCGTCGGTCACTGCCGTTACTCGACGACCGGCTCGCCCACGTGGGAGAACGCGCAGCCCACGTTCCGGTCCAGCGACGCGGGCGGGCTGGCGCTCACCCACAACGGCAACCTGATCAACACGCCGGAGCTGGCCGCGCGGCTGGCTCCCGGCGTGCTGACGGCCACGACCGACACCGAGGTGCTGACGGCCTTGCTGGCCACCCACGGCGACGGCCCGATGGCGGCGGCGCGGGAGATCCTGCCCGCCACCCGCGGCGCGTACTCCCTGGTCTTCATGGACGAGGGGACGCTGTACGCCGCCCGCGACCCGGAGGGCGTCCGGCCGCTCGTCCTCGGTGCCCTGGAGGACCGCGGCTGGGTGGTGGCGTCCGAGTCCGCCGGCCTCGACATCGTCGGCGCCCGCTTCGTCCGGGAGATCGAACCGGGAGAACTGGTCGCGATCGACGGCGACGGCGTCCGGTCGGAGCGGTTCGCCGAGGCGCGTCCGAAGGGCTGCCTGTTCGAGTACGTCTACCTGGCGCGGCCCGACACCTCGATCGCCGGACGCAGCGTCCAGGCCACCCGCGTCGAGGTCGGGCGCCGGCTGGCCCGCGAGCATCCCGTCGAGGCCGACATGGTCATCCCGACCCCCGAGTCGGGCACCCCGGCCGCGATCGGCTACGCCGAGGCGTCCGGCATCCCGTACGGCCAGGGCCTGGTGAAGAACTCCTACGTCGGCCGGACGTTCATCCAGCCGTCCCAGACCATCCGCCAGCTCGGCATCCGGCTCAAGCTCAACCCGCTGCGGGAGGCGATCGAGGGCAAGCGGCTGGTCGTGGTGGACGACTCGATCGTGCGCGGCAACACCCAGCGCGCCATCGTGGGGATGCTGCGGGACGCGGGCGCCGCCGAGGTGCACGTGCGGATCTCCAGCCCGCCCGTGTCCTGGCCGTGCTTCTACGGCATCGACTTCGCGACCCGCGCCGAGCTGATCGCGGGGAACCTGTCGGTCGAGGGGATCCGCGACTCGATCGGCGCCGACTCGCTGGGCTTCATCTCCCTGGACGAACTGATCTCCGCTTCCCAGATCGCCAAGGACAAACTGTGCCGGGCGTGCTTCGACGGCGTCTACCCCATCCCGGTGGACGAGGGCGCCCGCGGCAAGCACCTGCTGGAGGTCACCTGATGGCGGGACGCCCCACGGGCGCCTCGTCGGCCGTCCCGTCGGGCGCCTCGTACGAGGCCGCCGGGGTCGACATCGCGGCGGGTGAGCGTGCCGTCGAGCTGATGAAGTCCCGGGTGGCCCGGGCGCGGCGTCCGGAAGTGGTCGACGACGTCAGCGGGTTCGCGGGTCTTTTCGACGCTTCGGCGCTCCTGCGCTACAAGCGCCCCTTGCTCGCCACGTCCACGGACGGTGTCGGTACCAAGGTCGATCTGGCGCGCCGTCTCGGCGTCTACGACACGGTCGGTCACGACCTGGTCGGCATGGTCATCGACGATCTGGCCGTGTGCGGTGCCGAGCCGCTGTTCATGACGGACTACATCGCCTGCGGCAAGGTCGTCCCGGAGCGGATCGCCGACATCGTCGGCGGCATCGCGGACGCCTGCGCTCTGGCCGGCTGCGCCCTCGTCGGCGGTGAGACGGCCGAGCACCCCGGTCTCCTCGAAGCCGACGAGTTCGACCTCGCCGGCGCGGGGACGGGCGTAGTCGAGGCCGACGAGGTCCTCGGCCCCGACCGTGTCCGCCCGGGGGACGCCGTCATCGCCATGGCGTCGTCCGGTATCCACTCGAACGGGTACTCGCTCGTCCGCCACATCCTGGCCACAACGGACCTGACCCTCGAATCCCAGCCATCGGAACTCGGCCGTCCACTGGGTGAGGAACTCCTCACACCGACGCGCATCTACGCCAAGCACTGCCTGGCCCTGTTGCAGGCCGGCGGGGTACGTGCTTTCGCTCACATAACGGGGGGCGGGCTGCCCGCCAACCTGGCTCGCTCGCTGCCTCCGACGGCGGACGCCGTGCTGCACCGCTCGTCCTGGGAAACACCGGCGGTGTTCCGTGTCCTGCAGGCGCACGGGGACGTTCCGCAGGGCGAGATGGACAAGACGTTCAACCTCGGCGTCGGGATGGCGGCCGTCGTCAGCCCGGACTGCGCTGATGAGGCCCTCCGCCTCCTGACCTCCCGGGGCGTGCCGTCCTGGCACCTGGGCGAGATCACCGAAGGCACCGGTGCCGCGACCCTTGCGTGAGGGACGGCGGTCGGTTTCAGAAGCCCCGCGCGCGGAACGCGGCGCGAACGTCGCCGGTGAGGGCTGAGAGGAACGCTGAGCGTCTCTCAGCCCTCACGAGCCACATGGGAAGCGTGCGCCGCCGAACGTGCCCTGCGGGCAATCTCGACGGCCTTCGGAGACCATGACGAACCACACCCCACGACGTGCACCTAGGGCGAACATCAAGAAGTCACGACAAACGCCACCGCCCTGTGCTGCGGGCGGTGGCGTCCTGTCGGCCGATCAACCGGAGGTGCCGTCCTTACGGTCCTCGGTGCCGTAATCATCGGCATAGTCGGCGTACTTCTCGGCGAGCTCGTCGTAGGAGTCCTCGCCGGAGTCATCGACTCCCAGTTCGCTCTTCAGGCGGTCGAGGTCCGTGTTGCCGCTGTTGTACTTGAGCTGTCGGGCAACCTTTACCTGCTTGGCCTTGGCTCGGCCGCGACCCATTGGCTCGACCCCCTCGATGGTCAGGGCTTTCGTGGGCCCATCAACGCGCGCGTGTACCACACGAACCGGTGCCTGATGAGCCATGCGTCAGTCACGGGTACAACCGTACCCGTTTTGCGCCCGGCTCGGTACATCGACGGTACGTGGCGGCGCCCCTGTTGCTGCTGACAACAGTGTATCCCGTGGTCACGGGTACGCGCCAAAGCCGCCGTGGGACGGTCGAGCGGTGTCCCGCGGCGGCTCCGGCAACGGTCTAATCAGCACGGCGGACCGTTCCGGTGCGGCCGGCTCAGAGCAGGATTCCGCGCAGTCTTCCGATTTCGGACATCCGGCGCTCCGCGAGCCGGTCGGCGGCGACCGCAGGCGGGACGCCCTCGTCGGCGGCCAGCGCGAAGATCTTGCGGGTGGTGTCGTAGATGCCGGTGGCGCGGGCTTTCGCGCGGTCGAAGTTGAAGCCTTCGATCTCGTCCGCGACCTGGATCACGCCACCGGAGTTGACGACATAGTCCGGTGCGTACAGCACACCGCGGTCGGCGAGGCGTTTTTCGACACCGGTGTGGGAGAGCTGGTTGTTGGCGGCCCCGCAGACCACCTTCGCCTCCAGGACGGTCACGGTGTCGTCGGTGAGGGATCCGCCGAGTGCGCACGGCGCGTACACGTCCAGGGGGATGCGGACCATGGCGTCGGCGTCCGGGAGGACCTCGACCTCCGGGTGCCTTGACCGGACCCGGTCGATGGCGGCCTCGTTCACATCACAGATCAGGACGTCGGCGCCGTCCTCGCGCAGGTGCTCCACGAGGCGGTGGCCGACCTTTCCGACGCCCTCGACTCCGACTCGCCTGCCCCTCAGCGTGGGAGAGCCCCACATGGTCTCGGCCGCGGCGCGCATGCCCTGGAACACGCCGAACGCCGTGAGGATGGACGAGTCGCCGGCTCCGCCGTGCGCGACCGTCCGTCCGGTGACGTACCGGCACTCGCGCGCCACGACGTCCATGTCCTCGCTGTACGTGCCGACGTCGCACGCCGTGTAGTAGCGGCCGTTCAGTGACTGGACGAACCGTCCGTAGGCCCTCAGCATCGCCTCGGACTTGTCGGTGGACGGGTCGCCGATGATGACGGCCTTGCCGCCGCCGAGGTCCAGCCCGGCCAAGGCGTTCTTGTACGCCATGCCCCGGGACAGGTTGAGCACGTCGGCGAGCGCGTCCTCCTCGGACCCGTAGGGATAGAAGCGTGTACCTCCCAGGGACGGGCCGAGCGCGGTCGAGTAGATCGCGATGATGGCGCGCAGGCCGCTCGCCTCGTCCTGGCAGAAGACGACCTGCTCGTGTCGGGGTTCGGTGCCCTTGTGGGGCGCCCCGAAGACATTAGGCACGGTAGTGCCCTCCTCTCTGTCTCTAAGATCAGCGTAGGACGCGGGATGCCGCCACGCGCGGCCGAATCTCGTGTAACGATGCGGTCGTGCTTCCGTACGCCGCGTACCTACGGGTTTATGAACCGGTGACCGCCTTTCCGGAGCCCGCGCGGACCCTGTGGACGGTCTACGCCGATTCCAGGCGGCGCCCTCGGCGGATCCACGCGCTCGGGGTCGAGCACCGCGACGCCACGCTGAGGATGACCGGCTCGCCGCCGGACGTCGTGCCGGAGCAGGAGAGCAGGGACGCCTACGTCCGGCGCGTGGAGAACATGATCTACGTGTGCCCGTGGGAGACGCGGCTGCGCTCATGGCTGGCCTTCGAGCGCTTCAGGAACGAGCACGCCGCCGGTGTCGCGGCCGCGTTCGTCCCGCCGCCGCTGTCGGAACGGGTGATGGGCGACTTCGAGCAGTGGAAGCGCGGGGGGCGGCCGCTGCGTCCCCACATCCTGACGAGCACCTGGCATGTCCCGCTGGACTGGTTCGTGCCGTTCGCGCGGGGCGAGCGGTGCCTGATGCTGGGCACACCGGGGACGGGGTACCGCCAGCCGGACGACACGTCCGAGGAACACGGAGGTCATGGCCCGGCGACGGCCGCGCCCGCGCGTACCCTCGTCTACGTCACCTCCATGGGAGAGGCGCGCCAGCGGGTGTCGGCGGCGCTCCCCGTGGTGCGCGAGAATCTCGGCGACGGGACGGGCGACGTCTATCTCCTGTCGGCGGGACGGCTGGAGACGCTCGGCCGATGGCTGGGCGGCTTCCACCCGCGCGCGCTTGTGGAACTCGACTACGGAGGGCTCGTCCATCTGCTGGACGACCGGACGCTCCGTGCGGACGAGTCGGTGGCCGAGATGGCCGTGGCCCTCACCGGGATGGAGCGGGGGGAGGTCGAGTTGACCGTGGCGATGTACAAGCGGCTGCTCGCCCGATGGCGGCCCGTCCGGGCCCTCGAGACGGCGAACTAAAACAAATTTCCCGAATCCGCGCGCGATACGACTATACGTGTCGCTAGAATCACGCAGCGTGACTCAGTCGCCACCGTACAGGCACGGCACCCCGCATCCGCGGGGATGTTTGCACGCAACTACCGCCAGGAACTTGCTTGTTGCGCTGAGTGGTGGCAAGGTTACACGTTGTGATGTCATAGTGGCTCTTTCGGGCCATAGGGGACATCAGTGACCGCGCGAGGATCAATCGCAGGATCGCTGTCATCGGTCCACGGAGGAGAGGCCGCAAACATGTCAGCACGTACGCCAGAGGCCGAGCCCCTGCTGACGCCGGCGGAGGTGGCGACGATGTTCCGCGTCGACCCCAAGACCGTCACACGGTGGGCGAAAGCGGGAAAGCTCACGTCCATCCGGACACTGGGGGGGCACCGCCGCTACCGCGAGGCGGAGGTGCGGGCGCTGCTCGCGGGCATCCCGCAGCAGCGGTCGGAATAACCGTGTTCGCTGCGTTGCCCTCGGCGCCGGGTGCCGAGCCGCCCGATGTCGAGGGCAACGCACGGCACCGTCCTGACGTGCGCGTAATTTGGGACACATGAGACCTTCTGTCCACATGAGGACACAGCCCGCGCAAGGGGACAATTAGTTCACGTTTGGACAAAGCGTCCAGTGGGCGTCCAAGGGCACGCCTCCCGCGATGACGCGTCGCGATGACACGTCCGGGGCCTACGAGCTCATCTCCTCCTGGGAGAGGCGGTCGAAGAGGTTGGCGGTGCCCGGGTCGTGGCGCCCGGCCGCGTGGAGCATCACGACCAGGTGGTCGACCAGCAGGCTTTCCAGCCCGGCACGGGTCACGTCGCGGTTCTCCAGCCAGTCCAGGCCGGCGGTCTCCACGGCCGCCATCCAGGAGCGCAGCGTGATGCGCAGGATGGGTTGCGGCGTCTCGACGTCCAGGGAATGCAGGATCCGGTCCAGCAGCAGTCGGCGGATGCCGTCGACGATCTCGCCGACCTCGCCCGAGCGGTCGGCGGGCCCGCCGCGCAGCAGGGCCGTGTAGCCCGCCGCGTGGCGTTCCACGAAGTCGAAGTAGCGCCGCAGCGAGATCCGCAGGCGTTCCAGCGGCTTGCCCTCGGTGGGCGGTTCGAGCAGCACCGACAGCTGCTTGGCGGCGCTGCCGAGCGCGGCGATGTACAGCTCGTACTTGCCGCCGAAGTAGTGGTAGACGAGCGCGCGTGAGGCTCCGGCGGCGGCGGCGACATCGTCGATCGAGATGTCCTCCGGCGAGCGCGTGCTGAACAGCTGAAGCGCCGCCGCGATCAGTTCCTCCCGCCGTTCGTCGACGCTGAGCCTGCGACGGCCTCGCCCGCCGCCCTGCCCGCCATCCTGCCGGCTCCGCGCCTTGCCACCGGCCACCGCACGATCCACCACCTGGGCAGCGTATCCGAGCCCGGGCGGCGGCAGGCCGCGCCGGCGGCGGATGAACCGGGCTTTCACCGGGTCGTGATCATCCTCCGACACGGCTGTGATCCGGAACACCACAGGCCCGAACCACCATTGTCGGATGCCCGTTACTCACTGTTGCGGCGGTTTAGGGGGAAGGCGCGGCATCATGGCATCTCCTCCCGAGCGGAGGCCGGCGCGCCGAACCCCCCAGCGGTGCGCCGCCGCGGCAGGTCCTGCAGGTCCCCCTGGACGGAGTGCCATGTCAGCTGAGCAAGCAAATCCCCCGCACAACAGGCGGGAGGAGGGTGCGGTCCCCCGGCCGCGCACCGAGCCCTCTCCCGCCGCGCGCGGCGAGGGGAGGTCCGTCCCCTCGCCGAAACCGACGATCCGCAACGTCGCCGAGCGCGCCGGCGTCTCCAAATCGCTCGTCTCCCTGGTGATGCGGGGGTCACCGCATGTGAGCGAGCGCCGCAGGCAGGCCGTCCTGCAGGCCGCCCGCGAACTCGGCTACCGGCCGAACGCCGTGGCCAGAAGCCTGGTCGAGGGACGCACCAGGCTGATCGGCGCCATCGTCGCCGACCTGCACAATCCCTTCTTCGCCGAGTTCCTCGACGGGCTGCAGGAGAGCCTGCACGGCGCCGGCCTGCGGATGCTCGTCGGCAGCGGCCGCTGGGACCCGCTGTTCGAGGCCGAGGCCGTGGAGGCGTTCCTGGAGATGCGGGTGGACGGGCTCGTGCTGCTCAGCGTCGTCCCCGAGTCCCTCAAGGAGGCCGCGGCGAGCGTCCCGGTGGTCGTGGTCGGTGAACGCGACGTCGTCGGCGTCGACATCGTGGTCGACGACGACGAACTCGGCGCCAGCCTCGCCGTCGACCACCTCGTCGGGCTGGGCCACCGCCGGATCGCCCACATCGAGGGGGCGCGCTCGACGACCGCGCGCTACCGCCGCGCCGGTTACGAGCGGGCGATGCGCCGGCACGGGCTGCCCGGCGAGATCGTCGTCGAGCCGGGCGACTTCACCGAGGACGGCGGCTACCGGGCCGCCCACGCGCTGCTGCGCCGCGAACCCCGGCCCACCGCGATCTTCGCACCGAACGACCTCGTCGCGACCGGTGCGCTGTCGGCGGCCGACGAGCTGGGGATGCGCGTGCCGGACGAGCTGTCGATCGTCGGCTACGACAACACGCATCTCGCCGCCATCCGGCACATCTCGCTGACCAGCGTCGACCAGCCGCGCCGGGACATGGGCCGGGTGGCCGCCGAACTGCTGACCGCGCGCATCGGCGACCCGTCCCGTGCGGCCAGGCAGAACCTGGTCGTCCCGCATCTGGTGGTCCGCTCGACGACGGGTCCCGCCCCCGCCGCCTGAGCCGCCCGCCGCGTCCACGTCCCCCCGCCTCTCATCGCTCCCACCAATCTCGCTTTTCCCGCCGGGCCCGGTTATGTCCGGGGTACGGAGACGGTCGATCGTTCCTCGAACCGGTGTGCACCGGGTAAGGGGCTGGCCAAGCCTGCCGCATTCGCCAGCCCGTGACCCCTCTCCGGCGGGTTAATGGGACTCACCGTTCGGCGGCTGGGTCCGGGCGGCCTCGGGGGAGGCCGCCCGGACGGGGACACCGCCGTGCGGCACGGGGAAAGGGTCATGTCCATCAGGGGGGTTGATCTCGTGCGTGATCCGGAACTGGTGTCGTGCGCGCAGCGCGCGGCAAGCGAATTGGAACGCGCGTGGACGGAGTGGCGGCACGCGCGCGGCCTGGCCGAGGAGGTCTCCGAGTCCGTCGCCAGCTACGTCGCCCATTCGATCGACCACCCGTGGGGCCGTCCCCGCGTGGTCCTGGGCCTGGACGCGGAGGAGGCGCGCGCCCTCGCCGCGTTGCTGGGCAAGGAGGACCCGCTCGGCTGATCCGCCCCCTCCGGGCCCGGAACGCGGGACCGGTTTCCCGGACTTCGTTTGACGAACCCCCATCGATGTGCAGACTGTGTGGGTCGTAACGAACTCATCACGGAGGAATCGGTCAGTGCGAATCCAACGAGGCGGCCCGCTGGCCGCCGGTATCGCGCTGTGCCTCGGCGCCCTCACCGCGTGCGGAGGATCCTCCGGTACGCCCGCCGGCGGCGAGACCGCGATCCCGCCGAGGGCGGGCGGGCCCTCCGCGGTGGGCAAGTCGCCCGCTGCGGCCAAGGGCGACGCGTCCGCGCTGGACGGCAAGGTGATCGTCATCGATCCCGGGCACAACGGCGGGAACGCCGACCACCCGGACGAGATCAACAAGCAGGTCAAGATCGGCAACGGCAGCAAGGCGTGCGACACGACCGGCACCGAGTCCAACGACGGCTACCCCGAGCACGCGTTCACCTGGGACGTCTCCAAGCGGCTCGCGAAGCTCCTGCAGGCCGAGGGCGCCGAGGTGACGCTGACGCGCAAGAACGACAAGGGCGTCGGCCCGTGCATCACCGAACGCGCCGAAGTCGGCAACCGGCTGAAGGCGGACGCCGCCGTGTCGATCCACGCCGACGGCGCGCGCGCGTCCGCGCATGGCTTCCACATCATCGAGCCGATCGCGGTCGGCGGGAACGCCGGGATGGTGCCCGGCTCCCGCAAGCTGGGCGAGGCCCTCCGCGACGCCT
This sequence comes from Actinomadura sp. 3N407, assembly GCF_052245875.1. Lineage (NCBI taxonomy): Bacteria > Bacillati > Actinomycetota > Actinomycetes > Streptosporangiales > Thermomonosporaceae > Actinomadura > Actinomadura sp. 3N407. The sequence goes on from NZ_JBQQBP010000009.1 coordinate 334,689, forward strand.
ACCACCAGGGCACCGGCATGGCCTACTCCAACTATCTCGGTGAGGAGGGCCGTGACCGGCGCAATGACCTCGGGGGCCTGAACCTGTCGAGCGTCCCCAAGGTCTTCGTCGAGTGCGGCAACATGCGGAACAAGAACGACGCGGCCAAGCTCGCCAGCGCGTCCTTCCGCCAGCGCATAGCGGAGTCTCTGACCGAGGGCCTCAAGACGTACCTGAAGTGACCACGGGCCTGAAGTGACCACGGGCCTGAAATAGCCGCGGGCTTGCCGGGCGGGCGCCCTTCCCACCCCCGTCGGGGGCAGGATGGGGGAGTGTCTGATCTCCGGGGGCCACTTCTTCGTGTCCGTGACGTCCTGCTGGGGGCGGATTACACCGTCGCCGGGGTGCGGGAGCTGCTCGGGCCGGTCGCGGGCGGGGCGCTGGCGCGGGACGAGATCACCCCGGCGCTGCGGGCGACCGGCGGCGGGTCCCCGCTGGAGATCCTGACACGGCTGTTCTGGCTGCAGGTGCCCGTGGACGCGGCGGCGATCAAGGCGGACGATCTGGTGGCCGCCGGCCTCGCCGAGGTGTCGGGCGGGGAGCTTCGGGCCCGGCTGCGCGTCGAGCCGCTGGAGGCGGTGAGCGGCGACGGGCTTGCTCGGGGCCCAGGCCTTGCCGGATATGTCGTGTCCGATCTCACGGTGCGGCCCGGGTCGGGGGGCACCGTCCTCCAGCCCCCACCCACCGCCATTCGACGGACGAGCCCAGCTCGGCCTATCCCGGCGGCCGATCACGTGGTGGGCGCGGGCGGCGCGTCCGGTGCCCTGGCCCGGCTGGTTGTCCACAGGCCTGTGGACAACGTGCTCGATCTCGGAACGGGCTGCGGTGTTCAGGCGGTGCATCTGGCGGGGCGTTCCCCCGCCGCGCGGATCACCGCGACGGACGTCAATCCGCGGGCCCTCGAACTGGCCGAGATGAGCTTCGCGCTGTCGGGCCTGAACGGCGCCGAACTTCTCCGGGGGTCGCTGCTGGAGCCCGTCCGGGGACGCCGGTTCGATCTGATCGTGTCCAATCCCCCGTTCGTCGTCGCGCCGTCCGGCGGCCGGCGCTTCACCTACCGGGAGTCCGGCCTGCCGGGCGACGACTTCTGCCGGCGTCTCGTCGAGGACGCTCCGCGGCACCTGAACGACGGCGGGTACTGCCAGCTCCTGGCGAATTGGCTGCATATCGACGGTGTCCCGTGGGAGGAGCGCGTCGGCTCATGGGTGGACGGGTGCGACGCGTGGATCGTCCAGCGGGACGTCCAGGACCCGGCGGAGTACGCCGAGCTGTGGCTGCGGGATTCCTGCGAGGCCGGGACGCCGGAGTACCGGGCCCGGTACGAGGCGTGGCTCGATCACTTCGAGCGGCTGGGCGTCACCGGCATCGGATTCGGGTGGATCACACTGCGGCGCGGCGAGCGGCCGGCCGTCCGGATCGAGGAACTGCGGCACGCCGTCGAGCAGCCCGTCGGCGCCTACGTGGACGACGTCCTGGACGGCCTCGCCAACGCCGCAGAGTTTTCCACAGCCTGTGGACAGACTCTGGGGGTCGCGCCCGGTCTCGTCCAGGAACAGATCGGTGCGCCCGGCGCCGAGGACCCGGAGCGGATCGTGCTGCGCCAGACCGGCCGGCTCCGCCGCGCGGCCGGCGTCGGGACGGTCGAGGCCGCCCTCGCGGGCGTCTGCGACGGCACCCTGCCCCTCGACCCGCTGCTGGACGCGATCGCCCAACTCACCGGCACGGACCCCGCCGAGACCCGCGCGCAAGCGGACAGGGTCCTACCGGACTTGATCGCCGACGGCTTCTTCCTGCGCCACCCTCGTTGACTTGCGGCGCGTCGCCCTGACGCCGCCGCCATCGGGTCGACATGCCGCGGTGAATCGATACTCTGCCGGGTCGGTATCCGAGAGACCGGATATCGCCCGAGCATTTTCGGACGTAATCGTGGGGCGGCGCGGTCGGCGTTGCTGCGGCCGGCCAAGTCCGGTGGAACGGCCCGGCATTGAACGGCCGGTTCGGCCTTACATTATTCGTTCCGGGAGGGGTCCCACTGGCGCGACGTTACTATGCCGCAATGTCGTCGGACAGGAAGCGCAGGCCGCCGCCAAGCGTGATAGCCGTCGTGGTGATCTTCTCGATTCCCGCCGTGCTCTTCATCGCCGGAGCGGTCGGGATGGTGGTCTTCGCGATCATCGATCGTCAGGTGGACCTGGTGGGGATCGCCTTGGCGCTGCTCGTGCCGGCGCTGCTCCCAGGAATGTTGGCGCAGGGGCTTTGGCGGGGCTATCGAGGTTCCAGGACATTGGCGGTGATCTTGGGTGTCCTGAGTTTTCCGAGCGGGATTCTGATCCTGGTACTGCTGATGACCCGGACAGCAAAGGAGTGGTTCGGCCAGCCAGCGGCGACCGTCGTGCACTTCCCACAGAGCGAATAGCCGGTCGCGGTGCGAAATGGTGAGCGGCCGGCGACCGTGCTGCGCGCGCGTCGTGAGGTTGATCGGCGTGCAAGCACGGACGCGTAAACCTCATCACCGCAGGCGGGGGCCTACAGTGACGCGACCGCGCATTCGCCGGAAGTCAACGCGAGGCGGGATCAGCGGCGGGCTTCGTCGAGGGTGCTGAAGGTGCTTTCGCGGAGGCGGCGGGACAGGGCGCGGTTGACGCGGTGCGCCCACAGGGGGCCGCCGTAGATCATGCCGGTGTAGCCCTGGACGAGGGTGGCGCCCGCCCGGATGCGCTCCCACACGTCGTCGGCGGTCTCCACGCCGCCGACCGAGATCAGCGCGACCCGGCCGCCGGTACGGGACCGCAGCCGGTGCAGCACGTCCAGCGAACGCTCCTTCAGCGGCGCGCCGGACAGCCCGCCTGTCTCCTTCACCACGGCGGGCGGGCTGAGCAGGGCGTCCCGGCCGACGGTGGTGTTGGTCGCGATGATGCCGTCCAGGCCGAGGTCTAGGGCGAGGCCGGCGACCGCGTCGATGTCGTCGTCCGCCAGATCGGGGGCGATCTTGACCAGCAGCGGGACGCGGCGGGCGGACGCGCGGTCCGCGGCCTCGCGCACCGCCGCCAGGAGCGGGCGCAGGTGCTCCACGGCCTGCAGGTTCCGCAGGCCGGGGGTGTTGGGGGAGCTGACGTTGACGACGAGGTAGTCCGCGTACGGTGCGAGCCGCTCGGCGCTCGCCACATAGTCGGCGGCCGCCGAGGCCTCCGGGACGACCTTCGTCTTGCCGATGTTGACCCCGACGATCGTCCCGCCGCCCCGGCCGCGCAGCCGCCGCGCCGCGGCCTCCGAACCCTCGTTGTTGAAGCCCATCCGGTTGATGACCGCCCGGTCGGGGACGAGCCGGAACAGCCGCGGCTGCGGATTGCCCGGCTGCGGACGTCCCGTCACCGTGCCGATCTCGACGTGGCCGAACCCGAACGCGCCGAGCGCCTCGTAGGCGACGGCGTCCTTGTCGAACCCGGCGGCGAGGCCCAGCGGGCTGGGGAAGTCCAGCCCGAGGGCGCGCACGGCCAGTGCCGGGTCGCGGGGCGCGAGCAGCCGCCGCAGGAGCGGCACGGCCCCGGGCGCCGACTGGATCGCGCGGAGCCCGCGGAGCGTCAGGTGGTGGACGGTCTCCGCCGGGACCCGGGCGATGACCAGTGAGAACAGGAGTCGATACATCGTCCGCAAGTATCTCAGCCGGGCCCGCCCGAAAACCCGTTGAGGGGGGCCGAGGCAGTGTTTAACCTGGCCGCATGCTCATGAATGCCGAGACCACCGCATGGTGGTTCACCCCTGTGCGCGTGTACCGCGACCGTCCCGGCGCCGGGTCCGGCCGGGACGCGTAGGAAGCTGGACTCCCCTCCCGCACGGCCGGACCTGGGTGCACGGACATCGAACACACCCAGCCGAACGGGAGAACACCATGGCCAAGAGCCGCCGGAACGGAATGCTGGGCGTAGGCGGCCAGCGCAACAAGCTTTCCCGACGCGCTCTGCGCGGCGGGAAGGCACCGGTGCCAGGCAGCGGCGGCGACCCCGCCGCCGAGAAGAGGGAACTGCTCAGGAAGATGCGCGAGCGCAACGAGCGCCGCGCCGCTTCCGGGCAGCAGGACGAGTAGAACGACGCGGACCGCGCCGGCCTCCCCTGGGGTCGGCGCGGTTCAGTGTCTGCGGAAGGTGCGGCGGAGCTGGAGCCGGACGTCCCGGCTCGCCTCCCGCATCGTCCGGCGGGCGGAGCGGACGGGATCGCGCACGCAGACCCGCCACGTTTCCCGGACGCCCCGCCCGGCCGGTCGCAGCACGTTGGTCCCGGTCCACCGTGCCGGGGCGACGATCAGGACCCGTCCGGGAGCGACGACGAGCGTGCGCCACAGCCACCGCAGGACGCGGGACGCGAACCGCCACGTCCCCGCGAAACCCGCCACGATGGGCGCCAGGACGTACCGCCACACCGTCCGGGCGGGCAGCACGACAAGGGCCCCCACCAGCCACGCCAGGCACCGGCCGATCAGCCGCCAGGACCAGGCGGCGGCACCCGCGAACGCGCGCCGGCCGGAAGCCAGGACGCTCCCGAGCGCACCGAGCAGGAGCAGGGCGCCGCGTGCCAGACGGGCGAGGCCGAGCAGCGGCGGGCGCAGCAGGTAGCGCCATACGAACACGGCAGGGATGACCACGAGCACCGTGATCAGCAGGCCGATGCCCTTGAACAGCAGGGCGAACCCCCGGCCGGTGATCCCGGCGAGCCAGGCCAGCCCGCGCCCCAGCGCCTGTAGCGGCCGTAGCAGGACCAGCCCCAGGAGCCATCCCAGTCCGCGTCCGATCATGGCGAGGAACCGGCCGGTGGGGGCGATCAGCACGCGGTGGACCCAGCGGGCCAGGTGTCCCGTCCCGCGCCCGAGCCACCGCAGCGGCCGGACGATGAGGAGGTGGAGCAGCGCGCCGATCCCTCGCGCGACGGCCGCGGCCAGCCGGCCGGTAGGGGCGAGCGGCCACCGGTACAGCCCGTGCCAGATCCACCGCAGCATCCGGCCGATGAGCCGGCCCAGCCGTCCCGGCGCCCGCACCAGGCCGTTCCACACGGCCCGCACTCCCCGCGCGCCCAGCACCACCAGGTCGTGGACGAGCCGGAGCGGTACGACGATGATCAGCGCGACGACGCGGGCCGGGATCACGATCCACGCCGGGCCCGGCCGTTCCCGGGGCGGCTCGTCCGGCCGCTCCTTGCTCAGGCTGATCGGGGGATCCGCGGGTGCGTCTTCGCCGGTGGTCACTGCTGCCTGCCTCGCGAACCGTCGATGTGAACAACTGTGCATACGACCCGGCCCGCAGCCGACCGGTTCCGGTGGGTTGAACCCGTTGTGAGTGCACACCGTACTGCTCGTCGGTTCGGGAGAGCGGTGCGGCAGCTCCCCTCGACCAACGTGCGGGAAACCGGAACCGGAGCCGGGACCGTGGACGACATGGAGGACACACGGCATGAAAATCCCACGTTGGGCGTTCCCCGCCGCGGCCGCCCTCACCGCCTCCGGGATGGTGATCACGGCGTGCGGACAGGAGACCGCCGGGAACAAGGAGAACGCCGCAGGCACCCAGCAGCAGGCGCAGGCCGCCCCCTCGGCCCCGCCGGCCCCGACGCCGGCGGCGGAGCCCACCACCCTGGAGGTCGCCCGCATCGCCAAGCTCGGCAAGGTCGTCACCGATGGCGACGGCCGGACCCTCTACCGATTCGACAACGACACCGCCCGTCCGTCCGCGTCCACCTGCGCGGGGGCTTGCGCGAAGGCGTGGCCGCCGGTGTGGGCCGGCGGGACGCAGACGGAGGTCGAAGGCGTCCAGCAGTCCCTGGTCGGCAAGGTCAAGCGTCCCGACGGCCGGTGGCAGGTCACCCTCGCGGGATGGCCGCTGTACCGGTACGTCAAGGATCAGGGCCCCGGTGACGTGAACGGCCAGGGCGTCGGCGGCACCTGGTACGCCGCGTCCCCGACCGGTAAGAAGGCCACCCCCGCCCAGAACGCGAACGACGACCGCCCGAAGAGGGGGATCGTCATCAGGGCCAGGAACGACCCGAAGCTCGGCCGCATCCTGACCGATGGTGAGGGCCGCACGCTCTACCGCTTCGACAAGGACGACGACAGGCCGCCGACCACAACCTGCTTCGGCGACTGCAAGAAGGCGTGGCCGCCGACCGTCTTCAGGGGCTGGAAGGACGTCAAGCTCGAAGGAGTCAGCAAGAAGGTGGTCGACTTCATCGAGCGCAAGGACGACGGCGAGTGCCAGATCACCATCGACGGCTGGCCCGTGTACTACTACGCGAAGGACGGGCAGCCGGGCGCGACGAACGGCCAGGGCGTGGGCGGCGTCTGGTGGGCCACCACCCCCACTGGCGACAGGGCCACCGCCATCGGCTCGCCCCCCGGAAACGGCCGTGGCAACGGCAACGGCAACGGAAACGGCTTCGGCCGCGGCAACGGTAACGGAAACGGCAACGGCGGCTACGCGCCAGGCGGTGGTTACTGAACCCCACGCCGCGCCACGGCCGCCCCACAGGCGAAGGCGCGGAGGGCTCGCGGGTCGGTCGGGGTCCGCGATCCCTCCGCGTCTTCTTCACGCTGCGACACGAATGTAACCGGACGGGTAGGTCCTATCAACTGTCGTTATGCCAGGTGGCAGAACGTCTTGCGTCCTAAGTGGCCAACCTCATTACCAGTCGATTCACCAGGCGCATGAATAGGTAGGTTATGGACTGCGCCATGGCGTTGCGCCGGATGGCTTGCCGCCATGTGGCATTCCGCCCTCCGCATCGCGGCACGGCGTGGGCGACCGCTTTCTCGACAAGTCCGGTTCGATCCCCCGCTTACTCTTCCGCCCGCTGCTCGCCGTCGACATCAAGGGTTACAGCTCTCGATCACCTCGCATGCAGCTTCAGGCTCAAATGGATCTGCGGTCGCGGGTCGGCGGAGGCGTCGCTGGTGCACCGTAGGACTGTTCGTCGCAGGCGCCGGCGGCTCCTTTGTGGATCACTTCTGTGTGGCTTTACGTGGCTCTGGTGTCTTTTGTTAACTGTGGGATTGATTTTGGTCGCCGATCGGAATGTGGATCTCGACAGGGGTCGGGTCTGGTGTTCGAATGGAGACGGACCCGCCACGCATGCGGCCCGGCGAAGTGTCGCACCCGGTGGGAGGCTTCGGGAGGCCCGATGGTCGAGCGAGTCGGACGAGAGAGGCCGGACGTGGCCAGGCGTGGCCGACGCCCGCGGGGCAGGCCGCCGGAGCGGATCCGGGCAGGCCGGCTGCGGGCGGGAGTCGCGCTGACATTGCTCGCCGGAGCGCTGGCGGGCTGCGGGGGTGACGGCGGGCCGCCCACGCTCACCTGGTACATCAACCCTGACGACGGCGGGCAGGCCAAGCTCGCCGAGGCGTGTTCGCGGGCGTCCGGCGGCAGGTACGAGATCACGACGTCGGTGCTGCCGCAGGACGCGACGCAGCAGCGTGAGCAGCTCATCCGGCGGCTGGCGGCCAAGGACTCCGGGATCGACATCATGAGCCTGGACCCGGTGTTCGTGGCGGAGGCCGCCAACGCCGGTTTCCTGCGTCCGTTCCCGGCGGACGAGGCGGGGCGGTTCACCGAAGGCGTGTTCCCGCCGGCCGTGGAGAACTCCACATGGGAGGGCAGGCTTTACGCGGCGCCCTTCTGGGCGAACACGCAGGTGCTCTGGTACCGCAAGTCCGTCGCGGAGAAGGCCGGTGTCGACCCGGCGTCGCCCGGCTTCACCTGGGACAAGATGATCGACGCGGCGGTCCGGACGGGCACGACGGTCGGGGTGCAGGCCAACAAGTACGAGGGCTACATGGTGTGGATCAACGCCCTCGTCGAGTCCGCCGGCGGCCGGATCATCAGCGATGCGGAGAAGGGCGACGAGGCCACGATCGAGATCGACTCGCCGGCCGGACGGCAGGCCGCGGCGATCATCTCGAAGCTGGCGAACTCGGCGGCGGCGAGCCCGAGCATGTCCACCGACGACGAGGAGCGGTCCAGGTTCCTGCTGAACAGCGGCCGCGGCGGCTTCATGGTCAACTGGGGTTACATCTGGCGGGCGGAGAACGCCGACGCGGAGGCCGGGGTCATCTCGAAGGACATCGTGTCCGACCTCGGCTGGGCGCGGTACCCGAGGGTGACGCCGGGGCAGGAGAGCAAGCCCCCGTTCGGCGGCATCGAGATCGGCATCGGCGCCTACGGCGACTACAAGGACACCCTGGCGGTGGACGCGGTCACCTGCATCACGTCCACCGAGCACATGAAGCAGTACATGATCGACTCGGGTAACCCGGCGGCGCGCGCATCCGTGTACGACGATCCGGAGATCCGGCGGGAGTTCCCGATGGCCGGGTTGATCCGGGACTCGATCAACGCGGCGGCGCCCCGCCCGATCACGCCGTACTACACCGACGTGTCCGGCGCGGTGCAGAGCCGCTGGCATCCGCCCGGGTCGGTGAACCCGGACACGACGCCCCGCGAGTCCGCGACGTTCATCCGCCAGGTCCTGCGCGACCAGGCGCTGCTCTAGAGGGGACAGGCGATGACCGCTGTGGGAACCGCCCCGGCAGCCGGACGTCACAGGAGCGGGCGCGGGGAGATCTCCGACCGGAGCCGCGCCGAGCGCAGGCTCGGGCTGCTGCTGTCGGCGCCGGCAGTGATCGTCATGCTGCTGGTGACCGCGTACCCGCTGGCGAACGCGCTGTACCTGTCGCTGTTCAGATACCGGATCACCGCGCCGGACGACCGGGAGTTCGTCGGCCTCGCCAACTATGTGACGGCGCTGTCCGACTCGCTTTTCTGGCAGGACGTCCTCACCACGTTCCTCATCACGTTCATCACCGTCGCGGTGGAGCTCGTCATCGGTTTCGCGCTGGCGATGGTGATGCACCGGGCGCTGTTCGCGCGGCGGACCGTCCGCACCGCGATCCTGCTGCCGTACGGCATCGTCACCGTCATCTCGGCGTTCGCGTGGCGGTACGCGTTCGACCTGCAGTCGGGGTTCGTGAACGGCTGGTTCGGGCTCGGCGACTACGCCTGGTTCTCGGGCCGCTGGTCGTCCCTGTTCGTGATCATCCTGTCGGAGATCTGGAAGACGACGCCGTTCGTATCGCTGCTGCTGCTCGCCGGCCTGGCACAGGTGCCGCGCGACCTGGGTGAGGCGGCGACGGTGGACGGCGCGACGGCGTGGCAGCGGCTGAAGCGGGTGACGATCCCGAACATGAAGGCCGCGATTCTCGTCGCGGTGCTGTTCCGGACGCTGGACGCGTGGCGGATCTTCGACAACGTGTTCATCATGACGGCCGGTCAGAACCAGACCGAGACGCTGTCGTTCCTGACCTACCGGCAGACGATCACCCGGACCGCGATCGGGCTGGGGGACGCCGTCGGGGTGCTGCTGTTCCTGTCCGTGGTGGTGATCGCGGTCGTGTTCATCAAGGGGTTCCGCGTGGACCTGTCCCAGGTGAGGGGTGACAAGTGATGGAGAGCGTCCGCTCGAAGTGGCTGTGGATCGTCGCGTCCCTGCTCATCCTCGTCTGGACGGCCTTCCCGATCCTGTGGATCGTGAGCCTGTCGTTCAAGCGGCCCGGCGAGGTCGGCAACACCAAGAGCTTCCTGCCCGAGGACTGGACGTGGGTGAACTACGAGACGGTCTTCAAGACCGACCTGTTCACGTCCGCGCTGATCAACTCGATCGGCATCTCGGTGATCGCGACGTTCATCGGGGTGCTGTTCGCGACGCTGGTCGCGTACGCGATCGCGCGGCTGGAGTTCCCCGGCAAGAGGCTGATCCTGTCGTTCGCGCTGGCCATCGCGATGTTCCCCGTCGTGTCGCTGGTCGGCCCGCTGTTCAACCTGTGGCGGGACATCGGCCTGTACGACACCTGGCCGGGGTTGATCATCCCGTACATCTCGTTCGCGCTGCCGCTGGCGATCTGGACGCTGTCCGCGTTCTTCCGCGAGATCCCGTGGGAGATGGAGCAGGCGGCGCAGGTGGACGGGGCGACGACGTGGCAGGCGTTCCGGAAGGTGATCGTCCCGCTGGCGGCGCCCGGCGTGTTCACCGCGGCGATCCTGACGTTCTTCTTCTGCTGGAACGACTTCGTGTTCGGGATCTCGCTGACGTCGTCCGACAGTGCACGTCCCGTCCCGGCCGCGCTGGCGTTCTTCACCGGGGCGTCGCAGTTCGAGCAGCCCACCACGGCCATCTGCGCGGCGGCGGTCGTGGTGACCATCCCCGTCGTCGTCATCGTCCTGGCGTTCCAGCGCCGCATCGTGGCCGGGCTGACGTCCGGCGCCGTCAAGGGCTGAGGGAGAACCATGGCCGCCATCACCATGAAGAACATCGTCAAGCGGTACGGCGACGGTTTCCCGGCCGTGAACGACGTGTCCCTGGACGTGCGGGACGGCGAGTTCATGATCCTGGTGGGCCCGTCCGGCTGCGGGAAGTCGACGCTGCTGCGGATGATCGTCGGACTGGAGGACATCACGTCCGGTGAGATGCTCATCGGCGAGAAGGTCGTCAACAGGGTCGCGCCCCGTCAGCGGAACCTGTCGATGGTGTTCCAGAACTACGCGCTCTACCCGCACCTCACCGTCTACGAGAACATCGCGTTCCCGCTCCGTCTCGCCAAGGTGGCGGACGACGAGGTGCAGCGCCGTGTCAAGGGGACAGCCGAGCTGCTGGAGCTGACGGAGCATCTGGAACGCAAACCGGCGAATCTGTCGGGTGGGCAGCGGCAGCGTGTCGCGATGGGCCGCGCGATCGTCCGGCAGGCCGACGCGTTCCTGTTCGACGAGCCGCTGTCGAACCTGGACGCGAAGCTGCGCGGGCAGATGCGCACGGAGATCTCGCGTCTCCAGCGGCGTCTCGGCGTCACGACCGTGTACGTCACGCACGACCAGACGGAGGCGATGACGCTCGGCGACCGCGTCGCGGTGCTGCGCAAGGGCGTCCTGCAGCAGGTGGGGAGCCCGCGCGAGCTGTACGAGGAGCCGGTCAACCTGTTCGTGGCCGGGTTCATCGGGTCGCCGTCGATGAACTTCCTTCCCGCGTCCGTGGACGGTGCGTTCCTCGAAACGCCCTTGGGGCGCTTCGAGCTGCGCGACGAGCGGAAGGTCGCCGCCGTCGGCGACCGCGAGGTCGTGCTCGTCGGCATCCGTCCGGAGAACTTCGAGGACGCGTCGCTGGTGAGCGAGGAGAAGAAGGCGAAGGGCAGCATCGTCCGGGCGGACATCGACGTCACGGAATGGCTGGGCAACGAGCAGTACGCCTACGTCCCGTACGAGGCGCCCGCCGACCTCGCCGCGCAGCTGCGCGACCTGTCCCGCGAACTCGACAGCGACCAGCTGCGCACCCAGGCCGTCGTGTCGCTGGACGCGGCGAGCCTGATCACGCCGGGACGTGAGGCGGAGCTGTGGATCGACACCATGAGGGTTCACATCTTCGACCCGTCGACCGGCGACAACCTCACCCGCGACGAGGAACGCGTCGCCCAGCTCCGCCGTATCGCCGAGGACGCCCGCGCCGCGCAGCGGGAGGCGCAGCGCGAACCCGCCGCGGAGAACGCCGGCGGTGCCTCGCCGGGGGCGACCACGGCGGGATCGTGACGCCGCACGCGACCACTTCGCCTCGATCCTTCTCACCGTCCCCGAGGATCTGACCGAGACCGGCCGCGCTCCTGACACGCGTAGTTGATCGCTCTGGCACGATCGAGGCATGTATGAGTGCTTCGCCCACGAGTACGCCTCCCACGCCGAGGACAGCGCCTACAACGCCCTCTACGACCGCCCGGCCGTGCTCGGCCTGGCCGGCGACGTCGACGGCCTGTCGGTCTTCGACGCGGCCTGCGGCCCCGGCCTGTACGCCCGCGAACTGCTGAGCCGCGGCGCCCGCGTCACCGGCTGCGATGTGAGCCCCACCCTGGTCGACCTCGCCCGCGCCCGCTGCGACGACCGCGCCGACCTGCGCGTCCACGATCTGTCCAGGCCGTTGACCTGGGTCCGGGACGACTCCGCCGACCTGGTCGTCCTCGCGCTGGCGCTGCACTACATCGATGACCGGGTGGCCCTCCTGGAGGAGTTCCGCCGCATCCTGACCCCGCGCGGCGCGCTCGTCCTGTCGACCGAGCACCCGATCATGGGGTGGATGCGTCTCGGCGGCTCGTATTTCACCGAAGAGCCCGTGGAGGAGTCGTTGAGCCCGACACGAAACTGGCCCATCCGGGCTTGGCGCCGCCCGCTGACCGCGATCTGCGCCGAATTCCGCGAGGCCGGTTTCCTCATCGAGGAACTCGTCGAACCCCGTCCCGTCCCCGAAATGGCGGACCGCTATCCGGACGACCACGCCACTCTGGAAGAACTCCCGGCGTTCGTCGCCTTCCGCCTGGTCCCGGCGCCCGGCTTCGGCTGAAGGCTCAGACCCCGGCGTATCTGGCCGGGGAGACGCCCACGGCGGCGGTGAAGTCACGGGTCAGATGCGACTGGTCGAAGTAGCCGAGATCGCCGGCCAGCGCGGCCCAGTCGATGTGGACGCCCTGGTCGGCACGGGCCGCGGCCTCGTGGAGACGTGCTCGCCGCAGCACCCATTTGGGGCCGGCGCCCACATACTCGGCGAACAGCCGCTGCAGGGTGCGGACGGAGACGTGCAGCGCCTCGGCCGCCTGATCGACGCGGAACAGGGCGGGGTCGGCGGTGATGGCCTCGACCATTCCGGCCACTTCCCCGGCGACGGGATCCGGGGCGGGAAGACCGTCCAGGAGGAACTCCTCGACCGGTTTCACCATCGCGTCGAGATCGGTGTGCCGGAGCACGGCGCGGCCGACGTCCTCCACGTCCGGGCGGAGGACGTCCGCGGCGGGCGCCCTGCGGTCGGCGAGGTCGATGATCGGCCCCGCCGCGAACGGCCGGAACCCGCCGGGGCGGAACTTCACGCCGAGGACCTGACCCCGTCCCTCAAGGCGCCGGACGAACAACGTCCGGTCCACGCCATAGATCAGCGGAGAGGGCTCCTCGAAGACGAGGTGGACGTTCGGGTGCGACAGCACCTTCGTCTCGTACGGCTCCTCCGTCCGCCACCGGACGTGCCAGTAGAACTCCACGAAACGCGCCAGGGCGGGACTCGGAGACGCCCGCTCAAGGGTGGCGACGGCCGCCTGCTCCCGTGGGTACAGCACGCCTCGACCCAGTTCGCCCACGTGACCAGGGTACTTGGCGCGTTTCTCCAAGAGGCGCCCCCGCGGGCGCTCGTAACGTGCTGCGTATGAATGACGACCACGCCTACATGAAGGAATGCGCCGCCGAGGCCGCCCGTGTCGCCCACACCGTCCAGCGGGACCGGCTGGCGGATCCGACCCCGTGCGGCGAATTCGACCTCCGGACGCTCGTGAACCACCTGGTGCTCTACACGTCCCATGGGCTTGAGCACCGTGCGTTGCGCGAGGAACTCCCGGACGAGCTCACCGAACGCGACTTCACCGCCGACGCCGCCTGGCCGCAGGAGTACGCCGTCCAGCTTGACCGCGCTGTCGCGGCCTGGGCGGACCCGGCCGTCTGGGACGGGGAGATCGCGGGAACCCCCGCCGCCGACATCGCCGCGATGATGATCCTGGAAATGGCCCTGCACGGCTGGGACGTCGCGAAGGCCGCCGGTCAGGAGTACAGCGTCTCACCCGACACCGGCCGGTTCATCCTCCAGGTCGTGGAGAAGAACGCCGAGATGTACCGCCAGTACGACGGCTTCGCCGACCCCGCGCCCGTGGACGAGGACGCGCCGCCTTTCCAGCGGGCGCTGGCCGCGTCCGGCCGCGACCCCGGCTGGCGACCGCGCGCCCGCTGACCGTCAGGCCCCGGTGGGCTCCTCGATCCGCCACTGCCCCACGTCGCTGTAGCCCGAGTCGTAGATGGCGGAACCGTCACCGGGCTGCAGCGCGTAGTGGTGGAGGTTGCCGCCCCAGTAACGCAGGATGCGGCCCAGCTCGCGCGCGGCGTCCTCTCCCACCACGCCTTCGCTCATGTCGACCTCAAGGATGAACTTCACGCCCCTCAACCTCCCGACGAATTGCCGTTCACCCTCAATTGTTTCATTGACCTACCCTGTGAAGGTTCTTCGCATATCACACCTGGTTGAGCCCGGTAGACATCGCGGAAGTCTCAAATGCGAGTGAAGGTCATTCGATGCGGGTGGCCCTGTCCCCGTGGACGAAGCGGCTGACGTCGTCGAGGGTCCCGGGCGTCAGGTCCGCCCGGGCCAGGGTCAGGACCTCACCGCGGTAGGAACGCACCTCGATGCGGCTCTTCGGTGTCGACACGGCCAGCCTGGACAGCAGCGACTCGACGAGGCCCAGCGTGCCGGTCTTGAACTTCCGCTGCCCCAGCGTCGTGCGGGTGCCCATGCCCTCGAACGGTCCGTCCGCGCTCTGCAGGTCGAACCTGAGGTCGGTCACCGGGCAGGGGTCACGGTCCCAGTCCGACTGCGGTAGCGAACCCCGGCCCTCGATCCGTGCCTCGACGAACGTCTCGGTGTCGTCGTCGCCGATCTCGCAGTCGTGGACGGGGAAGACCCAGGCGGTGCGCCCGTCGTGGACGTTCCGGCTCAGCCGCGGCGAGCAGAGCAGCGCGTGGGTGAACGGACCGATCGGCGCGTCCAGGGGCACCTTGTGATGGGAGCCGCCGTCGAAGGCCCGCTCCCGGTGTGGTTCGAGGAAGTCCAGGAAGGCCGAGACCAGGTCAGGGTCGTAGCCCCCGTCCTTGACGTTGAACGTGAGGCCCCTGCGTTCGTCGTCCGTCAGCACGAGATGGGACCAGCGGCTCATTTGCGGCAGGGTCCGGTGCAGGAAGTGCTTGACGTAGACGCCGGTCCGCCCGGCCAGCGGCTCGTGGCCGGTGAGGCCGGCGTGCCGCATATCGAGGAGCTTGGCGTCCTCCAGCGGCTCGGGCTTCGGCGCCGGGCGGGGCGTCTCGTCCTTGACCTCGATGTAGCCCTGACGCTGCTTATCTCGAATCTTCCCGTTGAAGTGGCGTACGGCATGCGCTTCGTCGTCGAGCGTCATGCTGCTCCCCCGGAGGGTGCCGCCCTTCAATCCCCACGACATGTGGCATCGAATGCCCGCACGCTCGATCCGCCAGATCCGGACGACGTCGCCGGCACGTTTCTCGAAGGCTCGCGATTCAGACATGCCACCGCAGCCTTCCATGATCTGGCCTCAGCCGCCGGTCGAGGTCGGCTCCTTGTCCACGGCGGCGACGAAGGGCCTGCGTCCTCCGGGCACCCCCGTGCGGGTCTCGCCGCCGCCCTCGTACGGGAACGCGAACGGCAGCCCGGCCGCGGCCAGGGGACGCGGACGGTCCATGAGGTGGAAGTGCAGGTGCGGCTCAGAGGAGTTGCCGGAGTTGCCGACCTCGCCGAGCACGTCCCCGGCCCGCACCCGGTCGCCCTTCTTGACGCGGACCGACCCGCGCCGCACGTGGGCGAACACCGCGTACACCCCGTCGCCGAGATCCAGCACCACGGAGTTGCCGATGATGAACCGTCCCGACGACAGCGTCATGAAGGAAAGCAGCTGGCGGAAGAGGGCGCCCTCGACCAGCAGGTAGAGGAACGCGGGCCACGAGTTGCGGCTCCAATGGTCGCGCTGCCACCCGCTCGCCTGGACGACGACACCGTCGGCGGGAGCGACGATCTCCTGCCCGAACGCCGGGAACGTCTCCGGCCGCGCCGCGAGCGGCCACCTGCGCAGCGGCTGCCACACCTCCGCCGGGTCGGGCGCGTACACGAGGTCGATCGCATAGGTCTGCCCCAGCTCATGGGTGCCGTGGCTGGGGACCTTGTCGGCGGGGCTGTTCACCGCCACCCAGCGGCCGCGCACCGGGGTCCGCACCGCGACCGGTTCCCGGCCCCGTCCGCCGCCCGGCACGAAGAACAGCACGAGGCCGCAGCCGATCAGTACCAGTCCCGCTATCGAGAACGCGTCCATGCCATGCAGGACTTCGCCGAACGTCAGCGCCAGTCCCAGCACGATGAACAGCGTCCTGAAGCGTGCGAGTGTCCTGTGCATTTTCCCTCCCAAGGTTCAGCGGCGGGCCGCCGCGAGCACGGTGAGAATCGGCACTACCCGTTCCCCCGGGACGCTGTACCGTCCCCGCGCCGTGGTGCGCAGCCAGCCGGCCGCCACCAGCTGACGCAGATGGTGGTAGAGCTGCCCGGTCGTACCGACGTGGGCGCCCAGCTCGGCGGTCGTTCCGGCGCCGTGCAGGATCTCCCGGAGCAGCAGCAGCCGCACCGGATGCGCCAGCGCAGACAGCGTCTCCGCCGCCCGCGACCAGTCGTCGTCCAGCAGGTCGTCCACCGGATGCCCCTGCTGCCACTCGTAATGCTCGCCGGACGGCACCGTCACGGAGCCGGTGAACAGCACGGCACCGGGCTCGTCCACGCGCTCCTTCAGTGCGTTCAGCGCCCAGAACGCGTCCTCCGCGTTCGGCTCCTCGACCGGCGCGTCCGCACGTTCGAGCCGGTCCACACGCTCCTCCAAGCGCGCGACCCGCTCCACCAGCTCCTCGTCGTCCACAACTCCAATACTACGTAACTACGTAATTTCCATCAAGCGGCCACATAACCGCTGGCCGAGGCCGCCGCCCGCGAACTACCGTCCGGCCCATGAACACTTCACCGCCGCCCCCTGCGGAGCCGCCGGACACGCTGACCCTCGTCTGGATCCTGTTCCACCTGCTGCAGGAGTACGCCCGCGACGTCGGGCAACTCGACGTCGTCCGTGAGCTCATCGACGGCACCACCGGACCATAGGCCGGATGACGTCACGACCGGATCCCGCCCTGTACATGCTTCGGCGCGGCGTGGGGCGGTGGCGTCAGGGGAGTTTCTTCGCCAGGAGTTCGAATTCCAGGCCGTCGCGCTTGGGGAGGCCGAACCGCTCGTCGCCGTACGGGAACGGGCTCGTCTCACCCGTACGGACGTAGCCGCGCCGGACGTACCAGGCGATCAGGTCCTCGCGGGCGCTGATCACCGTCATGTGCATCTCGTTCGCGTCCCACTCTTCGTGCGCCAGCCGCTCGGCCTCGGCGAGGACCTGCTTGCCGAGCCCTCCGCCCTGAAGGGTGGGGGAGACGGCGAACATGCCGAAATAGGCGTGGTCGCCGCGGTTCTCCAGTTGGCAGCAGGCGGCCAGGGCGCCGTCCACCTCGGTGAGCAGCATCCCGCCGGCGGCGCCGTTCACCACGGACGCCACGCCCTCGGGGTCTGTGCGCTGGCCGCCGAGGAGGTCGGCCTCGGTCGTCCACCCGGCACGGCTCGCGTCGCCCCGGTAGGCGCTCTCGATGAGGGCGACGAGGGCGGGGACGTCGGCCGCCGTGGCCATGCGGAAAGTCGGCTCAATGGCATTCATCGAGACGAAACATAGCACCCAGCCCATTCCGCATGATGCGCCGGACGTCCCGCCTTCCGGTCATGCACGCCAACGCCCCCATGCGGTGACTGATCAGTGGGTCCGGCCACGTGAACGGCGGTCCGCTCGGTGGCGCACAGAGATTCCACGAATAGTCGTGATTGGCCTACGATCGTCTCGACGCCATGACGACGCACACCGATTTCTCGCCGGACGCCTCCGCACAGCTGCTTGAGGTGTTCAAGGCGCTCGCGAACCCGGTGCGGCTCCAGGTGCTCCAGTGGTTGCGCGATCCCGAGCGCCATTTCCCGGTGGAGAAGGCGATCGCGGACCCGGACGAGGTCGGTGTGTGCGTAAGCCACATCCAGGCCAAGACGGGGCTCGCGCAGTCGACCGTCTCCGCCTACATGGCCTCGCTGGAGCGTGCCGGGCTGGTCCGCTCCACCCGCATCGGGAAGTGGACGCGCTACCGCCGGGACGAGGGCCGCATCGCCCAGCTCGTCGACATGCTCGGACGCTCGCTCTAGACCCGCGTCAGGCAACGCCGGCCTTGACTCTGAGGCGACCTCCGCAGGCTGCACGCCCGTCTCGACGAAGGCGCCGACCATGTCGCCGTCCGGGCTCTCGGAACCGGACCCGGATCGATGACGGCGGCGGCGATCAGCCCGGCGCCTGGGCCGCCATCGCCTTGACCTGGACGCCACGCCGCTGCTGGGCGAGGCGGTGGTAGTGGCGGCTGCGGCGGCCGAGGACCACGGCGGCCAGCAGCGATGCCGCGGCGGAGGCGAGGAGGACGGCGCCCTTGGCTTCGGTCAGCTGTGCGGCGTCGGAGTAGGAGAGTTCGGCGATCAGCAGTGAGACGGTGAACCCGATCCCGCTCAGGATGCCGATGCCCGCTATGTCCGTCCAGGCGAGCCGCGGGTTGAGGTGTGCGCTGGTGAAGCGCGCGGTCAGCCAGGTCACACCGAAGATCCCGACCGTCTTGCCGGCCAGCAGCCCGGCCAGCACACCCCAGGTGACGGTGCTCGTCCAGAAGCCGCCCGCACCCGACAGCGACACCCCGGCCGACATCAGCGCGAACACAGGCAGCGCGATCCCGGACGAGACCGGCCGCAATACCTCCTCAGCCTGGTGTGACGGCGAATGCGCTTCCCGGTCTCGGATCCGGGCGCGCATCAGCAGCCCGATGACCACCCCGGCGATGGTGGCGTGCACTCCGCTGGCGTGCATCAGCGTCCAGATCACCACCGCCAGCGGTACGTAGAGCAACTGGCCCGGCACCACCGCGCGAAGCCGGGTCACCGCCTGGCCCCGGCCGTTCTGCAGGTAGCCGAACAGGGCCAGGCCGGCCGCTGCGGCGGCCAGCGCGCCCAGGTTCAGGCCGGTGGTGTAGGCGACGGCGATGACCAGGACCGCGCATATGTCGTCCACCGTGGCCAGCGTGAGGAGGAAGGTGCGCAGCGGACCGGGCAGGTGCCGGCCGACCACCGCCAGGACGGCCAGGGCGAAGGCGATGTCGGTCGCCATCGGAATGCCCCACCCGCCGATCGCCTCCCCGGAGCCGGTGGCGTTGACGGCCAGGAACACCAGCGCGGGCACCGCGACGCCACCGAGCGCGGCCGCGATGGGCAACACCGCGCGGCGCGGGTCGCGCAGCTCACCGTGGACGAGCTCCTGCTTGAGCTCGTTTCCGACGATGAAGAAGAACACCGCCAGCAGCCCATCGGCCGCCCACCCCTGCACGCTCAGGTCCAGATGCAGGACGGCGGGACCGAAGGTGAACGAGCGCAAAGCCTCGTAAGAGTGCGATAGCGGCGAGTTCGCCCACACCAGCGCCATCAGGGCGGCGCCGATCAGAAGCGAGCCGCTGATCGCGTCCGAACGCAGGGCAGCAGTCACCCGGGTGACGACAGACATGAGGAAGACAACTCCAGAACGGTACGAAGGGCACAGTGCTCACACCCGGCTCGTGGCCGGGGACGCCCCCGCGAACGGTGGGCTCAGCGGCCCTTCGGCGGGGAGACGCTCACGATCGCGCCCCACGTGCTGACGTAGCCGTTCGTACCGGCCGGACGGTGCTCCAGCGACGCCGGCACCCGCGCACCGGCAGCCCGCCCCAGCGGCACCGAGAAAGCGAGACGATCGCGCATTGGGACCTCTCCCTTCCCGGCCTGCACCCATGACGTCACTCGAACAACTTCGCTGACCAGGGTATTCGCCCCCGACCACCATCGATGCCACGGCCGGCTGGAGCAGGTTTGCGGTCGACGCGCCGTCCGCCGGTCAGCGGGCGGCCGGGCCCTGCTGTTCGATGCGGCAGTCGTCGCCGATCGGACGGGTGATCGCCCAGAAACGGCGGAAGTGGCATTTCGACATCTTCCACCGGCCGTCCTCGACCACGTACTCGTCGTCGTACTCGCCGGTGCCGACCGTCTCGGTGTTGTCGAGCAGGTTCACCTGGCGGAACTTCAGCGTCCAGCGGCCCGAGGCGCTGCCTCCGCCGTGGACGGTGATGTCCGGGTGCATTCCGTGGTGCATGTCGAGGATCACGTTCTCGCCGCCGACCTGCCGGAGGGCGATCCGTTCGAAGACCTTGACGATGCCGTCCGCGTCGTCGAAGGTGCCGAGACGGTCGAAGTCGATCGAGGCGCCGGACGCGATGAAGCAGGCCCGGAACTCCTTCGGGTCCTTGGTGTCGCAGGCCCGCAGGTAGCGGTGCTTGAGGACCTTGATCTCCTCGATGGCCTCCAGCCGGGCGATGCGCGCGGCGAGGTCGGGGCTCGGTGGCTGCGGCATGGTGGCTCGACCTTCGGCCATGGGGGACGTCCCGTCCAGCGGTGTCCCGGTGAACGGGAAGGCCGGCCGCTGTGCGGCGCCGGACGCCGATGATCGTTGCACCTGACTCCGGCGGAAGAGGTCGGCATGAGCCCCAGCGAAGTCGGTCACCACATGCTCGACGTCGGTGACATCAGTCTTCACGTGGTCGAGCAGGGGCGGGGGCTCCCGGTGGTCATGTGCCATGGCTTTCCGGGGCTCTGGTACAGCTGGCGCCATCAGCTTCCGGCGCTGGCGGCGGCCGGGTATCGGGCCATCGCGGTTGACATGCGCGGGTATGGGCGGAGCGGTCGCCCTTCCTCGCCGGGGAGCTATGACCGGCGGCACACGGTGGCCGACATGGTCGGGCTCTTGGACGGGCTGGGCATCGACGAGGCCGTCTTCGCCGGACACGACTTCGGGGCCGCCCTCGTCTGGGACCTGCCCCAGTGGGTTCCGGGACGAGTCAAAGCGCTGATGCAGCTCAGCGTCCCGCGCATGCCCGTTTCGAAGCGTCCGCCTACCGAGCTCTATGCGCGGATGGCCGAAGAGCACTTCGTCCACGTCCACTACTTCCAGGAGGAGGGGCCTGCCGATGAGGAACTGGGCGCCGACCCAGCGCGCTTCCTGGCGAACGTGTTCTGGGCGCTCAGCGGTGGATACCGGTACCTCGACATCTGGCGGCATCCAAGCGAAGGCAACGGATACCTCGACGTGTTGCCGGAAGCCCCGCCCCTGCCGTGGTCCTGGTTGTCGCGAGACGAGTTCGCCTACTACGTGGACGAGTTCCGCCGGACGGGCTTCACCGGTGGCCTCAACTGGTATCGCGCCTATGACCACGTCTGGGAGGAGAAGCAGACACGTCCGGACGAGCCCGTCTCCGTCCCGACGATGTTCCTCGTGGGGGAGCGTGACCCCGTCCTGCAGATGATGGGTTCCGATGCACTGAAGCAGATGGAGAAGGTGGTGCCGGGGCTCCGGCAGACCCACGTCATCGACAGAGCCGGACATTTCGTGCAGATGGAGGCCGCCGGCGAGGTCAACGCCGCCATGATCGCCTTCCTCGCGGGCCTGCGGTAGGCCGCGGGAGGCCGGAGCCGGGACGCCGGGTCAGCAGGGGCCCTCGTTGACGGATGTGCTGATCGAGTGGCTCCAGGGCTCGCCGCCGCTGAGGCTCAGCCGGTTGTCGACCGTGACGGTGAGGCAGACGGGGTTCTCGCCCTCGCGGTTCGTCAGCTCGTACTCGCCGCCGCCGGCGGAGCGGATCTTGACGTTGCCGTCGCCTTCCTCGTTCACGGTGTCGTAGACGTCGGACGACGCGCGGACCGACGAGCCGATCCCCGAATCCGTGCCGCTTTCCACCTTGGACGCCGCCGCGGACGCCACCGACCTCACCTGCGATGTGGAGTAGCCGCTCGGGTTGCCTGCGGCGCCATTGACGATGCCGGCCCCGGCGAACATCATGACGGCGGACACGATCAGCCCGAACCGGTTCAACGCGAGCGCGGCGTCGGACGGCTCGTTGGCCTCCGGGTTCCGGTACTGCCAGGCGGTGAGCTTCCAGTAGAGCGTCCGCTGGTTCATGCACCCGAGGACGAGCAAGAGGGCCCCGAAGGCGATGAAGAGGACGATCAGAGCGGTCATGGGGCCCTTCTCACGCCGGTGGGGTTCTCAAGATCGGACGCGGCCGGGCGGTGTTTCGTTCACTTCGGCCGGTCGCGTCCGCCCCGGGGAAGGGCGTCAGCGGGCGGGGAGGACGCGGCCCTGGACGTCGCCGAAGCCGATGCGGGTGCCCGACGGGCCCGGGGCGGTGGCGGTGATGGCCACCTCGTCGCCGTCCTCCAGGAAGGTGCGGGGTTCGCCGTTCACCTCGACCGGTTCCTTGCCGCCCCACGTCAGTTCGATGAAGGCGCCGCGCTGGTCCTTGTCCGGGCCCGAGATCGTTCCGGAGGCGAACAGGTCGCCGGTGCGGGACGAGGCGCCGTTCACCGTCATGTGCGCGAGCATCTGGGCGGGTGACCAGTACATCTCCCGGTAGGGCGGGCGGGAGACGACCTGCCCGTTCCACGTGACCTCCAGGGAGAGGTCGAGGCCCCACGGCTTCTTCTCGCGCAGGTAGGGAAGGGGCTCGGGGTCCTGCGGCGGGGTGGCGACGCGGGCTGCCTCCAAGGCGAGGAGCGGTACGACCCAGGGGGAGACGGACGTGGCGAAGCTCTTGCCGAGGAACGGGCCGAGCGGCACGTACTCCCATGCCTGGATGTCACGCGCCGACCAGTCGTTGACGAGGACGACGCCGAAGACGCGCTCGGCGAAACCGTCCGTGCTGACGGGGGTTCCGAGCGGGGAGCCGGTGCCGACTACGAAGCCGACCTCTGCCTCGATGTCCAGGCGGCGGCTCTCGCCGAAGGTCGGCGCGTCCTCGCCCTTGCGCTGGCCGGTGGGACGGACGATGTCCGTTCCCGACGGCACGACCGTCCCGGCGCGGCCGTGGTAGCCGACGGGGAGGTGTTTCCAGTTCGGCATGAGCGGTTCGGAGCCGGGGCGGAAGAGGCGGCCGAGGTTGGACGCGTGGTGTTCGGACGCGTAGAAGTCGACGTAGTCGGCCACCTCGAACGGCATGTGCATCGTGACCGTGTCGATGGGGTGGACGGCCGTGTCCGGGACGTCCCCGGAGACCAGGTCCATGATCTGCTCGCGGACCTCGACCCAGCGCATGTGCCCCTGCGCCATGAAGGGGTTGAGGGTCGGCGCGGCGAAGACGTCGTCCAGGACGGTGAGGTCCACGACCCTGTCGGCCACGCGGACGCCCACGCGGGGGGACGTCCCGGGCGCGGAGAACACGCCGTAGGGGAGGTTGGCGAGCCCGAACAGGGAGTCTTCGGGGATCGCGATACGGGTCATCGGGAGGTCTCCTGGAGCGCGGACGCGAGCAGCCCGAGGTCCGCGAGTTCGGTGAGGGGGTCGGTGATGCTGCACGTCCCGAAGGACAGGAAGCAGGCGCGGGCGGCGACCGTCCTGCGTTCGCCGAGCCGCGCGACGCGGGACGCGACGGACCGGGCGTCGCGGTCGGCGAGGATGGCGGCGAGGTCGGTCAGGGGGCGGCCGTCGAGGGCGGCGTCGGTCGCGAGCAGCAGGTTGAGGAAGCCGTGCTGGTGGAAGCCGGTCTTCGGGTCGGTGTTGCGGACGGGGTGGTGCAGCCCCGCGGTCGCCTTGAACGGGACGCCGGCGTTCACCACGGCCGTGATCGCGCCGGCGAGTTCGTCCGGGCTCGGGTACAGGTTGGCCTTCACGCCGCCGGTGCGGAACTTCGCGCGGTGCCCCCGCGCGGCGATCGCGGCGATCATCGCGGTCCGGCGGTCGTCCCTCGGCACCTCGACGTAGAGGGGGACGTCGACGCGGCCGAGCACGCGGAAGAACTCGTCCGGCTGCATCCCGCTGGGGACGGCGACCTCCAGCCCGCGCAGGTCGACGGGCAGGTCGGCGGCCGCCGCGAGGGCCTTGGCCGCCTCGCACGGCCCGCCGGGCGCCGTCACCGACAGGTCGAGCGGATCGTCGGCGGTGAGCAGCCGGTACAGGTCGTCGAGTGCGGTGGCGGGCAGGATGAGGGGGCCGACGAGCTGCGCGTACGGGGCCGCCCGGTGGTGGCGGTGGGCCGGGACGGCTTCGGTGAGCGGCGCGAGACCAGGCGGGAACACGGCCGCGTCGTCGCAGAGGCCGAGGGCGAACGCGGGAATCATGACCGCCTCGCCCACGTCCAGGCGTAGGCCTCGTCTTCGCAGGCCAGGCCGCCTTCGCCGAGTTCGAGCGGGTGGAACGTGTCGACCATGACGGCGAGTTCGTCGAAGAACTCGACGCCGATGCTGCGTTCGTACGCGCCGGGCTGCGGGCCGTGCGCGAGGCCGCCGGGGTGGACGGAGACGGAGCCCTGCCCGATGCCGGAGCCCTTGCGGGCCTCGTAGTCGCCGCCGCAGTAGAACATGATCTCGTCGGAGTCCACGTTGGAGTGGTAGTACGGCACCGGGATCGACAGCGGGTGGTAGTCGACCTTGCGGGGGACGAAGTTGCACACGACGAAGTTGTGGCCTTCGAACACCTGGTGGGCGGGCGGCGGCTGGTGGACGCGGCCGGTGATGGGCTCGTAGTCGTGGACGCTGAACGTGAACGGGTAGAGGCAGCCGTCCCAGCCGACGACGTCGAACGGGTGCCGGGCGTAGGTCATGCGGGTTCCGGTGATGCCCCGTGAGCCGCGGTGCTTGACGAGGACCTCGACGTCGGTGCCGTCCGCCTGGAGGGGTTCGCCGGGGCCGTGCAGGTCGCGTTCGCAGTACGGGGAGTTCTCAAGGAACTGGCCGTAGCGCGACAGGTAGCGTTTCGGCGGCGCGATGTGGCCGGTCGCCTCGATGGCGTATGCGCGGAGGGGCTGGTCGCCGGTGGGCAGCCAGCGGTGGGTGGTGGACGTCGGGATGATGACGTAGTCGCCCTGCTCGGCGGAGAACGTCCCGAAGATCGTTTCGACGGTGGCGGTACCGGACTCGATGTAGACGATCTCGTCGCCGGTCGCGTTGCGGTACAGCGGCGAGTCGGCGGCGGAGACGACGTAGGACAGGCGGACGTCGTTGTTGCCGAGGACGATGCGCCGCCCGGTGACGACGTCGGTCTCGGCCCACGTCTCCTTGGGGAAGAGCTCGTGCAGCTTGAGATGGCGCGGCTTGAGCGGGTGGTTCGGTGCCGTGGAGGCGTCCGGGACGTCCCATGCCTGCGAGTCGACGATCGCGGACGGGATCTCCCGGTGGTACAGGAGGGACGAATCAGACGAGAAGCCCTCCTCGCCCATGAGTTCCTCGAAGTAGAGCCGCTCTGCGCCGTCCCCATCGATGTGACGATGCTGGGTGTGGCGTTTCGGCGGGACGTGGCCGACCCGGCGGTAGTGGGCCATGCTCCTTCGCCTCCGATGATTAACGCATTTACTACTTTCTGCCGAGACTACGACTCTTCTTCCGCTCAGGGAAGGGGCTAACCCCGCGTCAACTCCGTTCGCGCACGTCGAACTGGTCGCGGCCGGCGATGAGCTTGTCCAGCAGCATGATCAGCATCTGCCGTTCGGTCTCGGTGAGCACCCCGGCCCACTGCCGCTCCCGCTCGTTCTGCGCGGCGAAGATCTCCAGCATGGCCTCCCGGCCCCGCTCGGTCAGTGACAGGATCACCGAACGGCCGTCCCGCTCCCCCGGCGCACGGGCCATCATCCCGTCCGCGATCAGCGTTTTCGCCAGGTTGGAGACCGCGGCCCTGCTCATCCCGGCCAGCGTGGCGGCCCGCCCCGGCTCCAGCGGCCCCGCGAGCCAGGTGACGAACAGCAGCCGGAAACCCGCCCACGAATGCCCGCGCGGCCGGTGCACCGTGGACTCCAGGTCGTAGGTGACGATCGCCGACGCCCGGTTGAGGGTCAGCAGCAGCCGGGTCGCGTGCGGATGCGGGAACCCGAACTCCTCCGAAAGCCGGCGACCCGCGAGATCGACGAACGACCAGAAGTCGAGCCGTTCGCCGTCGCTCTCCGTGGCCGTCACCGCGCCTCCCAGATCTGGTTCATGGATTGACCATTTAACCCCGGCCGGGACACGGGTGTCAGCGGGAGATCATCGGGCATCTCCCCGGTGCGGGAAGCGGAACGTGCTCGGGAGGGACGATGGCGACCGTCGCCGAACAGTTCATCGAGGTGCTGCGGCAGGCCGGCGTACGGCGCGTCTACGGGGTGGTGGGCGACAGCCTCAACCCGATCGTGGACGCCGTCCGGCGGACGGGCGGCATCGACTGGGTGCACGTCCGCAACGAGGAGGCCGGTGCGTTCGCCGCCACGGCGGAGGCGCAGGCGACGGGACGGCTCGCCGTGTGCGCGGGAAGCTGCGGTCCCGGCAACACGCACCTCGTCCAGGGCCTGTACGACGCGCACCGGTCGGGGGCGCCGGTGCTGGCGCTGGCGTCGCAGATCCCCAGCGCGCAGATAGGCAGCGGGTACTTCCAGGAGACGCATCCGGAGCGCCTCTTCGCCGAATGCAGCCACTACTGCGAGGCGATCAGCACCCCGGAGCAGATGCCGCGCGTCCTGCGGACGGCGATCCAGCACGCGGTGGGGCTCGGCGGCGTCGCGGTGCTGACGCTTCCCGGCGACACGGCGAGCAAGGACACCGCGGTCCCCACCGGCGAGCACGACTTCCTCGTCCGCAAGGGGATCATCCGCCCGCCCGCCGACCAGGTGGCGCAGCTCGCCGGGGCATTGAACCGGGCGCGCAAGGTGATGCTGTTCTGCGGGGCCGGTGTCCAGGGCGCCCACTCCGAGGTGATGCAGCTCGCGCACAAGCTGCTCTCGCCGATCGGTCACGCCCTGCGCGGCAAGGAGTGGATCCAGTACGACAACCCCTTCGACGTGGGCATGAGCGGCCTGCTGGGCTACGGCGCCTGCTATGAGGCCACGCAGGAGGCCGACCTCGTCCTCCTGCTGGGCACCGACTTCCCGTACGACCAGTTCCTGCCGGGCAAGAACACCATCCAAGTGGACGACGACCCATCGAAACTGGGCCGCCGCACGCCGCTCGACCTGGCCGTCCATGGTGATGTGGGGGAGACGCTCCGGCTCGTCCTCGACAAGGTCGAGCAGAAGCGCGACCAGTCGTACCTGGACGAGATGCTGCATCGCCACACGCGCGCCTTGGAGAACGTCGTCTCCGCCTACACGCGCGACATCGAGAAGCACATGCCGATCCACCCCGAGTACGTCGCGAGCGTCCTGGACGACCTCGCCGCCGACGACGCGATCTTCACCGTGGACACCGGCATGTGCAACGTCTGGGTCGCCCGCTACATCACCCCCAACGGCCGCCGCCGCGTGATGGGCTCGTTCTCCCACGGCTCCATGGCGAACGCGCTCCCGCACGCGATCGGCGCCCAGTACGGCGCACCCGGACGGCAGGTCATCTCCGTCTCCGGCGACGGCGGCCTCGCGATGCTGCTCGGCGAACTCCTCACGGTCAAGCTCCACCGCCTCCCCGTGAAGATCATCCTGTTCGACAACGCGTCCCTCGGCATGGTGCGCCTCGAAATGATGGTGGACGGCTTCCCCGCCTACGAGACCGACCACGAGGCCGTCGACTACGCCGCGATCGCCGAGGCCATCGGGATCGAGTCGTCCCGCGTGGAACGTCCGTCCGACGTCCGCACCGTGATGGAACGCGCCCTCGCCGCCCCCGGCCCGTACCTCCTGGACGTCGTCACCGACCCGAACGCCCTGTCCATCCCGCCGCGCATCACCCCGCAGCAGGTGAAGGGCTTCGCCCTCTCCGCGGGCAAGACCGTCCTGACCGGCGGCGTCGGCAAGATGCTCGACCTGGCCCGCAGCAACCTCCGCAACATCCCCCGCCCCTGACCCGCGAACGCGCCCGCCGCCTGCTCACCGAGCAGTTGCCGCCCGGCGACCTCGCCGCCCGGCGGCAGGGACAGGTGGCGGCAGGGTCAGGTGAAGGGGCGGGCCATCTCGGTCAGGGTGGAAGTGCGGGCTCGTTGTCACGTTGCTGACAACGGGGCGGCGGAATAGCTGGCCTGACGAAGAAGAGGACGAATCGCATTATCCGTACGGTCGGGACCCACAACCTCGCACCTACGGCCTGGAGCGGCAGATGAGCGGACGATCGTCGGAGTTCGGGCGCCGCACGGCGTCGGTCGCGCGGGCGGGCGGCATGTTCGCCCGGAGCGGGCTGTGGCGCCCCGGACCGCCGGTGAAGGTCGCCCGCCAGCTCGGCGCGCTGCGCCGCTGGGGCACCCTGCTCGGCGGGACGGTCGTGTCCGCCGCGGCCCGCGACCCCGACGTCGTCGCGATCATCGACGACGCGGGGCGGCTGACCTACGGTGAGGTCGACGCCCGCACCGACCGGCTGGCCGCCGCCCTCGGGCGGTTCGGCAGCGCACCCCGCGCCGCGGTGCTCTGCCGCAACCACCGCGGCATGATCGAGGCGCTCGTCGCGTGCAGCAAACGCGGCTCCGACATCCTCCTGCTGAACACCGGGATGAGCACCGAGCAGCTCGTGACCGTCGTGCGGGAGCAGGGGGTCGAGGTCGTCATCGCCGACTCGGAGTTCGCCGGCTTCCTCGCGGCGGTGCCGAAGACCGTCCAGGTCATCAAGGCGGGCGGGACGGGCTCGGAGCTGGAGAACCTCATCGTCACGGCGCCCGCCGCGCAGGTCGAGCCGCCGCCGAAGGCGGGCCGGACGATCGTCCTCAGCTCCGGCACGACCGGCCGGCCCAAGGGCGCCGACCGGCATTCGCGGCCCGGGCTGTCGCCGCTGGCGTCGATCCTGTCCCGCATCCCGTACCGGGTGCACGAGCGGATGTTCATCGAGGCGCCGCTGTTCCACACCTGGGGATACGCGATGCTCCAGGCGGCGATCTCGCTGCGCGCCACGATCGTGCTGCGGTCCCGGTTCGATCCCGAGCAGACCCTCCGGACGATCGACGCCACCAAGGCGACCGCGCTGGTCGCCGTCCCCGTCATGCTCCAGCGCATGCTGGACGTCCCGGAGGCCGCGCGGAGCAAGCACGACACGTCCTCGATGCGGATCGCGGCCGTCAGCGGCTCGGCGCTGCCCGCGACGCTCGCCACCGCGTTCATGCACGAGTTCGGCGACGTCCTCTACAACCTGTACGGGTCGACGGAGGCGTCGTGGGTCACCATCGCGACGCCCGCCGACCTGCGGGCCCGTCCCGACACGGCGGGCACGCCACCGCCCGGGACGAAGGTCGCGATCCTGGACGACTCAGGCGAACGCGTCCCGCCGGGGACGACCGGGCGGATCTTCGCCGCGAACGAGCTGCTGTTCGCCGGCTACACCGGCGGCGACACCAAGGAGATGCGGGACGGCCTGATGAGCCTCGGCGACGTCGGGCACCTGGACGAGCAGGGCCGCCTGTTCGTCCAGGGCCGCGACGACGACATGATCGTCTCGGGGGGCGAGAACGTCTTCCCGAGCGCGATCGAGGAGGTCCTGTCCGGCCTTCCGCAGATCCGGGAGGTCGCGGTGATCGGGGTACCGGACGAGAAGTTCGGGCAGCGGGCCGCCGCGTTCATCGCCCTGCGCGACGGCGGAACCCTCGACGCCGACACCGTCCGCGCCCACGTTCGCGACCACCTCGCGCGCTTCGCCGTTCCCCGTGACGTGCACTTCGTCGACGCGCTCCCGCGCAACGCCACCGGCAAGGTCGCCCGCCGCGAACTGCAGGCGCGCCTAGACGAGAACCCGGCCTGAACTTCCCTGCGGCCTGCGTCCCCGCGGTCATGCCTCTGCCGTGACGTCCGTGCGGTTTGCGCCCACGCGGCCTGCGCCCCGCGGGTCGCGTCAGGCGTGGGCGGGTGGGCGGTGGGCGTCCACGATGAACCAGAGGCGGGTGCGGCGCGGGGACTGGTCGAGGCCCCATTCGTCGGCGAGCGCGTCGACGACGGTGAGGCCGCGCCCGTGATCGAGGCGCAGTTCGCCGTGGGAGGCCTCCCGGGCGGGCCCGTCGTCGGCGATGTCGACGCGGACCCGCCGGCCGTCGGTGGAGACGGTCACGGTGACGAGCCCGGTGCCGTGCAGGATGGCGTTGGCGACGGCCTCCGCGGCCATCAGCTCGACGTCGTCCAGGAGCGTCTCGTCCGCGACGACCTTCGCGGCCCGCTCGCGGACGGTGCGGCGGGCCCGGCGGCCACCGTCGCCGTCGCCGGTGAACCCGAACGGTTCACCGAGCCGTTCCATCCCCACGGTCACGCAATCACCACACAGTCGAGTCGGAAGCGCACCGCAATCATTCACCTGCGGTGAGTGATCGGGCAATGCCATGGACGTATTGATCTTGGCCTTTCCGGGACGGTTTCAGCGCTAGACGCGGAGCCTACGGTACGAGTTACCGCAGCATCCGCGCATTGCGAAAATATGAAACAACGCCCGCGTTCTTACTCACTTCACCAATAACCGGCCCGCGCCCGGCGGGCTCGGACGTGCGCCGCCGTGCCCATGTCTCGGTTATTGCTCACCTAGGCGTACAAAACAGGCATTTTCTCCGTCTCTCGGCCCGGATCGCCGGACGCCTTCCCCATGTCACCATCCGATTCATCAGCGTTTTCGCCGGGCGGCGGGGATGGGGGTGCCGCCGGCCGGTGACACCCCGGGCTCCGGCCGGAGCCTCACCCCCGGAGGTGCGCCATGCAAGCGGTCGTCCTCGCCTGCGCCGCGCAGGCCGTCTACATCGCCGCGTACGTCCTGTTCAAGACGGCCGCCGGGCGGATGAGTCCGATCGGGGGCCGGCATCCGCTGCACGCCGCCGGACGGCTGGTGCGCAGTCCCCGCTGGCTGACCGGCGTCCTGGTGCTGCTGGCGGGCTTCGCGCTCTCGGCCACCGCGCTCGTCACGCTCCCGGTCGTCGCCACCCTCCCCGCCTTCGGGCTCAGCCTCGTCCTCCTGCTGGTCGTGGGGATGAGCGGGTTCGGCGAGCGGCCCACCTCCCGCGAGTGGCTCGCCGCGCTCATCACCGTGGCGGCGATGGTCACCGCCGCGCTGTCGGTCATGCCGGGCCCCGGGGAGTCGCTCCCGGACGCCCTGCACCGGACGGGCGGCGCCGAGGCGGCCGCCGCGCTCCCGCTGTGGAAGGCCGCCCTCGTCTGCGTGCCCTCGCTGGCCCTGCCGCTCTGGATGTTCTGCGTGCGCGACCGCCAGGTCAGCGGCCGGCACGCGAGGCCGTTGACCGGCATCGCCTACGGGCTCGGCGCGGGCGTCCTGCTCGGCGCCACCGAGGTCTTCGGCATGGGCATGGCGACGATGCTCGCCGGGGACCGCCGGATGGACGTGCCGACCTCGCCGCACCCGTACCTGTTCCTGCTCGCGGGCGTCCTCGGGCTCGGGCTGCTGTCGATCGGGCTGCAGCGCTGCCGCCTCACCATCATCGTCACCGTCGTCACGGTGACCGCGAAGACGCATCTGCTCCTGTCGGCGACGCTGCTGTACGGGGAGCCGTGGCCGGGCGACTCCGGGCTGTTCCTGCTGAGGGTCGCCGGGGTCGGCCTGGCCGTCCTCGCGCTGCTGGCGTTCCCCCGCCACGAGCGCCGCGCGCGGGCCGTCCGGGACGGCGGGGCGCACCGGTCCCCGGCCGCACGGCGCGCGCTGCCTCCGGCGCCGTCGCGGCTGGGCTGAGCCCGATGTGCGATCTTGTCACTGTCAAGATAGGGTGGTGGTGAACCCGGAGAGAGGAGACCGCGGTGACCGAGAACCCCGGCCTTGCCCGTCAGGCGTGGCACCAGCTCGAACCCGTGCACGCCCTGTTCTGGTACTCGCCCGACGTGTTCGCCGAGGCCGAGGCGCTCGGCTACAAGGTGGACACCCGCTGGCCGAGCTACTTCGCCTGGCGCGCCGCACCCCTCGGCGCCGCCGGTCCGGAGGCGGTGTCGGCCGCCTTCTACAGCTTCAGCCCCCGCATGGTGGCCGAGCACGTCCCCGCCGCGTGGACGGTCGCGCCGCCCGAACGCGTCCTGAAGGCCCGCACCCGCGCCGTCGACCGGATGTACCGGGCACTGCTCGGCGACGGCATCGACGCCCCGGACATCGCCGAGGCCACCGACCTGGCCCGCACCGCCGCCGAGGCCGCGAGCACAGCCGGACGCCCGCTCGCCGCCGCCAACGCCGATCTCCCCTGGCCGGACGAGCCGCACCTCGTCCTCTGGCACGCCATCGGCATCCTGCGCGAGCAGCGCGGCGACGGCCACGTGGCCGCGCTCCTCACCGCCGGGCTCGACCCGGCCGAGGCACTCGTCTCGTTCGCCGCGATCGGCGCCGCCCCCGTGGAGACGTTCGCGAGCCGCGGCTGGACGGACGACGAGTGGGCCGCCGCCCGCGACCGCCTCGCGTCCCGGGGCCTCGTCAACGCCGACGGCACCGCGACCGGCCGGGGCCGCGAACTGCGCGACTCCGTCGAGCGCATGACCGACGACCTCGCCCACGAACCCTGGCGGACGCTCGGCGCCGAGAAGACCGACCGTCTAGCGCAGCTCACCATGCCGATCCTGGTCAAGGTCCTGGAGACCGGCCTGATGCCCGCGCAGAACACCCTCGGCATAGGCCGTGTTTGATTGCAGTGCCCTTGGCGTCAGGCGCTGGAGCGCCTTCCTTCGGCGGGCCCTGCATGCGATCGCTGCATCGCTCCGGCTGTGCTTTTTGCAGTGCCCTTGGCGTCAGGCGCCAGAGCGCCTTCCTTCGGCGGGCCCTGCATGCGATCGCTGCATCGCTCCGGCTCGCCTTGGCGGCTCGCTGCGCGATCAGGTTTCTCGCTTCGCTCGAAACCTGCCTTCGGACGCGATCGCGACGGTTTTGGTCGTTGCGTGGTTGGGGTGATGGCTGGGGTTGCTGGTTCCGTGGGATCCGCCTGGCTTTGGTGGCCTCGAGGTGACGGCCGGTGGAGCCGGACGAGGCTGCGGGGGCCGGCGGAGATGCGCGGCGCGGAGCGCGACCTCGATCCCGAACCGCGCCTCCGGGTCGTCCAGCTCGTCGCCGAAGGTCTGCTCGATCTTGCGCATCCGGTACCGGACGGTCTGCGGGTGGATGTGCAGCAGCTCGGCGATCTCGGCGGCGGTGCCGCGGGTCACGAGCCAGGTCCGCAGCGTCTCGGTCAGCCGGTCCTGCTGGCCGGGCGTCATGCCGTCCAGGATCCCGAGGCGCCGCCGGGTCAGCTGCTCGACCAGCGCCGGGTCGGACAGCAGCCACAGCGGGACGAGGTTGTCCTCGCAGAGCGTCACCGGGCCGTCGCCGAGGACGCCGTCGAGCGCCAGGCCGAGCGCCCGGCGGGCCCAGCGCAGCGAGTCCGCCGCCTGGCCGGGTGGCATGGTGAGGCCGACCGCGATACGGCGGCCGGGTATCGCCTCGTCCAGCATGGCGCGGCGGGCGGCCGTGAACGGGCCCGGCAGCAGCAGGTGGGGTTCGGCGCACTCCAGGTCGGCGAGGACGTCCTCGTCCAGGGAGGTCCACACGCAGCGTGCCTCCGGCTCGGTGGCGATCAGCGTGACCTCGTCCGGGACGGGCCACCCGGACGCCTCGGCCAGTTCGGCGACCACGGCGTTCCCGGGCTCCGCGCCGTCCAGGAGGAGGCGGAGCAGCCGCCTGCGCCGCTCGTCGAGAGCCGGGATCGGGCGCTCCCTGGCCCGCCGGTGGCCGTCGAGGGAGTGCGCCGCGAGGTCGTCCAGGTAGATGAACAGCGCCTCGGCCAGCCGCGACATGATCGCCGAGGAGATGTCGTGGCGCGGCGCGACCTTCATGACGCGCCGCCACGCGACCTGCCCGCCGATCCGGTAGGCGGCCTGCAGGCAGTCCATGCTGCGGCCCTCGTGCGCCTCGTACTGGCCGAGCATCCGGGCCGTCCCGGCGGAGTCCTCGCCGACCCCGGACGTGCCGGGGAGCGCGGCGACACGGTCGACGAACGCGGCGAGGTTGTGCTCCACGCTCAGCCGCAGCACATGGCCGTACGGCCCGTCGAGCGGCCGGGCGTACTCGGGGATGGCGCGGCGGATCTCGGTGACGATCTCCTCGGCGAGGCTCGGCAGCTCCGGCCGCATCAGCCGGGCGAGCCTCGGCGGGAGCCGGCCGTCGCGATCGAAGGGATCAACGGATTCGAGGGCTGTTCTGGTCATCGACACTGACACACCTCCGTCGGGCCCGATGTGATGCGGGGCACGCCGACGTTACGCAGGCCCGGCGCGCCACTTCTCTAGAGCTGAAGAACAAATCCCAGTGGCCACTGCTCACCGACTTATAAGTAACCGCGACAGCAGCGCCACCGGCGACGGACGACAAAGTTCTGTCGAACATATGAAACATGAATAA
Source organism: Actinomadura sp. 3N407 (assembly GCF_052245875.1). Taxonomy (NCBI): domain Bacteria; kingdom Bacillati; phylum Actinomycetota; class Actinomycetes; order Streptosporangiales; family Thermomonosporaceae; genus Actinomadura; species Actinomadura sp. 3N407. The sequence continues at coordinate 368,823 of NZ_JBQQBP010000009.1, forward strand.
TTCTCTTATCCCGCGCCCGCCCCGCCAGACCGTTCACTCGCGGCGTGTCGCCCTTATGAGGCCGCGGATAAGGGCGACACGCCGCAACTCAACGACTCGGGGCGAGGGGTGTGGGGCTGCGGGCCCGCGACAAAATAAATGTGCGCCCAATGGGAAGTTGTCATCTGGTGATAATGATCGATTCGGGGTGATGTCCGGTCGCGGCGATACCTCAGTCAACTGAGTGAATCGCGCCCTCTTCTTCGTCGTGGACTCGATTCATCCGCAGCCGGACATTCATTACGGTCCATGACTCTGACCGTGACGACCGAGGGGGTGGAATGCGTTGGCCGCCTCGGTAGCGGTGGACGGGACCGAGCCCGCGACGGACGTCCCGGTGCGCCGGGACCGGCTGCGGGCGTCGTTCTACGGGTGGCTCGGACCGCTCCTCGTCTCGGCGTTCGCCGGGGTGCTCGTCTTCCACCGTCTCGGCTCCCCGCACGCGCTCGTCTGGGACGAGACGTACTACGCGAAGGACGCCTGGGCGTTCCTGCACTACGGCGTCGAGCACAACTGGAACGCCGGTCCGGACGGCGAGCCCGCCAACCGCCACTTCCTCGCCGGGCATCCGGTGGCGGGGCTGGCGGGCGGCGCGGAGTGGGCCGCCCATCCGCCGCTCGGCAAGTGGTTCATCGCCGCCGGCATGGCGGTCTTCGGCTCAAGCCCGTTCGGCTTCCGCTTCGCGGCCGGCGTCGCCGGCGTCCTCGCGGTGCTGCTGCTGGCCCGCATCGCGCGGCGGCTGACCGGCTCGACCGTGCTCGGCTGCGCGGCGGGCCTGCTGCTGGCGCTGGACGGGTCGTGGCTCGTGTCCAGCAGGTCGTCGATGCTCGACATCTTCCTGCTCGTCTGGCTGCTCGCCGGGTTCGGCTGCCTCCTCGTCGACCGCGACAAGACCCGGGCCGCGCTTGCTGCCCGCGGCGTGGAGGGCGCCAACGGAGATGAGGCGAAGCCCGGCGGGCCTTTCGTCCGGCACGGCTGGCGGATCGGCGCCGGTGTCTGCTTCGGACTCGCCTGTGGGACGAAATGGTCCGGCGTCTACGCGATGCTCTTCTTCTGGGCGCTGGCCCTGATCTGGGACCGGAACGCGCGCAAGGACGCCGGAGTCGCCAGGCCGTGGCGCGGCATGGCGAAGCTGGACATGCCGGCCTCCCTCCTCCAGGTGTGGTTCGCCGCCGGGGCCGTCTACGTGGTCGGCTGGTGGGGGTGGTTCGCGTCCGGGACGGGCCTGCAGAAGGCGCTGTTCGGGCGGACGTTCCCCGGATTCCAGCGCGACTGGGCCGACCTGCATCCGAGCGACATCTGGCCCACGTTCCTGAACCCGATCCGGTCGCTGTGGCACTACCACGCGATGACCCTCGACTTCCACAGCGGTGTGACGAGCGCCAACCCCGCGCAGTCGTGGCCCTGGCAGTGGCCCTACCAGGGGCATCCGGCCGTCATGTGGCGCACGTCCGTGCCTCGGGGGCAGGACGGGTGTGAAGCGGCGAAGTGCGTCAGCGAGGTCGTGCACCTCGGCACGCCCGCGATCTGGTGGTTCTCCATCGCCGCGCTGCTCATCATGGCGGTCTACGCGGCGCTCTTCCGGGACTGGCGGGCCGCCGCCGTGGTCGGCGGCTACCTGGCGGGCCTGCTGCCGTGGATCCCGGCGGCGCTCGACGGCCGGACGATGTACTCCACGTACGCGCTGCCGATGCTGCCGTTCGCGATCCTCGCGATCGTCCTGCTCTTCGAGGGGATCTTCGTCCCGTACCGCGACCGTCCGGTGAAACGCGCGGTGATCGGCGCGGCCGGGGGCGCCTACCTCGCCGCCGTCGCGGCGAACCTGATCTACCTCCATCCGATCCTCACGGGCGAGGCGCTCCCCGAGGCCGAGCGGCTCGCGCGCCTGTGGCTTCCCGGCTGGACGTGACCCCGTGACCTGCCCCCGTGACCCCGTGACCCGCGACGGCGTGAGTGCCCATGAGCGCAGCATCAGGAGAGGTGACCGACCATGAGAATCCGGGCCCGCTGGGCGCTGGGGGCGGTGACGGCGATCGGGCTCGGCACGGTCGTGTCCGGGTCGCTGCCCGGCGGCACCGCGACGGCGCAGGAGGCCGACGCCTCGCTCAGCTACACGTGCCGGTTCCCGTCCGGGTCGTCCCACGAGGTGGGAGTCCGGGTGCGGGGGACGTTCCCCGAGGAGGGGACGGCCGGCGAAGCGGTCCGGCCCGGCCGGGTCACGGCGGCGGTGACGATCCCGAAGGCCGCGCTCCCCGAGGTGACGGCGCTCGGCGGCGCCTCCGTCGCGGGCACCGCGCGGCTCGCGACGACCGCGACCCAGAACGGCACGTCGACGCCGGTGGCGTGGGACGGGCTGACCACGCCGTCCACACCGGTCTCGGAGGACGCCGGCCTGGAGCTGGCCGCGTCCGGCGACGTCCCGCCGGTGACGCCCGCCGGAACCGGTGACCTGACGTTCACGGCCGGGGACCTGGCGCTGACGCTCGACCCGCGCGACGCGAACGGCGGCGCCCGCAAGGACGCGAAGTCGCTGGCCGCCGCCTGTTCGCCGTCCGGGGATCAGGACCTGACGCTCGCCGCCGTCCCGGTGCGGGCGGGGAAGACCACGGCGCCGAGGACGGCCGCCGCGCCCGAGGCCGGGCCGCCCGCCGCCGAAGCCCCAGGCGGGACGCCCCCGGAGTGCGGAACGTACACCGGGCCCACCGACGACTGGATGCCGGGCTGCGTCTACCTGTCCGGGTTCTCCAACGTCGCGAAGCTCAAGGGCGCGACCGTGCTGAACGACCCGGAACTCGCCGAACCGGCGCTCACCAACATGATCTACATGATCACCCGCACGGGCGCCTCGGTACGGCAGCGGTTCGTCGCGCCGCTGCGGTCGACGTCCACCTTCCTGACGTTCGGCCTCATGCCGACCACCGCGACGATGGAGATGACGCAGCGGCCCCTGAAGCCCGGTGACCCGGGCGGCCCCCAGGACTACGGGACGTTCGAGGCGGTCAGCGACCTGCAGACCGGGATCCAGTCGGTCAGCGCGCACATGAAGATGTCGATCCGGATCCGCGACGTGAAGGTCAACGGCACACCGCTGGACGTGGGCGCGAACTGCCGGACCGCCACCGCCGCCGACATCAGGCTCAAGGGCCGGATGCCCAACATCCTGCAAGGCGGAGTGGTCGAGGGGACCTTCACCATTCCGGCGTTCCGCGGATGCGGTGCCGGTGAGGATCTCGACCCGCTGCTCAACGGCTCGGTCGCCGGCCCCGGGAATCTCCTTCGCGTGACGCTCGGGTCCACCTGCATCCCGTTCGCCGACATCAGTTGCCCGCCCGTGCTTCCGCAGCCTTCCCGCAACCCGGGCTGAGCGCTCCGCCGAGAGGAGCCCGCCCGCCGAAGAGAGGAGCATCGCCGTGACCACACGCCCGAAGGACGACTGGCGCCGCTGGATCGCCGAGAACCTGCTGCTCGGCAATCCGCCGGAAGCGATCCGCCCGGTGCTGGTGAAGAACGGGTTCACCGAGGAGGAGGCCGCCCGCGAGGTGTCCGGGGCGCTCGCCAGCCCGTACGTGCAGGGCGCGTCCCGGATCGCGAACCGGCTGCGCAAGCGCGAATGGACCCTCACCGTCTACGGCCGGCTCGCCCGGATGCGCGCGGCCGGCGGCGAGATCGAACGCCGGGAACGGCTCTCGCGGGACGAGTTCTTCGAGGAGTACTACTTCCAGAACCGTCCGGTCATCATCACCGGGATGCTCAAGTCGTGGCCCGCGTGCACGAAATGGGACCTCGACCACCTCCGCGCGGCCTGCGGCGACAAGGAGGTCGAAGTGCAGTTCGGACGCGAGTCCGACGAGAACTACGAGATCAACGGGCCGCAGCACAAGAAGCTGATGCCGTTCCGCGAGTACGTCGACATGGTCGAGGCCGCCGGGACGACGAACGACTTCTACATGACGGCCAACAACACGTCCCGCAACCAGGAGGCCCTGGACGTCCTCTGGGACGACATCGAGCCGCTCGGCGAGTACCTCGACGGCGACGCGCGGGGCCGGAGCTTCTTCTGGCTCGGCCCCGCGGGGACGAAGACGCCGTTCCACCACGACCTCACCAACAACTTCATGGCGCAGGTCATGGGCCGCAAGAAGATCAAAATGGTGCCGCTGCACGACACCGCGTTCATCTACAACACCGTCCACTGCTATTCGGAGGTGGACGCGAGCGCGATCGACTTCGACCGGTTCCCCGCGATGAGGAAGGCGCAGGTGCTGGAGTGCACGCTCGCGCCCGGCGAGCTGCTGTTCATCCCGATCGGCTGGTGGCACTACGTCGAGGGCCTGGACGCGACGATCACCATGAGCTTCACCAACTTCCTGCGCCACAACGACTTCGCGTCGGACTACACGACGTACAAGCACCTCTGAGCAGCCGCACGGCGACCGGAAAACAATCGCCGGATGACAAATTCTGCGACGGTGAATCGGCGTTCGATCCACCGTCCGGCAATTGTTGTCACGCGTTGAGCGCCGGCCATCGCCCCAGCCTGTAAAAGTGTCATTTTCTGCGCATGTTCGACCTTTTGAGAATGACCTCGGATCGTGTTGAACCGGTGAGTGCCATCGTCTTCTAATTTGTCAGTGGACCGTAAAGACAGCCCCGGTGCCGGTCGGTAGTTTTCGGTTCGCAGATTCGCCACTCGGTCCGTTCCGACGAAAGGCAGAAAATGGAAGACAAGCTCAGCAGGCGCGGCCGGCGCGGGGCCAGGGGCCTCGCGGTCGCGGCCATCGGCGGACTCGGCCTGTCGGCGCTCGGCGTCATCGGCGCCGCTCCCGCCGCGGCGGTGCCGGTCCAGCAGACGATCAACTACCACTGCGTCTTCCCGCTGATCGGCAACCAGCCGCTCTCGGTCGACGTCAAGTCGGACATCCCGGCGGAGATCCCCGTCGGGGAGCAGACCCCGGCGTTCCAGATCGAGGCGACCGCCCACATCACCGGGACCATCACCAACGGGCTCCGCGCCGTCAGGGCCGCCACCATCGAGGGGACGGCGACGGCCGACGCGACGCTGTCGGTGCCCGAGATGCCGCAGCTGCCGGTGGCCGTCGACGCGGTCATCCCGCAGACGGACATCCCGCAGGAGGCGGGCGCGGAGTGGGACCTGATCGCCACGGGCGCCGCCCCGCAACTGGTCTTCACCCAGCCCGGCCACGGCGAGATCTACGTCGGGGACATGGTGCAGCGCATCAACCCGAAGCGGGCCGACGGGACCGAGGTGTGGCCGGGCGGCCAGGACGTCCAGTGCACCAAGGACCCGGGCCAGGACGACCCGTTCGCCACGTTCGAGATCACGGACGGCACGCCCACCCCCACCCCGACGCCCACCCCCACTCCGACCCCGACCCCGACTCCCACTCCGACCCCGACGCCCACGCCTACGCCTACGCCGACCCCCACGCCAACGCCGACCCCCACCCCCACTCCCACGCCAACGCCGACCCCCACTCCCACGCCGAC